>CAZUJC010000006.1:34013-43165 GCA_964620245.1 uncultured Pseudomonadota bacterium | reverse complement strand
ACTACCGTTTTTATTGTATGTGAAAAATTATCTTTTTTAAAGTTTGCAATACGTTGCGCGGTTGCATGCACGAGTTGAGGATTAAGAAGATAAGAAGATACTTGTTTTTTGAGATCTTTAAACCGCCGAATTGCTGCGCCAAATTTATGATTACTGATGAAATGAATGTTTAAATCTTCCCACATCAAACTTTTACCTGTGCAATCAAGCAGCAACGGTTTATTCATATAGATTGCTTCGCAGACACTCACAGAACCTGCTTTTGTGATACAAAAATCTGAAATTGCCATTAAATCAGCAATTTTTTCGGTGAAACCGATAATTGAAATCGTGATATGCGCAGGGAGAACTATTGCATTCAGTTTTGTGCGCAATTGTTCATTGCGTCCAAGGCAAATAATAAGATGAAATGGTTGCTCAAGGGTGCAAAGCTCTAGGACATAACGGTAAATTATTTCAGAACCAACCGCTCCCATAAGCATAAAAATAACCGGTTTTGTTGCGGGTACCTGTAATTCATTTTTGAGCAAAGGAATGTTTTTTGATTCAAAAAATGATTGTCGTAATGGAAATCCCATAACGCCACACTGTCGTTTGAAAATCGTGGCTTTATCAGCAATTTTCCAAATAGCCGGGTCGTTAAATGCAAGCCCAACAAATAGTTTATCAGACTCTAATGCATCAATATTATGAATAAATGTTGAGGTATCAAGATCGGTTGGCACGATCAAAAAAGGAATGTTGAGGGAGCGGCAAATAGTATTGAGAACGCCATTCAAAATAGGAATCACCGAAATAACAAGATCAGGTTTTTCTTTTTTTAAATAGGCAGTGGTTAGTTGGATTACTTTTCGTCGACTCAAAGGTAATGTCCATAAACCCATAAGGCAGAGCATATTTAAAAGTCGGGTCCATTTTTTTCTGAGAAAAAAATTATAGAGCCCTTCGCAATCTGTTTTATTAAAGGTTGCAAAACGGACCGGGTCCATAGGCTCAAGAACGGTGCGAAACAGTGCAATGGCTGAAACTTCATGTTCATCTTTCAAATGTTCAATGATTGCATTTGAAGCGGAAATGTGTCCCCCGCCACCGTGACTGGTAAAAATTATAACTTTTGCCATCTATCTTCCTACAAAAGAGGAAATTAAGCATGTAGTTTTATTACTATACACCTAATTTTATACAGCTTGAAATATTTTGCTTATTAAATTGTTCAAAACTATTAAAAACAGAGAATGTAACCAGTTTTCTTGTTGCAAGAAGCAGCAATTTTGCTTAAAGCTTGCTACGTACTCTTAAAAAAATTGATTATCTTCTAGCAATTATCCACTATAGCACATTTTTTAAAAAATGTGACTAAAAGAGTATTTGAGCGCTGTTTGTGCTCAATAGACAGGATTGTAGCCCTTTTTACGAATTTACAATTACAACAAAAAGTTGGTTGCCAGAGACCTTTATCAAACTCTGCCAATTTTTATAATAATCATATTCTCTTTATTGAGAACTTTTTTTACCGCCTCTTTTACTTTTTTAAGCGAAAGAGCATTGATTGCTTCGTGTCGTTGTGCAAAAAAATCATCAGGTAAATTGTACCTTTTAAGAAAAAGAAAACCCTGGGCTGTGCTGACGTTGGTAGAAAATAGATCGTTTGGTCTGAGCAAAATAGATCGTTTTGCGGCTACAAGCTCATTTTCGGTCATACTATCAACCATTGTTTCAATGCTATTCTTTATTAATTGTTCAGCTTCTTCTAGCCGGTCGGTTGAAACATGAGTCATGATTATCCATAGGCCGAGATCTTTTTCAACGCTTGCGAGCAGCGATCCGCGAATGTCATAAAAAGCACCAGTTTGTTCTCGCAAATTAAATAAGCGAGAATTCATGTCGCCTCCAAAAATATGATCAAACAAAAGTAGCTTGTCATAGTCTGGGTGCAATCGGCCGACTGAAAGTCCTCCAAGACAGAGTGCAACCTGATCACGCTGCATATAATGTTTAACTATTTTGGGTGAAACTGGTTCCGGTTGTTCTTTCTCTAAAGCTGGTACTTCCGGCCCTTGCCAGGTGCCCAACGTTTGTTCAAGCAGTTGAGGAATATCATATCCTGTAAGATCGCCAACAATCGATAATTGTGCGCCGCGTGGGCTAATATTTGTTTGAAAAAATTCGACAATATCTTTTTGTGTAATAGCTTGGATGCTTTGCGGTGTACCCAGAAGATTTTTGGCTTTAGGATGTTGTTTAAATATTTCTTGCGTGAGCATGTGGCGAGTTACTGCCACAGGATTGGTGATAAATTTGTTGTAAGTTTCTAATGCCCAATTACGTATTTTGTCTAAAACTGCTTCATCAAAACGAGGTTGTGTGAGAATTTCTGTCGCTAAATTAAGCGCTTTTTGCAGATCTTCGCTTAACGTGTTTATTTCTATAAGACCTGGGGTTACTGAAAATCTTATTGCACTTGATTCAAACTGCTCAGCCAATTCGTCCGCGGTGTGTCGATGAGTACCGCCTTCAAAAAGCATTGAGCACATCATGCGGTATAATCCTGGAAGTTCTGTGCTATCATATTGCCCGGATGCTTTAAGTTCAAGAAGTGCAGCAATTTTTTTCACAAATGGTCGATGGTGATACGAAACCGTCAGTCCATTGTTCAAGATAAAATAGTGGGCAACCGGAAAATGTGGCTGTTCAGGGTTGGCGATTTTTAAATTGAGCGCATACTGAGGCGGCTCAACGGGGCAAATGCGTATTTTTCCAGAAAGTACTGCTGCATCTTCTGCGTCCGATTTTTCCTGTAGATGCAATAAATTTTCTTTTTCAGGTGCGGCAATTGGCAGCAAAAGTGCTTTATGCATCACTGTCGGGCGCAAATGCTTGGAAACAAAATCTTTAATATCATCGCTTAATTGTTTGCGATCATGCCAGTGATCCTTAAATGCATATTCCCATTCACCAAGTGCTGCATAGGTTTGGGCGATCAGTGTTGCTTGCGCTTCATTGTTTTCGATTAAATCATAGTGGTCTGATTGTAATTGTCTACTGATTTTATTGAGCTCAGCTTCGGTCAGTCCATTTACTGCAATATCTTTAAGTTCATTATTGATAATTGCAATAATTGAATCGATATCTTCTTGATTATTTGGTCTGATTACAATCATGAAAAGATCGTGATCAAAGAGGCCGAAAGAACTGCTACCAACAGAGCTTACCAGTTGTAAATCATCAACTAATTTTTTGTTCAAACGTGTTGTTTTGCCACCAGTTAGAGCACGATGAATTATTTCAATCAAATGATGTTGTTGAGCGATAAATCCAGGAGTAATAAACCCAAGAAGTACATAGGGAGAAAGCACATCACGATATAAAGTAACAGATTGTACACAAATATCAGGAATTAAATGAGCTGGTATTGGTTGGAACTCTTCATCTTTTTTAATTGATCCAAAATGTTGTTCAGCTAATTGGAAAGCTTCTTGAGGATCAACATTGCCAACAATGACAAGCGTCGCATCATTAGGGAAATAGTGAGTTTTATAAAATTGTGCTAACCGTTCACGAGATAAATTCCATAAATCATGTTTGAAACCAATAACAGGATAGTGGTACGGATGACCCGCAAAAATTGAGGTGATGAATTTTTGGATCAAAGCGCGTTCGTAATTGTCACGATCATTTTTCATTTCTTGAATTACTGTTTTTAGCTCGCTGTTTAAAAGCTCTTCTTTGAACGTGCAATTTTGCATACAATCGGCCATGATTGGTAATGCTTCTTTCCAATAATAAGATGGGAGATTAAATAAATAGCGGGTCGTGTCAAAGGAGGTAAATGCATTGCACTCGCCCGATAAAAGATTGGTAATGAGAGGAATGTCTCTTTCAGAAAGCGTTTCTGTTCCCTTGAAAATCATGTGTTCAATTAAATGTGCAAGCCCTTTTTCGGTTAAGTCTTCATGTTTTGATCCGACCGGGTAAATAAGTTGCATTGAAACTTTTTGTAATGTGTCGATCGGAACGACAAGAACTGTTAAACCATTATCAAGTTGTTTTTTTTCAACTGTTGGTATCGTCGCATCACAGTGTGTAAAAAAAATTAAACACAAAAAAAATGTTTTTTTAAAAAAAGCCATTCTACCTCAACCTTTTTTTGACTCAGTGTTTTACATTCTTCCAATTTTTAATCGAATAAGTGAGCTGCTATTTAATATTTTTTTAACGGCTGTTTTAATTTGATCTACAGTAATTTTCAGCAATTGTTCTGGTCGTTTATCAAAATAATCAGCGGGCAATTTGAACCGTTCCAGAAGTGAGAAGGTTGCAGCAATTGATCCGTTTGACTCAAAATTATCAACCATTGAATTAATCAAACCATTCCGTGCTTGTTCAAGTTCATGTTGTTCTATTTGATCGGTAGCGGCGTCGATGGTTTTTAAGATTGCTTGTTCTGCCTCTTCAAGGCGATCAAGAGAAACAATTGTTTTAATAAAAATCATTCCCGGTTGCTCGTCAGCATGATGTAAGAGTGAACCGCCAATAGTATAAAATAAACCAGATTGTTCACGTAACTGAAACAAGCGTGAACTCATAGAACCAAGCACTCCGCCAGTAAAAATTTGATCGAATAATAAAATCTTATCAAAATCTGGATGATTGCGTGATACAGAAAGCCCACCAAAACAAAGTACAATTTGATCACGGTTGATTGGAAACACAATTTCTTGTGCATTGACTTCTTGCAATTGTGGAAATGCGATTGATGGTACTTGGGGACCTTTCCAGGTACCAATTGTTTTTTCTAGAAGTGTCTTAATATCGTACGCTTCTAAATCACCAACTATGGTTAAAACTGCTTGCTCAGGGGTAATGAAGTTTTTGTACGCATTAACGAGAACTTCGCGACTCATTTTTTGAATGGTAGCAACATCACCCATTGTTTTTTTGCTGTAAGGATGATTTTTATATACTTGTTCGCGGACCAGTTGAATAGCAAATTCTGAAGGGTTGTCCCAATAATCTTTAATATCGGAAATTAACTGCTCCCTTACTTTTTCGATCGTATCTTCATCAAATGAACATCCGCTCAGAAGCTCTCTGAACAGCTCAAGACCGCGTTGAAAATCGGCACTGAGCATATTAAGAGTAATATAGCCGGCTGAACAACTGAGGCTCATTCCGTGCGATTCGAGTGCTTGAGAAAATTCGGTTCCAGGGTGTTGTTCGGTGCCTTCGTCCAATAATCCACTCATGAAACTAATTAATCCCTGCTGATTTTCTGAATCGTAATAACTTTTACCTTTAAGTGTAAGGAGTGCATCGATCGTAGGAATATTAGGATTGTGGTAATAAAGAACGGTCAAACCGTTTGAGAGTTCTATTTTTTGAGGGTGCGGAAAATTAAACGATTTTGGCTGTTGTGTTGCCACAGTGTGCACGTGTGAACCTTGTTCGACCGGAACATCGCGTGTAATTTGCTTGAGCACTTTTTCATCTTCTGCATCAGATTCGCGTTGGATGACCAACCACATATCTTTGTCTTGTTCTTTGATTGGTAAAATAGTTCCTTGATGCATGAGGCACGGTCGTAAGTAGGTTGATACTAAACTGGTTATTACTTGACCTAGTTGCTCTGAAGGATAATCAAGGTAGGTAAATAAAAATTGATCGTTGCCGGTTGCTAAATATGACTGACCAATAACATAAGCCTGTTTTTGATTCGATTCTAAAACACTTAAATAATCAACGTGAGCTTTTTTTATTGCTCGGTGCATTTCTCGTGTATTAATGCCGTTGGTAACAATTGAATCAAGTTCATCATTGATGACTCGAATAATCATATCAATATCGTCAATTTGTTTTGGCTGGAAATAAATAAAAAAGACACCGTAATCAAAAAGATCGTACGTAAAGGTGTCAAGTTCTGTAACCAGTTGAAGATCATCGATTAATTTTTTTTGTAAACGTGAGCTTTTGCCCGAACCAAGAATCCATGAAAGGACATCAAGCGGATAATCTAAATTTGCACGCGCACCGGGAACAACATAGGCAAGCATGACCATCGGTTGTTGTACATCGCGATACAAAGTAATTGATTGTGTCAATAAATCAAGATGGTGATAAAATTCTGCTTTTTTGTATGAAAGATCGGGTTTTATGGATTTGAAATTGTCGTTTACTTGTGCAAAAGCAGCATCAGGTTCAATATCACCCACTACAACCAAGGTTGCATTATTGGGAAGATAATGTTTTTGATAGAACGATTGGAGAGGATCTCGTTTTAAATTCCACAAATCTTGTTTAAAACCAATAATTGGAAAATGATATGGATGATCAGGAAAAATGGCTGAAATTAATGCTTCGATGAGCACAGAAGGGTAATTGTCGCGGTACATTTTTAGTTCTTGGATAACCGCTTTCATTTCAGAGTTCAAAAACTCTTGTCTGAAGGTACAGTTGCGCATGCAATCTGCCATAATTGGCAGTGCCTCATGCCAATGGTGTGTTGGCATATCAAATAAATAACCGGTGTAATCGTATGAAGTAAATGCATTACAACTTCCGGATAATTTATTAACGATCATATTAATATCAGATTCAGATAATTTTTTTGTTCCTTTAAAAATCATATGTTCAATTAAATGTGCAATCCCGCGCTGTCCAGTTTGTTCGTCTTTTGAACCGACGTTGTACCACAATTGCAACGAAACTTTTGGAATTAAATGATTTGGTCTGACCAAAACTGTCATGCCATTGTCGAGCTGCTTTTTGAAAACTTTCCTGTCAGAAAAAATTGCCATAACACCCTTTGATCACAAAAAAAGAAATTACCCAATTTCTTAAGATAAAAGAATTTTTGCAAGAGCGCAAAAAAAGGTGAATCTTGTTTTGCTTGCCAACATCTTGGTATCTGATATCTTGAAAAGCATAAATCTTAGATGCGTCAGGTATGAGCATTCAAAGATGGAGTAAGAGGATGAGCGGTTCTATTTTGCTGGTTATTGGCACACGTCCTGAAGGGATCAAAATGATCCCGCTTTATCATGCTCTAAAAAAAGCACATCTTCCGGTTTTGTTGTGTAGCAACAACCAACATCACGAACTACTGCAAGAAGTTTTTACTATTTTTGATGTGCAGCCAGATATTGAATTTTCGGTGATGAAACCTGGTCAAGATTTGTTTCATATTACTTCCGCAACTCTTGAAAACATAAAATCGGTCTTGCTCAAGCATTCTCCTTCATGGGTAGTGGTTCAAGGTGATACAACAACAGCCATGGCGGCAGCGCTAGGTGCTTTTTATCTTCGCATTCCGGTTGCGCATTTAGAGGCAGGGTTGCGCACCAATTCAATTCAATCCCCTTTTCCTGAAGAATTTAATCGTCGTACAATTAGTACGTTGGCATCAATTCATTTTGCACCAACTGCATTGGCGGCGAGTAATTTGTTGGCAGAACAGATTGATCGATCATCGGTTATGGTGACCGGAAACACGGTAGTTGATGCTCTTTATTTGATGCGTGAAAAGTTCAAAAAAAATGAATTAATTGTGGAACAACGCTTAAAAGAGTTGGTCGCACAAAAAAAGGTAAAATTTGAACAATTGGTTTTACTAACAGCACATCGCCGTGAATCGTTTGGTGGAGGGATAGTAAATATAGTGTCTGCTGTAAAAAAAATGGCAGGCGAACGGCCCGATATTTTGTTTTTCTACCCGTATCACCCGAATCCTGCAGTTCTCAGGGCACTTGAGCAGGTGGATCTTACACAAAGTGAAAACATTGTTTTGTGTAAACCACTTTCATATGCAAATCTTGTGTATCTTCTGCTCGAAGTAGATTGGGTTGCTACCGATTCGGGTGGTATTTGCGAAGAAGCAGTGAGTTTGGGAAAACCGGTGCTCATTTTGCGCAATGAAACTGAGCGCATGGAGGCGGTTTTGAGTGGAAATGCAAAATTAGTTGGCACCAATTATGATCAGGTATTAAATCATATGCGCGAGCAAGCAGGCGCTGGGCATACAAAACCCACGAATAATACGATTTATGGTGATGGAACTGCGTGCGAAAAAATTGTGAATATTTTTCAAGAAATTTTTGTAAATAAAAAATATGTATCGCAATCTACCGTGCAACAGAAGCACGCATCAATTTAAAAAAAGGACATCTTATGAAAAAAGTATGCGTCGTTGGGCTTGGTTATATTGGTTTGCCAACCGCAATTATTTCAGCACAAGCGGGATTTGATGTTGTGGGTTATGATATTGATGCTGAAAGAGTCAATCGAATAAATTTATGCGATCCAGTCATTCAAGAACCGGAAATTGTTCAAAAATTAGCAGAAGCGCTTAATTCAAAAAGATTTCGTGCAACAACACAGATTGAACAAGCCGATTATTTTATTATAGCGGTACCAACACCATTTAATGAAGACAAAACAGCTGATTTATCATATGTATGGAGCGCATGTGCGACGGTTGCATCGGTGCTTAAAAAAAATGATGTTGTTGTTTTGGAATCAACCGTATCAGTGGGAAGCACTGATCATTTAGCGCGTGTGCTGAGTCGTGAAACAGGAATGCAGGCAGGAATTGATTTTTTCGTAGCGCATTGTCCCGAGCGAGTTTTGCCGGGCAACATTTTTAAAGAGTTAATTAATAATCCGCGCATTGTTGGCGGCATTAATCAAGAATCGATCCATGCCGCAAAACAATTCTACAAACAGTTTGTCACCGGGCCGTTGTATTTAACAAATGCGGCAACTGCTGAAATGGTAAAATTAGTTGAAAATAGTTCGCGTGATGCACAAATTGCGTTTGCAAATCAAGTCGCTGCAATGGCCTACAAAATGAATCTTAATCCATTTGAAGTAATTGAACTTGCAAATAAACATCCGCGAGTAAAAATTTTAAATCCATCATGCGGGGTTGGTGGTCATTGTATTGCAGTTGATCCATGGTTTTTAATCGAAACATTTCCTGAACATACCGGTTTATTAAAAAAAGCACGCGAAGTGAATGATCAAAAACCACATGCGGTGATCAAGGCAGTTCACCATGAAGTTGAAAAATGGAAAAAAAAGAATGGAACCCGCTGTACGGTGCTTGTGCTCGGGCTTACTTATAAACCTGATATTGATGATATGCGTGAATCGCCTGC
>CAZUJC010000006.1:0-33913 GCA_964620245.1 uncultured Pseudomonadota bacterium | reverse complement strand
TATGAGACAGGTATTTCTTGATCAGGGCGTTGTTACTCTCAAAGAAGTTTGTGAGCCGGTACTTGATGATCATTTGGTAATGGTGCAAGTTCATTATTCATGCATCAGCCCTGGAACAGAAAATGCCACTATTGCAGGTTCTACTAAAAAAAGCATGTTGCTTTCAAATATTCCGATCAAAGTTGCTAAAGTTTTGCAATCGATTGCAACTCATGGAATTCAAGGGACAAAAGCGCTCATTCGTGAGCGATTGCAAGGAAATTTACAAACACTTGGCTATTCATGTTCAGGAAAAGTAATAGCGGTTGGAAAAAAAATTACCAAATTTCGTTCAGGCGATTACGTAGCGTGTGCGGGTGCTGGACTTGCCAACCATGCAGATATTGTATGCGTTCCTGAAAATTTGGTGGTTTGTGTTTCAGATGCTGAATTTTTGCAAGAAGCAAGCTATACCACACTTGGGGCTATTGCATTGCAAGGAGTTCGTCGCGCTCAACCGCAACTTAGCGATTTTGTTGCTGTTGTCGGTCTTGGATTACTTGGCCAAATTACGGTGCAGTTGCTCAAAAATGCAGGATGTATTGTTATTGGTGTTGATTTAATTCAAGAGCGGTTGGAGTTGGCACAAAAATTTGGCGCCGATTATATATTTAATAGCGCAGACCAAACAGTGACCCATGAAATTGCATCACTTACTGGGCACCATGGTGTTGATTGTACTTTAATTACTGCAGCAACCAGCAGTAATGAGTTAGTTCAACAAGCGATGGAAATGACGCGAAAAAAAGGGAAAGTTGTTGTTGTAGGTGATGTTGGCCTTGGTCTTGAACGAGCACCGCTTTATGAAAAAGAGATCGATTTTTTAATTTCGTGTTCATACGGCCCGGGACGCTACGATGCAAGTTATGAAAAACAAGGCATTGACTATCCCTATGCCTACGTTCGTTGGACTGAAAATCGAAATATGCAGGCGTTTGTTTCATTACTTGAATCAAAAAAAATTACGATGCAGCCGCTCATGGATGCGTTGCTGCCTGCCGATCAAGCAGCTGACGGTTATAAGCTCTTGAGAGAAAAAAAAGCAATTGGCGTTGTTATTGATTTTGTGTCGAATGCTCAAGACGCACCAATTATTCAAGAGCAAAAAAATAGTATAGTTGATGCACAAGAAATTAAATTTATTCCTGCGGTAAAAGATACGTTGCGAGTCGGTGTTATTGGTGCTGGTGGATTTGCAAAAATAAAATTGCTTCCTTTTATTGCACGCATGAAAAATGTAAAAATTAACGCAGTTGTCGAACCAAATGTAGCTTCGAGCATGAATATTTCAAATTTGTATCAAGCACAAGGTTCATTTACGCACGAAAATTATTTATTTGAGCGTGATTTAGTTGATGCAGTTGTCATAGCTTCTCCGCATAAATATCACTGTGACCAAGCGCTGCAAGCACTTGAACGTGGCAAGGCAGTATTTTTAGAAAAACCGATGGTTACCGATTTTGAACAACTTGAACGTATGTACGATTTTTTAAAAAAACATCAACAAATACCTTTCTGCGTTGATTACAATCGTTCATTTGCACCATTCATGCAAAAAATCAAAAAAAGTATTGTAAAACGAACTTCTCCACTGGTGGTTCACTATCGTATGAACGCTGGTTTTATTCCAAAAGATCATTGGGTTCAAACCGAAGTTGGAGCAGGGCGCATTATTGGAGAAGCGTGCCATATTTTTGATTTGTTTTGTTATTTAACCGATTCATTTCCCGTTGCTGTTTCAGTTGAATCGATAAAACCATCAACTGACGATCTTTTTCCTACCGATAATTTTAGTGCGCAATTTAGTTTTGCTGATGGATCGGTGTGTACACTGTTGTACACGGCGCTCGGTCATTCACAACTTGGAAAAGAACGGATGGAACTTTTTTTTGATTCAAAAGCGATCGTTATGGATGATTATAAAACATTAACTGGTCACGGATTGTCTCGCTCATTTAATCAAACTACCAACGCTCCAGACAAAGGGCATGAATTTTTATTGGCACAATTCTTTGCACAATTAAAAAAAGAAAAATTTACACCGCCAATTACTATTGAACGTTTATATAAGGTCGCGCATATTACGCTTGTTGTTGATCAACTTGCCTGTGCAGGTGGTGGTAGCAGAGAATTTACTGCTTGAAAGAGAGAAAAGTTGAAGGCTGCTTTTTTTGCGGCGCTTGGTATAGTGGTAGTAAGTAAAAAAATATCGTCTGAACCTCATTGGAACTATGCATGGTACAAAAAAATACAATTCTCGTTGCGATTCCGACCTACAATGAACGTGACAATGTTTCGCTGCTCTATAAAGCGATTAAAAGTTTGCAATTACCAATAGATTTTTATTTTATCGATGATAATTCTCCCGATGGCACTGGTGAGGTATTAGACGACATTGCAGCGCTTGATAGTTGTGTGCAGGTGTTGCATCGATCCGGAAAATTAGGACTCGGAACAGCACATATCGAGGCTTTTCGCTACGCACGCAAAAATAATTATAATTTTCTTATTACCATGGATGCCGATTTTACGCATGACCCTAAATATATTCCGCAACTAGTGGCCCACGAAACCAATAATGATATTGTTATTGGTTCACGGTACATCAGCGGTGGCGGTATGAGTGGATGGGGTAAATTACGTTTACCGTTTACTTATTTTTGGCGGTGGATGATTCGTACGTGTCTTGGTATGCCCTACGATTGTACTGGTGCATATCGGTTGTATCGAGTTTCATCGCTTAATCCAGCCATTTTTGAAAATCTCGATTCTCGTGGATTTTCATTTTGCATGGAATCTATCTATTTTTTCAAAAAAGCAGGACTTGAAATCGGCCAAATTCCAATTCAGGCACAAAACCGTTTGCATGGTGAATCAAAATTATCAACACATATTATGACTGAAGCTGCAAAAAAGTTTTGTTCGCTGTGGTATGATCGCCTGTTTAATAGCAAAAAAAAATAAGGCTTCAATTATGCAACCATCCGTCTATGTCGTGATTCTTGCAGGAGGAAAAGGGGAACGGTTGTGGCCACTGAGTCGCTCCGCGCGACCAAAACAATTGCTGCCATTTACGAACGGAAGTTCATTGCTTGATCAAACAATTGATCGTTTTGTGCACTATATACCCCGAGAGCAACTCATTATTATTACCACCGCACAACAAGAAAAAGAAATTGCAAAAAAAGTTGGTGCTCGAGTTGGACACATTATCGCAGAACCAATTTCGCGCAACACCGCACCTGCAATTGCACTTGCCTGTTTATTTATACAAAAAATTGATCCGCATGCAGTAATTGTATTTACTCCAGCTGATCATTTTGTTGCCGATTCTCATCAATTTATTGAAAACATTAATACTGCTGCAACTTTTGCCGCGCATCATGAAGGAATTGCGTTACTTGGTTTGCACCCGACTCATCCGGCAACTGGCTATGGTTATATAGAATACAAACCGATTCCATTAACGGGACAAACCGCAGTGTGTTCGGTGGTGCGATTTCACGAAAAACCTGATAAAAATGCCGCCGAGCACTATGTCAAAAGTCAGCACCTGTTGTGGAATATTGGCATTTTTTGTGGCACCGTTCGTTCATTTATTAATGATTTTACCACCTATGCACCTTCAATTTTAAAAAATATTGCAAAATACGATGCGGGCGATAAAAATGCGTATGCGCTGTGCGAATCTATTTCAATCGATTATGCAGTACTTGAAAAAAGCAAAAATGTGTATGTTCTTCCAGTGCAGTTTGGCTGGTCAGATGTTGGCAATATTGAAACATTTTTATTACTGCATTCAGTCAAACAAGCAGCCAATGTAGTTACCGTAGAAGCAAATCACAATTTAATTTTATCAAATAAAAAAGTTGTGGGATTAATCGGTGTTGATGATTTATGTGTTGTTGAAACAGACGATGCATTATTAATTGTCAAAAGATCGCAAGTTGAGAAAGTAAAACAGTTGGTACACCAGCTTGAACAAAAATTTGGTACCACCTATACGTAAAAAAGTGAGAACGTATGAAGAAAGCGCTGATTACTGGAGTGACCGGGCAAGACGGTGCATATTTAGTCGAACTTTTGCTTTCTAAGGGTTATGAAGTACACGGAATTAAACGACGCTCCTCATCTTTTAACACAAGTCGCATTGATCATTTATATAAAGATAGAAATGAAAACCATGATGCGCCATTTATTTTGCACTATGGTGATGTAACCGATACGACAAATTTAGTTCGATTGATAAAAGAAATTAGGCCAGATGAACTCTATAATCTAGCGGCACAAAGTCATGTACAAGTTTCATTTGAAACGCCGGAATACACAGCTCAGTGTGATGCACTCGGAACTTTGCGTTTGCTCGAAGCAATTCGGTTGACAGATTTAAATGAAACAACGCGATTTTATCAAGCTTCAACAAGCGAACTGTTTGGTAAAGTTTTATCAAAAAAGCAAAATGAAATGACTCCGTTTTATCCTCGCTCTCCATATGCGGTTGCTAAATTGTATGCACATTGGATTACGATTAATTATCGAGAAGCTTATGGCATGTTTGCATGCAACGGTATTTTATTTAATCATGAATCTCCATTGCGTGGTGAAACGTTCGTAACGCGCAAAATCACACGCGCTGTTGCGCATATTGCACACGGATTGCAAACAACGCTCTATTTAGGCAATCTTGATGCAAAACGAGATTGGGGCTATGCAAAAGATGATGTGTATGCAATGTGGTTGATGATGCAACAAGAAAAACCGCAAGATTTTGTTATTGCGACCGGCCAAATGCATTCAGTGCGAGAGTTTATTGAATGCGCATTCGAACAAGTTGGCATTAAACTCGAATGGCACGGAGTTGGTGTCGAACAAAAAGCGTACGATAATCGTTTTGGTGCAACTAGTTTGCCATTAGTAGCGGTTGATAAACGGTATTTAAGGCCGACTGAAGTTGAGCAGCTGTGCGGTGATGCAACAAAAGCGCATCAACTATTGGGTTGGCAACCAACTGTTGATTTTAGTGGATTGGTTTCATTAATGGTGCAACACGATTTACATGTAGTTGAACAATCGTTGCGCGCGCAACGAGCGGTATTTTATCAAGCACCACATCGTTTTGTCGAACTTGAGTAAAGTAATGAATATAAATGAAAAAATTTATGTGGCTGGCCATGAAGGATTGCTTGGTTCAGCTCTTGTCCGTGCGTTGAAAGCACATGGGTATATAAATTTGGTTTTTGCGACAAAAACTGAACTGGACTTGCGCAATCAACAAATGGTAGAAAATTTTTTCGCGCGAGAAAAACCGGCCTATATTTTTTTAGCTGCAGCAACGGTCGGTGGCATTAAAGCAAATAACAATTATCCAGCTACGTTTTTGTACGACAATCTTATGATTCAAACAAACGTCATTCACGCTGCACATCTGCAGAAAGTAAAAAAATTATTATTTATTGGTTCTTCATGCATTTATCCGCGCAACTGCCCGCAACCAATGCAGCCAGAACATTTGCTCACCGGTCCCTTAGAGCAAACAAATGAACCGTATGCAATTGCAAAAATTGCTGGGATAAAAATGATCGAAGCCTACCGCAAGCAATATAAGAATAATTTTATTGCGTGCATGCCCACCAATCTCTATGGCCCTGGAGATACGTTTGATGCAGAAAGATCGCACGTAATTCCTGCGCTTATTTTAAAAATTGATCATGCAAGGCAAGAGAGTCTTTCACATGTTATTTTGTGGGGTACAGGAAATGCTTTGCGTGAATTTTTGTATGTTGATGATTGCGCGCGAGCGCTCGTTTTCTTAATGCAAAAATATAATCAATCTGAACTAATTAATATTGGCAGTGGGCAGGAAATTACTATTCGTGATCTTGCACAAATGGTAAAAGAAATTGTAGGGTACCAAGGTGCGATTGTTTTTGATAAACAACTTGATGGTACACCGCGAAAATTGCTTGACTGTACACCAATAAATAATCTTGGCTGGAGGGTACAAATTTCTATTGGTGCCGGTTTGAAAAAAACATATGAATCGTATATTCAGCAATTAAAAAAACGCAGCGAAAGCCAGGAATTAATTTTACAAATCTAAAGGGCGTTGAAATTTAAATGCAATAAATATTTTTTAAAAGAGGAGAAGAGATGAGACTGAAGTTATTAATGCTGACTATTTGTGTACACTCGCTATTAATCGGCATGGACCCAAAGCAAAAAAATGCGGCCGATTTTATTGAAGCAGTTGGAAAGGGTGACAGCAGAAAAGCACTAGCATTATTAAAAAATGTAAATCAAATTGATCCTGCGTATCGTGGGACTGATGGTATGACACCATTGATGGCTTATCTTGATGGTTTTACGCGTTTGAAATTTGCTCCAGACATGTTAAGGCAAGCTATTGACGCTCTTTCACAAGGAGTGCTCAATGCCGAAAATGATAACGGTGTAACAGCGCTTATGGTTGCAAGTCGAAATGGCAATTTACCAGCAGTACAAATATTATTCGATAAACGTGCCGATGTAAGCATGCGAAGCCAGGGTAAAACTGCGCTTGATATGGCACGAGATGGATATCGAGCTGAAACTGATGATCAAAAAATTGAAGATTATCAAAATATTATTAAAATTCTTGATGGTACAACAACTCGTCTGAACAATGGTCAAAAATTGTTAAAAGCTCTTGAAGAAAAAGATTTCAATTCTTCTCTTGGGTTACTTAAGTTGCCTGATGATAAAATAGATATTACGGTAAAAGATGCTGCAGGAGCTGGATCGCTCCATTGGGCAATAGATGGTTTTTCAGATAATCAAAACCAACTTAAACAAATTTTTGATCTTATTTTTAAGCGTCCTATTGGCAAACGGTCAGGAATAAATGAAGAGGATAATAATAAAAATACTCCCTTAAGTGATGCGATCAAAAATAAGTCTGAGTTTGCGGTTAAATATCTCTTAGAAAAAGGTGCCGATGCAAAAAGAGATTTTCAGGGAAAACCGTTAATTGAATATGCAAAACAACTTCGTGATGCAGGTCCAACGCAAGCTACTATCAATATTTATAAAATGATCGAAAGTGCGATTGGAATTGAACCAATCCCAGTTCCGGTTCCAGTTGATAGAACACCAGATGAATATGCGCAAGATCTTATCAAAGCAATCATGGATAACGACAATAATAAAATAGTGGAATTACTCGGATTGCCCGCTGGTAAAATAAATGGGAATTACCGTGGACGCAAAGGGAATGGAATCTTAATCGAGTATGTTGGCAGAATTGCTTCAAGTCAAAATTTAAACGCTATAAAATATTTTATAGATACACTTATTACAAAATTTGGAGCAGATATTAATTTGGAAAATGATCAAGGAATTACGCCGCTAATGGGTGCTGCTATAACAAAAACAGAAAATGGGGCACGATATCTTATCGATGCTGGAGCTGATGTGAATAAAGTAGCAACCAGTGGCGATTATCGAGGTATGACGGCTTTACAAATTGCCAACAAATTAGAAAAAGAAACAAAAAACCTTGCTGAGCAAATTATATTGAATAGAATTGTTAAAATATTACTAGAAAAAGCACCCGCACCACAACCAACACCTGAACCAGAACCGATTCCCGTTCCAAGTGGAGATGCTCAAAGAAATGCTAAAGTTCTTTATGACGCTATTAGAACTAAAAATAGAGATGCGTTTATGAATGCATTTAACGTTGAGCCAATTGATATGAGTTTCAAAGGTACCTATGGATTAACACCATTTGCTGCATACATTTTTTATTTTGCTGAAAGTGTACCGTCACTCGAAACAGTAAAAAAAGATATTGACCTGTTTTTAGGAAAAAAAGCGAATTTAAATGCTGCTGATGAGGAAGGAGATACTCCTCTGATAATGGCTGTTAAGCAGGGGTTGTTGGGCGTCGCTCAATATTTAGTTGAAAAAGGTGCAGACTCGAGGGTTATTAATACAGAAAATGAAACGGCATTAACGTTGGCTCAGAAAGCTTACGCGAGCGCTGCTGGTTCTAAGAAGCAAGATTATGGCACATTTATTCAAAAACTGGGTGGAACACTACCGCAACCAATGCCGCAACCAACTCCAACACCTTCACCAATGCCTGGGCCTGTGGGTATGCAACCTCTAGTTGCCTCAATGCAAAAACTGCTTGATCAGTTGACTCAATTAACAACAACATTGCAAGGAATGCAAAAATAAAAAACGGAATAATAATTTTCAAGGCAAGCGATTTGTTCGCTTGCCTTGTTTTTTTTGTGCAAATAGATGTAGATTTTTCTATATTCTCAAAAAAAATAAATTAAATAAGGAGAAATGATGCGAAAAAAAATAGTAGCGTTAAGTGGTTTGTTATGCATTGTGCCGTTGCTTAATAGTATGCAAAAAGAGTCAGGCGCAACTGCTCGACAAAGAGGTGTCGACCTTATTCGTGCAATTGTCACTCCTGGTCAATTAGATGAAGTTGAGAAGTTGTTACGTTTTGGGTCAAATGAAATTGATGTTAATGTGCAGGATAACAAACAGGGTGCAACACCATTAATGTGGTTGATTAGCTCATATCGCACCATCACTGGTACTGCCCGAGCGCAAAAATTAATGCGCGAATTAGTTGCAAAAGGTGCCAATATCAATGCTGTGGATAAAGATGGCAATACACCCCTCATGGTTGCGGTTAATGTCGGCGCAGTTCCTGCTGCAGAGTTTCTCATTGTGCATGGTGCTGATGTGCAGCTGAAAAACAAAAAAGGTCAAACTGCGCTTGAAATAGCACGAAATGAAATAACACAAGCAACAAATGCAATAAATAATCCGCGGGCAAACGAAAAAGTAAAAAAAGAAAATAAGCAACTGGCGCAAAAATATTCTGATATTGTTCGCTTGCTGACCGACAAGCAGATTGCGCTCATTGGTGCAATTTATGCAAGCAATGAACAGTTAGTAAAAGAACTGCTCAAAGGCGATATCGCTTCTAAAGAAAATCTTCTTGAAAGAGCGCGAGATCGTGTTCGCGAAACATTGGCAATGCGCGAATTAAATCGCAAAGCTCGTGCAATATTAAAATTAGTTGAAGAAAAAATCGGCTATCAGCAACCGGTAGAACGTCCTGATGTTGGTAGAGAGCAGGAAGAACGTGTAAATAGAGGGCGCAGCTTGCTGAGTGCAATTATCAAAAAAAGAATATCATTGATTAAAGAACTTCTTGCACTTGATCCAAAGATGATTGATTTTGAGCAACGTGATCAAGCAGGTATGACTCCTCTGATGTTATTCCTTAAAACAATCCCTGATTCACGAGAAAATCAAAAACTTTTGCGTCTTTTAATTGAAAATAGTGATGTTAATGCAATCAATGAAGTAGGTCATACGCCGCTTATGCTTGCGGTTACTGCGGGGCATGTAGATGCGGTTGATATGCTTTTACAAGCTGGTGCTGACCCTAAAGCTGGCGCAATTGATGTTCTTGTGTGGGCACAAGGTGAGTTAAAAGCGGGACGTAATAAAGAAAAAATGGAAGCAATTATTGAGTTGCTTAAGAAAAAAATGCAACAATCTAGTGTGCAGCTATCAATGAACAATCTGAACAAACAGATTGAGTCATTGAAAACAGCCATAATGGCAATAAGTTAAAAAAAAAGGAAAAACATGAGAACTAAATTAATATTACTTATAAGTTGTTTATTCTCTGGAAATGCAATGGTGGCCATGACCAATGAGCAAAAACAAGAATGGCTGAAGCCGTTTGAAGAAAATATGATTGCACAGATGGTAATTAATAAGGGCAACGTAGGCCAATTTCCAGGTCTTTTATCATATACAGGTGGACCGGATAGAGCAACAGCTCTTGGTTATTTAACCAAAAACTACAATAAATCTGATAAAAGATATAGAGATATAATTGAGTTTTTTCTTCAGGTTCTTCCAGCAGGTGCATTAAAAATTGCTGATGATGTAGGTAAAACGCCACTTATGAATGCTGCAGAAAAAGGTGATTTGGATTTAGTGAAATTATTATTCACTAACGATAACGATGTAAATGCAATTGATATGTTTGGTGTGTCAGCATTATGGGCTGCTGCTAACGGTGGATATGGAGATGTTATTGATTTTCTTTTAGCAAATGGTGCACAAGTAACAGATGCTGAAATAAAAATTGCACGTGATAAAAAACTTGATGCGTTAGTAAAAAAACTTCAAGATGCAAAGTCAAAGCAGCCATCAGCGCCACCAATGCCGGGACCAGAGTTTTTTAATGCTAATAAAAACGCTACAGATCTGATCGCGGCCATTGCACAGAGCAATATTGAAGCAATCAGAACATTGCTTAAAAAACCATTCAATCCGACTTTTTCTGATCCTGATACAGGATATACACCCTTAATGGCGGTGGCTATGAATTCAGACATTAGCGATATGAATGCAAAAGAATTTACACAAGCGATAATTGCAGCAGGTGCTGATAAAAATGGTATTGTTGCGGGGTTCACCCCGATTGCAGCTGCTGCAAAAAACGGTTCTTTGGGAGTTGTTGAAGCATTGATTGAATTAGGTGCTAATTTGGTCGGACAAATCAGTGGAAAAATGGCGCTTGATATGGCGCGCGAGGAAGAGAAAGCAGAAACCGGACAGGGGAAGATCAAGTTCCAACGAATTATCAATGCACTTGAAAAAGCGCAAGCGTTACCACTTACAAATTTTGCGATTGCACCGACACCAACACCGTCACCCGCGCCAGGCCCAGTGGGTATGCAACCTCTTGTTGCCTCAATGCAAAAACTGCTTGATCAGTTAACTCAACTAACAGCAACATTGCAAGGAATGAAAAAATAAAAACAATAACAGTGCAAAAAATAGAGGCAGGAGATTTCCTGCCTCTATTTGTAGAAAATTATAAGATGAGTGTTTTTTTTATACGATCCGGAATGCCTAGTTTTTGAAAATAATCATCATTTTGAACGAATTTTACAAAGTTTGTATGTTGTTCATGTACTTCAAATCCCCGCTTGGCACTTAATTTAATAAGAAGACCCAATTCTTCAATTCCATTGCTTATTTTTAGTTTTACCAATTCAGCGTCTCTATTAAAAAACTTATCTGGTTCTTCCCATGATTGTTCTAAATCACACACTGCATAAGAACCATCATTTTGGTCAAACAAAAGATTTGCAGCTACATCCCACAAAGGTACTGCTTTAATAATTGTGTAGAGTTCATAGAGAGTGTGTTCATCAATGTCTGTTATGAGTTTTGAATTTTTGTCTAAGAATTCCATTTGTGGAAGATTTTCTTGTATAACAAAACAATTTTCATCATTTACTTGAGTGGTTATGTCAGTTCTTTCGGGAATTTGAGCCAAATAGGTTGCAGGTACCTTGAATTTAGTTAGTTTTTTTGCCTTGATTATTTCAATTGCTCGTAAATAACCTGCTACATGACTGGGAGTCATATAGGTATGTTTACGCGTCAAATGTTTGGTTAATTGAGTATATTGTTGAAAGAAGTTATTTGCATGTAAAATAGCGTGAGCTCTTCGTTCGGGGCCTACAAATTTAATGAACCATTTTTCATTATTGAGCATAACATCAAATGATGCATTTTTTTCTGATTTGTTGACAAATTTTTCATTAATTATTTTTTTAAATGTTTGTTGCTCAGTGGTAATTTCATCTTTGTCGGTGATTGTATCTTGCGTGAGTGGTAGAGCGGTATGCAAAAATTGGCCATGCTCTTTTGCCCATGAATTGACCGCTTGTTGCAATTCTGGAGACATTTTACGTGACAAGGAATACAAATTTTGAGAAGTGATTTCAGCATTTTGGTACAATCGGCATTGTTTTGCTTGATCGTTTGCCGACATGGCAAAAAGCTGCACAGGAATCAAAATAATAAGAATTGCACAAAAATTGTAGTTCATGTTTTTTTCCTTAACTGCATAAAAAATGTATACACTAGTTAGAAGATTGCTCTATTTTTTTACAAAAAGGTAAATCATATGCAGCGCACTATGCAACGTTTTGTAGTAGCTAATTGGAAAATGTATTTTTCATTCAATGAAACGTGTTCATGGTTAGAAAAAAATAGTAGTCAGTTGCAACAACTTGCTACTTCCTCTTCAACAACCGTTGTTTTGTGCCCATCGTTTGAATCACTTTCAATAGCTGCCCAAAATTTGCAAAACACTCAGCTGGCGCTTGGTGCACAAAATTGTTCAGCACACGAAACAGGTGCTTATACGGGGCAAATTGCGGCACGATCGTTGCATGAAATTGGGTGCAGGTGGTGCATTGTAGGTCACAGTGAAGTGCGGCATGCGTGCATTGAAAATGATGAAACAATAAGCGCGAAAATAGAGCAGCTGTTAAAAAACAACATTACTCCCATTGTGTGTGTTGGTGAAACTCTTCAAGAATATCAATCAAAAAATGAGTTGGAAAAAATAGTTGAGCAATTAAAACCAATCCAGCTGGCACTTGATCGTCAAAAACAATCCAAAATGGTATGTATTGCCTATGAGCCTCTCTGGTCGATTGGAACCGGAATCGTGGCAGATAATGCATATTTGCAGGATGTTTTTGAGCAGCTTGAGGCTATTTTTGAATCGTACAAAGACTTACATTCGGTAGTGTTGCTTTATGGAGGCAGTGTTAATGAACATAATGCTGCTCGATTGTGGCAAATTCCTCAAATAGCCGGCTTTTTGGTAGGAAAAGCAAGCACCGATTTTCAATTACTAAAAAAAATTGTATTATCAACAAGAGAATAACGGTATTACACAACGGGAGTGCTTATGATTTTTGGATTGCTCGTCACCCTTTATTTTTTCCTCTGCCTACTTCTGCTTTTGCTCATTTTGTTGCAAAAAGGCAAAGGAAGTATGGGGCTTGGTAACCTGGGCGGTGGCGCACAGTTATTGTTTGGTGGATCTGGCGGTCAAGATCTGTTTCAAAAAATTACGTGGGTTTTTGGAGCACTTTTTATGGGAGGTTCTCTTGCGCTTTCAATTATGAAAACGTCAAATTATCGTTCATCACGCTATCTTAACCAACAACAATCTATAGTGTGGCAAAAACCTACTCTATAAATTTGATAAAAAGGGAAGTAGAAGACCTTATGATCATGCAATTTATTGATGATATTGGTCGGTATGTACTCAATCTATGCAATCGGTTTGGATCGTTTGTCATATTTCTTTTTATAGCACTCAAAACAATGGTTACCACTCGGTTAAAAGTGAGTAAAACATTTGCTCATATGCAAACATTGGGCGTCGATTCACTCAGTATTGTGCTGTTAACCGGCACATTTGCAGGTGCGGTGCTTGCGTTTCAAAGTTATATTGGGTTTAAGCGTTTTGGTGGGCAAGAATTTATTGGTCCGGTTGTTGCGTTGGCACTTGCGCGTGAATTAGGTCCTGTGCTAACCGGATTAATGGTCACTGGCCGTGCTGGTTCAGCAATTGCTGCCGAGATTGGGACTATGCGCATTACCGAACAAATTGATGCATTACGTACCTTGTGTATTAACACCTGGCAATATTTGGTGGTGCCGCGCATTGTTGCAACGACAATTATGTTGCCGTTTCTTTCGTTGTTTGCAACTCTCTTTGGTATTGTTGGTGGGTACATGATTGCGGTGTACGTTCTGGGTTTAAATGGAGAACAATACATCACTGGTATTCAACGGTATGTTGAGTTTTCAGATATTACCAAAGGGTTGTTTAAAGCGGGTGTTTTCGGGCTTATTTTATCGTGGGTCGGCGCATACAAAGGATACAAAACGGTTGGTGGAGCGCGCGGTGTTGGACGTTCAACAACGCAAAGCGTTGTTATTTCATCAATTATGATTTTGATTGCCAACTATTTCTTAACCGCATTCTTATTTTGAAATAAAGGGCACCATGATCGAAATTATCGATTTACGCAAAGAATTTGACGGCCATAGGGTAACCAAAGGGGTCAATTTAACAATTCCTGATCATCAAATGACCTGTATCGTGGGTCGTTCGGGTGAAGGAAAATCTGTCCTTCTCAAACAAATTGTTGGTCTCATTCGTCCAACTTCGGGATCAATTCTTGTTAACGGCAAAGATATTACTACTATATCTGATGACGAACTTGAAACCGTTTTTCGCACCTTTGGGTACGTATTTCAGTTTGCAGCATTACTTGATTCATTAAATGTATTTGAAAATATTGGCATTACTTTACTTGAGCAAGGTGTTGAGCCTGAAAAAGTGTTGCCGATCGTGAAAGAAAAATTAAATTTAGTTAATTTATCTCACGATGTTTTGTACAAATATCCTTCAGAGCTTTCCGGTGGTATGAAAAAGCGTGTTGGCTTGGCACGCACATTAATCACCCAACCACAAATTATTCTGTATGATGAGCCGACAACTGGGCTAGACCCCATTACAGCACGTCTTATTCATGAATTGATGTATGATATGCAGCAACGTCTTTCTATTACATCAGTTGTGATTTCTCACGATGTTGAAATTTTCAAATATGCTGACAATGTTGCATTGTTGCATGATGGCCAAATTCGTTATTTTGGTAGTGCAAAGACGGTGTGGGAATCAGATAATCCTTATATTTATCAATTTATTCGTGGGCTTTCTGAAGGGCCAATGCAAACCGAAGTTCCAGCAACCGATCACTAGCAATTATTTTTTGATAAGCGCAATAACGTGCAAACCGATTGGTATGCAAACCAATATCCAGCCAACGGCTGGTGGTAAAAAAGAGGTACCCTGAAAATAATGCTGCAATAGTAATGCCATTCCAAACCCTTCCACCCAATGAGTGATTAATGCCAGTGCTGGACGATCTTGATAAAATGCACGAGCATTTTTGTAATGACGCGAAAAAAATGTACTTATTATGAGATCAAAAATATAGCGCGTTAGTAGTTTTTTCATAGCAATACAGTTATTTTTTTTTGATGTTAGCTCATTAATGCCATAAGGTGCACTGCTACTGAAATTGCAACTAAGATCCAACCAACCTGCACTGGTAAAAATTCTTTTCCTTTAAGATAATGTTGCAAGATAATTGCGAGACCAAATCCACCTGCAAAGTGTATCGCATTAGCCAAAATAACGTGCGAAGAAAAATAATCGGTTAAACGTGTCATCAATTCATTAAACATAGCTCTGTTCCCATTTTTAAAAAATGTTACTAGACATCATCAAATAACATAATGGGCTTATTTGTAGAAAATCAAGAAGTTGCCTACTGTTGAACCGTTTTTTTGTAAGAAGTTTCTTTTAAATAGAGTGGTAAAACCTGATGACCGCAAAACTGATTATGTTGGAAGTGTTCAATTGCTTGTTGTGCAAGAAATTGAAGAGAGCAATAATCAACCATTGGTAGCGGGAAATGAAAATTGGTAAACCGTGCTCTTATTTTTTCGTTAAAAAGTGAAGCGCCATTGCCCAAAAAACGCCATTGAACGTTTTTAAAAGAGGCAAGGGTCGCAATTAATTGATCAATGTTAACACAGCCAAATTCGAGTGGGCAGTTGGGGTTCTCTAGTGCATAATACACATCATTATTAAACGCATTGAGCAGATAAGCGGTGTAGGGCCACTGTGTATCAGCATTCTCAAGGACGAATGTACGCAATCCATCAATACCAATGAGTTTAATTCCTGATGCAAATGAAATTCCGTTCATGGTAGCAAGGACGACGCGCAGTGTAGTAAATGGTGCTGGTCCTCGGTTGACCGCAATAAACGAAAGATCATTTAACAAGCAGTTGTTGATCAATAATAATTGATCAATCGTTTTAATGAGTAATTGGGTTGCACTTGATTTTTCAAGCCTCTGTTGCGCAAGAATTTTTGATCCATTAAAAAGACCAATTTCAACGTGGGTGTACGTTGCTTGCA
The DNA here is from genome assembly GCA_964620245.1 of uncultured Pseudomonadota bacterium. Classification (GTDB taxonomy): domain Bacteria; phylum Babelota; class Babeliae; order Babelales; family JACPOV01; genus JACPOV01. The sequence continues at coordinate 17,967 of CAZUJC010000006.1, read as the reverse complement.
CAATTAAAAAAAGCGTATTCATTATTTGTTTCTGTTTTTACACTTCTGTTGTTGATGAAAAATGCTAAATGCGTCATATTCAATTGTTTTTTCTTTTTTTGCTATTACCTTGCCGCAGTTTAAACACTTCCACCCTTCAAAATTTAAAAAATGATCAAAAAAAGATTGCAAAACCATGAGACCTGCACATTTTTTGCACCTCATAATACTACCTCCCTCTTTTTTCGTAGTACTCAGACTCTTCCTTTTTTTTAAGTATAGCACATGAGTAAGAAAATTTGACTATTTTACGTACTCTCTTTTGTAATATTTTTTTGATAATGCAAATAATCAAGATACGATTGCAAAATAAAGGCTGCCGCGATTGCATGACTGTGCAATTTTTCTTCTTTAGTTCGTGTTTTTTTAAGTGAGGTTGCTTTTTTGCTCGTTAATCGCTCGTCCCACAATACCCACGAAATGGTAGGAAATTGTTGCTCAAGATTTTTTTTCATGAGCTGAACTTTATTGGTTTGTGCACTTTCGGTATTGCGCAGAGTAATGGGCAAACCAATAATAATAGTTTTAATCTTTTCAGCGGCTATGATTTCTTGCAGTGCCGATTGCAGGGCGCTTGTTGCGACTGTTTTGTACGGTCGCGCGGTAAAAAAAAGTGTGTCGGATAACGCCATTCCAGTCCATTGATCACCAAGATCGAGAGCGAGTAGTTTCATGAGTAATTGTATTCTTTGTAGCTAAAAATGTAGTTCATGTATAGACTCCTTTTTTTTGATAGGGTACACCGTCTGATGATGAACTACAAGGAGAGAAAAAGATGAATATCGGTGAGTTAATTACCATAGTGGCAAATAAGGTATGGGGATGGCCACTTATTTTATTTGTTTTGGGTGTTTCTGTTATAAGTACCGTTCGGTTTCATTTTGTCCAATTTCGTTCATTTGTAAAAACATTAAAACTGGCTCTAAAACCTGAGATGATGAAAACTAAAGGTGATATGAGCCCATTTCAGGCGTTACTTAATGCGTTGAGTGTCAGTTTAGGTAATGGCAGCTTGGCAGGAATGGCGACCGCAGTCTATGCAGGTGGACCAGGAGTTGCTGTGTGGGTTTTTGTGCTTGGATTATTGAGCATGGCACTCCGGTTTGCGGAAGTTTATTTGGGCACCTATTTTCCATCAGATAAAACTGCAACAATGCGGCTTGGTGGACCGATGATTTATTTGCAACAGTTGCCAGCTGGTAAAGTGTGGGCAACGCTCTATGCATTTTTTTTGTTGTTTTTGGGCTTCGCAGCAAGTGCAGGAATGCAATCAAATTCAATGTGCATTGGGTGCATGCATTTATTTGGTGTTTCGGCTGTGGTTGTTGCGGTATTTCTTTTTCTTTTTACTGCATACGTTGTTTCTGGCGGTGCGCACCGCATTGTTAAAATATCAGATGCGATCGTACCGCTGAAAGTGGTTATTTTTTTTGGATCAGCATTTATTGTGCTTGGGTATCATTATAAAGCTATTATTCCGGCACTGTACACGATTTTTAAAAGTGCATTTTGCGCTCGCTCTTTTGCGGGTGGGTGTGCATGGTACAGTGTGCAGCAAGCAATGCGCTACGGTTTTTCGCGGTCAATCAATGCATCTGAAGCGGGCCTGGGTTCAGCTGCCGTATTTTTTGGTGGGACCAATAGCCACGAAGCAAAAAAAAGCGCACTGATTTCTATGTTGAGTGTTTTTATTTCGGCTAACTTAGTTTGTTTTTTAGTGGTTCTCATGATTGTTGCAACTGGTGTTATTTCAACAGGCCAGACCAGCTTGGCGCTCACGATTGCTGCGTATGAAACCGTATTTGGTTCTTTTGGTGGATGGATTGTTACTTTTTTATCACTTATTTTTGGGCTTGGTGTTTTAGTTTCGTATTCATATGTTGCCAATGCATGCTGGCTTTTTTTAACAGGAGGGCGATTTGAATTTGTATTCCAACTCATTTATTGTTGCATGGCATTTGCTGGCGCACTGGGTGCTGTTGAAGTTGTATGGCATTTGGTTGACATAGCAAATGCTGGCCTCCTTATTTTGAATCTGTGTGGTATACTGTGGCTGCTCCCTCTTATTGCAAAATCGGTTGATTAAAAATTGTGAAAGGTGTTTATGGAGGAATTAATTCCCGCTGGTTATCCGGTATGTTGCCACACTGATCATGTTGCAATTAACTCCATTTTTGTTGCAGTTCAAGGAAAAAAAGAAGATGGCATTAACTATGTTGGCACAGCAGTTGATCGTGGCGCTGCAATTATTGTTATAGATCAAAATGCAGAACTTTTAGAGAGCGCACAAAAAAAAATACAAGAAAAAAAAGTGTTGCTGCTCAAGGTTGAAAATACGCGCCGCGCATTGGCACAATTAAGCGCGCATGCAGTTGGGTATCCTGCCCGAAAACTGAAAATTATTGGTGTCACTGGCACAAAAGGAAAAACTACTACCTGTTTTTTGCTTGCACATTATTTACGTGCAGCAGGAAAAAAAGTTGCGCTGCTCAGTTCTGTGCACAATCAAATTGACGACGTTCCGTTGCCTACAGAATTAACGACGCAACATCCTGATTATTTGCACTTGTTTTTTGATGCATGCGTTAAAAAAAATATTGAATTTGTAGTGATGGAAGTTGCAGCACAAGCACTTTCTCTTGATCGTGTTTTTGGTATTGAATTTGATGGTTTTATTTTTACCAATTTTTCATCAGAACATGCAGAATTTTATTCAACAATAGAATCGTATTTTGATGCAAAATGTGATTTGCTTGCGCAGACAAAAAAAAGTTGCCCCATTTTTATTAATGCAGACGATAAACACTTTGAGAAAATTTATTCTCGCTATCCGCAAGCGCAGATTTTTGCGCTGAATAACCAAAATTCATTTTTGCACGCAACGCTGAATTCATGTGATTGGAACGGCATTAATGTTGTTATTAACAATACCGAGTGTATACAATTTCCTACGTTAATTGGCGCATTTAATGCATACAATGCAATTGCAGCAATGTCATTTGCGCATGCAGTTGGCGTTGATTTGCAAACTATTAAAAATGCGAGTGGTACATTTGCAGGGGTTCCTGGTCGATTAGAATTGTATCAATTACCAAATCAAGCACGTTGTGTGATTGATAAAGCACACAATCCGTCCTCGTTTCAAGCAGTGTTATCAACACTGCGTTCGCTAACTGATCAACTCATTGTGGTATTTGGAGCAGGTGGTGATCGCGACAAAACAAAACGCCCTACAATGGGATCGATTGCATCAGAGTACGCAGATTTTGTTGTTATTACTTCAGATAACCCGCGATCGGAGTCGTTGTGTTCAATTATTGACGATATTTTGATTGGCATTGATGAAAAAAATAAACACAAAGTATGTGTGATTACCGATCGCGAAATAGCAATTCGCCGTGCCTATTCATTTTCAACAAAAGGTGCAATTATTGCGCTTTTGGGTAAGGGACCTGATGAATATGAGTTGGTAAATGGGACAAAAACCTATTTTAGTGAACGAGAAATTGTTCAATCGTTTTAAAAGGGGAAGTGATGAAAATAATTGATATCAGTTGGCCACTCAGTGTATCGATGACTGAATACAAAAATCGTAAATCGGTGCGTATAAGCGCTGTTAAAAATTTTGAGTCTGATTTGGTGCGTGAATCGGTAATTAGTTTTCATTCGCATACTGGCACGCACATTGATGCGCAGAGTCATTTTCTTGAAAATGGTGCATCGATTGAACACGTTGATTTAGATTCGGTTGTTGGCAGCTGTCGCGTCATTGATTTGACTGAAGTTGAAAAAATGATTGTTCCTGAGCATCTTGAAAAACATGCATTGTGTGCAGGTGAGCGCATTTTATTAAAAACACGCAATAGTTTTTTAGCAAACGATGCATTGTTTGATGCGCAATTTGTGTATGTGAGTAAAGAAACGGCCGTCTATTGTGCTGAGAAAAAAATACGCACTATTGGTATCGATTATTTAGGAATTGAACGCAATCAACCCCAACACGAAACACATACATTTTTTTTCAATGCAGGTATTACCATTGTTGAAGGATTGCGGTTAGCACTTGTTGCGCAAGGTGCCTATCAATTGGTGTGTTTACCGCTCTTAATTCCCGGCATCGATGCTGCTCCAGCACGTGCAATTTTAATTGGGTGAAAGTTTATGCGAGTGCCTTTATGGTAAGAACGCGAATGATTCCTTGCGAGAATTCTTTGGCACTTTTGGGTCCAGCTGCGGTGACTACTAATCCATCAACTACCATCTCTTTGCCTTCTTCATAGGTCACACCATTTAATTTGTAGATGACTTCTAACGCATGATCTCCATCCCATCCGGTAGCCTTTTTTCCAGTGAGGCCGCCAGCTTTCGCCAAAATACGTGTGGCAATGCAAATGGCTCCATACGGAACCTTGCGATCTTTTGCTTGTGCAATTAAATGATAACTCGTTGAATGATCAAGGCAATCAAGTGCTCCGGAACCACCAATGAAAAAAATTCCATGGTAGCTCCCTACATTCAGTTGATCAATAGTAAAATCAACAGGAGTTGTTGAACCATCGGTTGCAACCGCACCGCCTGCACGATCACTTGCTGTGAGAACTTCAACATCGTTTGCTTCAAGTTCATTTTTGGTGATTTCGTATTCAAGTGGTTGGTAACCTTCACTTGCAACAATTAAAACTACTTTTTTGCCATGTACTACGTTCATTGGAGTGCTCCTTTTTCGATTGGATAATCTGGATCTTAATTGCTTGGTACAGGGTTGTCAATTTCTGGGCTCTTGAGAGAGTGTCCCTTGATATTTTTTTCGTGCACTGTTGCATCAAAATGGAAGGCTGGATAGGTAATAGTTTTGTACGAAATTTTTGATGGAGCGGAAGAAATGGTAACACATGCGCTGTCACCAAAGCGTAGGTGCTGTTTATGCGTACCGAGTCGAAGCAGCGTTGCATTATTCTCTTTTAATACACTGCGCAATTTCATAAATTGATGCAAAAACGGCTTTGGTGTTTCACCACTCCAATAGGGCAAAGATATTTTTTTTACATCAACCAACTGGCATAATTTGACGAGGCATTCAAGCGACAATTTATTTGGTTGTAACATAACAAAATGATCAATGGTGCTTGTGCCATACTGTGCAATGAGATAGGAAATGAGATTATATTCAACCCAATTGACACTTGAAAGTCGTTGGCCGATGCAACCGGGATCGATAATTGTTGTTTGATGGTGAGCACGCATTACAACGAGCTCTCCTTTATTGTGCTCGATGCAATTGACTGAAGAAGTGCGTGGTTGCATATACACAAGAATTGTCATCAGTGTGATCATCGCTCCTAAAAAAGCAATAACTCTTTTGAGTTGCGAATTAAAATAGGGTGAATGCAAAATAAAGAGTGCACTCATGGGAAAAAGAAGCAGCAGCAATGGATGTGTGTTTGGTAATTCAATCAACCATGAAGGTGAACTCCAAGAAAAAATTTTTCTGCACAGTAGCGTTGTTTTTTCAAACAAAAAAATGAGCCATGAATTTGGTATACAAAAAATTTCACTAAAAAAAATGAGTGATGAGAGAAACAAAATAGCAAATAAAAAAGGATTAAAAATAAGATTACTTACCGGTGTCATAAGTGAAAATGGTAAGCCCCATCCGATTAATAATGGAAGTGAGGCGAGATTGAGAAAAAGCTGAATCTCCAGATAGCGTATCAACCAAGAATAGAAAGATAATAAGTGTGTTTTTTTCATACTCTGTTAAATTAGACTAATTTTACACAATTGTCATCAGGCATTTTTTCGTCAAGTGGCTCCCAGAGCATTTTATTGACATTTTTTTACAAATTGGCTATTATTATAGAGTAAGCTTAACTTTGAAATAATATTTAGGAGTAATTTATGAATATCATGATATTTGCACTGGTGTTTGCCCTTTTTTCAGGAATTAATGTGTTCGCGCAAGATGTTACGTTTGATGAATCTGAAATGACATCAGATGTTTTAAAAGATTTGCCTGAATTTTCAATTGCTATTCCTGATGATATTAAAAAAGAGTTAGAAGAGTTGCGAAAAAAACAAGAACAAGAAGCACTAGCCCAACAACAATTGCAGCAACCGGTTGAAGACAAAAAATTTGATTCTTCAATTGACGATGAGCTTAATCAGCAAGATCAACTCAATCAGCAATTAGAAGATTTCAATAAAGAAGAAGATACACAAAAAAAAGAAGAACAAGTTTTTGAAGAGTTCGTTGGTTAACAACAATTCTAGACAAATTCCACGAGCCGCTCCCAAATGAGAGCGGCTTTTTTTTTTACACGTACTCTATACATTCACAAATAATCATTCCTATTTTATGCTGACGCTCAAGTAACTTTAAAAAAAGGAACGAGTGGTGAGCATGAGTTGGATTCAAAATAGTTCGTATCGTCATTTAGCATTAATTTTTCTGGTTGGATTGTGTGCGCGCTCTGCGACGTTTTACTTTTTTGGTCAATATCAAGAAAGATACTGTCAAGCAGATACGATGGATTATCATTTATCTGCCGCATGCATTGCACATGGCACTGGTATGCACCGTTTTGACACACAAAAACCAATTTTTTGGCGTACTCCAGGTTATCCATTCTATCTTTCTCTTTTCTATCGTTTTTTTGGTATCGAAAATCCACAATTTAGCGCAAACGAGCATGCGCAAAAAGCAGCACTCTGGGTGCAAATTGTGTTGAGTGCATGTGTGCCACTTCTTGTTTTTTTTCTTGCACTTTTACTAACCGGATTAGTTTCGCTTTCCTATGTTGCCTCATGGATTTTTGTGTTTCACCCTGGATTTATTTTGGCAGCGGGTTTTTTGCTTACTGAAGCACTTGCGCTCCTTTTTTTTCTAGGATTTTTAATTTGTTTTTATTACGCACTTGATTGGTGGTTTGATCCGGCAACTGAACGTCGCTATTGGGTAGCAAATACTTTTGCTGCAGCATTGTTTCTGGGTATTTTTACGTGGCTGCGCCCTAATGGTGAATTTATTGCATTATTAAGTTTATTTATTATTGCTATCAGTAGAGCGAGAGTTTCACGCAAAGGAGTACAAATTCTACTCTTTGCTCTGTGCTTTTTTGTAGTAATTGGTCCATGGTATGTGCGCAACTACCAATTAACGGGAAATTGGTTTTTTTGCCCAATGAGTGGACCCTATTTAATGGCATTTTCTGCACCAAAAATTTTGAGAAAAATTAGTAATGAAAAATTAGAAAATTGTTTAAAATATATGTTTATGCAAGCAAAAACTATTACCGAAGAACAAGAGATTATTAATCGTGCTATCGGTTCGCCTCATGTTGTGTGCCAGGAATTATTTTGCATGCACATTGCCTGGCCTTTAGTGGCAAAGCATCCGTTCTATTTTATAGCTGACTGGTCAAAAGAAGTTCTCAAAACGACGTTTGATTTGTATAGCTATCAGCTTGTAGCAATTGCAAAAAATTGTTACAAATGGGATCCAATTGAAGAATTTCTTACACAAAAAATAGCCGATTGTTTTTATGCAGAACAACTTTCATGGTGGATGCGTGTGGTTGCATTCTTGGAACTGCTGTACATGGTTTTACTCTGGATTGGTTTGTTGTGCGGTGCAGCGCTTTTTATTTTTTATAGCTGGTCCAAAAAAATGCACGTGGCCGATTTGTTTAGAATAATGAACGCTTTATGGGTAAAATTAAGTTTGATGATTGGTGGATTATTAGTGATGACGGGTGGATTTGGATATGCGCGTTTGCGCATGCCGGCAGAACCACTGCTGGTGATTTTGTCACTCAGTTTTTGGTTTTGGTTTATATATCAACGCAACAAAAATGTACAAGAAATGAAAGTACGCTAAAAATGAATCGACTTTATGCTCCGTGGCGAACCAACTATGTACGTGGTGTGCACAATGGTAAAGATGAAAAAGCGCACACGCAAGAATGTGTTTTTTGTGAGCAGCTTGAAGCAAATAATGATGAAAACTATTTTATTTTAGCACGCGCGAAGCACTTTTTTGTGATGCTCAATTTGTATCCCTATAACGGCGGGCATCTTTTGATTGTTTCTAATCAGCATCTTCCATCGATTGAGGATTTTTTGCCCGAACAACGCGCGGAGCTCATTGAGCTTATGGCTCAAGCAACAACGATTTTAAAAAAAGAACTTAAAGCAGAAGGTATTAATATTGGTGCTAATTTAGGAAAAGCTGCAGGCGCTGGAATTCCAGCGCATTTTCATTTGCATGTTTTGCCGCGTTGGACCGGAGACACCAATTTTATGCCCTTGATTGCTGACACAAAGCAAGTGGGTGTTGATTTGCATGAAATTTACCGGCAACTAAAGCCACTTTTTGCGTTTTTGGATGCGTAAAGCGTGCTAGATGAACTGGTGCATTTGTGCTAATCTAAAAAAAGCATTGGTTTATTTGTTCGCTTCAAAAGGAACTTTGAAAAATGAAATCGCTTGAAATTCGTCAGAAATTTTTCGATTTTTTTACGAGCCGTGGCCATGAAAAAGTGGCAAGTTCATCACTTATTCCTGCACAAGATCCTACCATTCTATTCACCAATGCGGGCATGAACCAATTTAAAGATGTTTTTTTGGGTAAAGAAACACGAAGCTACAAGCGAGCGGTGAGCATTCAAAAATGTATGCGCGCAGGTGGCAAACATAACGATCTTGATAATGTTGGTTTTACGGCGCGCCATCTGACTTTTTTTGAAATGATGGGCAATTTTTCATTTGGTGACTATTTTAAAAAAGAAGCGATTTTGTTTGCATGGCAATTTTTAACCGATGCGATGAAATTTAAGCCTGAAGTAATGCACGCTTCAGTTTTTTATAAAGATGATGAATCGTTTGATATTTGGAACAAAGAAATTGGGTTGCCTAAAGAACGAATTCATCGCCTTGGTGAAGCTGACAATTTCTGGCAAATGGGTGAAACAGGTCCGTGTGGCCCGTGTTCTGAAATTTACATTGATCGTGGTGCTACTTACGGTTGTGGTAAACCAACCTGCGCTCCTGGGTGTTCATGCGACCGCTATTTAGAAGTGTGGAATTTGGTGTTCATGCAATATGATCGCCAACCAGATGGCACCGATAAGCCGCTCAAAGCGGTTGGTGTTGATACCGGCATGGGCCTTGAACGATTAGCGCTCCTTGTTGAAGGAAAAAACAACGTTTTTGAAACCGATGTTTTTGCGCATGTGATTAAACGAATTGAACAATTAACCAATCGCATCTATGCAAAAGAAAATAAAGAGAACCGCGCAGCATTTCATGTGCTTGCTGATCATATTCGTGCATCGACTTTTTTAATTGCCGATGGTGCGACACCGTCAAATGAAGGGCGTGGTTATGTACTGCGTAAAGTGATTCGTCGTGCTGCACTCTTTTCAAAAAAATTAACTCCTGAGCCTATTTTTCCGCAGCTTGTTGATGCAGTCATTGAAGACATGGGAACTATGTATCCTGAATTGCAAAAACATCGCGAACGCATTGTTGCACTGCTCACGAGCGAAGTTGAAAAATTTGCAAATAACTTGGTGCAAGGCCAACTCATTTTAGAAAAATATTTTAAAGAAAATAAAGATACGGTCTCCGGTTCGTTTGCATTCAAACTCTATGACACCTACGGTTTCCCACTCGAAATTACGCGCATTATTGCGCATGAACGTGGATTTGAAGTTGATATTCCTGGTTTTGAGCAAGAAATGAATGTGCAACGAGAACGATCAGGAAAAAAAGAAGAACAAACGCACGATGTGCACTTAGCTGAATCGATAAAATCGGTATTTACCGGTTACGATGAAATGCAAACAAAAACCAACATTGTTGCGCTTGTTGAAAATAATCAAGAAGTAAAAGAAATTAAAGCAGGCATTGAGTGCTGGGTAATTACGGCTCAAACGCCATTTTATGTTGAACGTGGTGGCCAAATCAGTGATCAAGGTTCAATCGAAATTCAGGGCACTACAGTTCCCGTATTAAAATTGAAACGATTCAATGAAATAATTGCTGCACAAATCAAAGCACCAGTAGCGCTTAAAATTGGTGACGAAGTTGTGTGCACGGTTGATAAACAGTTGCGTTTAAACACCATGTACAATCACACCGCGACCCATTTGCTGCAAGCAGCGTTAATCAAAATTCTGGGCAACGAAGTGCGTCAAGCAGGTTCGCTGGTAGCACCCGATTATTTACGTTTTGATTTTACGTACCACAAACTGGTGAGCAACGAACAAATAAAACAGATCGAAGATCTGGTTAATGAAAAAATTCGTGAAAATATTCCGGTCAGTACCACGCAAACAAGTTACAAAGCAGCAACTGAACGTGGCGTGATGGCAATTTTTGGTGAAAAATATAATCCAGAAAAAGTACGCGTTGTTGATGTGCCCGGTTTTTCTGCTGAACTGTGCGGAGGCACTCATGTTCGTGCAACGGGCGATATTGGTTGTTTTAAAATTACCGAACTTACGGCACTGTCAGCAGGGCAAAAACGAATTGTTGCGCTTACTGGACCTCAAGCGATCGAACTGTTTCAACACAATTATGCAACAATGAAACAATTAAGCACCGATTTTAAAGTGCCAGTTGATCACGTTGAACAGGCAGTTACAAAACAACGTGAACAACTCAAAACAGCACATGACACCATTCGACAACTCAAAAAAAATCTCTGGCATTTCCAGCTGCCACAATGGCGTTCACGCATTGAAAAAATCAATGATGTGCCATTTCTCTTTTTATCGTTTACCGATTATTCGGTGGATGAATTGCGTGACATTGCGCAAGAGCTTGCAAAAACGCAACCAGGTTTTTATTTTGTGCTCAATGTGAACGGTAATCAATCTTCATTTGTTACATTGTTGTCACCAACAATTAAAACGAACATCAACTCAAAAGAATTGAGCACATGGCTTAAAACAAATTTTGGGCTTTTCGGTGGTGGTAAAGCAGATTTGCTGCAAGGTGGCGGACCTGCTGTTGAACCGCATAAGTTGATGAATCAATTAAAAACGTTGATTGAAAATCAATAAATTAATCGATTGTGGATTCTTCTGTTTTCACTGTGCTTATTTGCATATTTTTTTTAAACTCAGTCAATCCATTTGTGTATCCTGGATAAGAAAATGATGCATTGCTTCCAGAAACAAGTGAATTTATTAAATTTTTCTTATACAAGCTTTTTATCGTATTAATCATTTTTATGTGTGGTGTGGTATGAATGTAGTGTTCAACTAAAATATCTTGCACCTCATGGTCGAGTGATGCTGTTATACGTTGCAAGAGTTGGTTGTCGGTAATATCAAGTTTTGCCCATTGCTGTACGAAATGAATTAATCCAAGAGCTTGCTGCACTGTGAGTTCATTCAGTAGATAATGCTGCAGTTTATTAAACAATCTTATATCCCATACGTATACTTTGGTATCATTAGAACTACTTGCAAACGATTTGTCATCGGGACTCATTGCTACTGACCAACAATGGTCGTCAGGAAGTTTTTTTGTAAATTTATGCGTTTTTGTATTCGATAAATAGAGACCTTTATTTGAGCTATGCACCTTCATCGTACCATCAGAACTTAATGATTCTTCCTGCCGGTGAATTAACGAACCGAAATTATGGTACTCGAGTTCCTTTAAGAAGTGACCTGTTTTTAAATCCCATAAACATGGAGAGCTAAAATTACTGCGGCTTACAAGCGTTGTGCCATCAGGGCAGAATTCAACATCATGAATGTATTCTTTATGCTCAATGATTCTTGACAGATTACCAGTTTTTGAATCCCATAACCGAATTGTCTTATCTTGAGAACCACTCGCAATCATGGAGCCATCAGGACTCCATGCAATTGAATTCACATGCTCAGTATGACCAATGATTCTGTTAATAACTTTAGCAGTTGTTTTATCCCATAAATATACCGCGCCATCCGAACAACCGCCTGCAAGCATTGTTCCATCAGGACTCCATGCAATTGGTATAACATTACTAGTGTTACCAGTGAGTATCTTGTTAGGAACCGGAATGTGTTTGCATAAATTGGCTAGCAGATTAGGATGATTTTTTACAATTTTCTTAGCAATTAATCGATCAATGTTTGTATTTAGATAGGGGAGTATTGCATTGCCTTGAGTGAATTTTTTGAGTTCTTCCAATGCTACTATTTTTTGTGCATAAAGTTTTGTTCCGATTGTATTGAATTTTTTAATTTCCAAAAAATCGGATGCATTAAGAAATGAAGCAATCTGATCAACTGATAACAAATTAATTTGAGTTTTTAATTCATCTATCTTTTGTAGAATGTGCAAATTATTTGTGGATTGAAGATCTTGCAAATGCTCTTTCAAAAAATCATGGCATAATGTATGCGGGTTCTCAGAAAACTTGATACGCATTGCCCAATTCAAATGTTGTGCTGTTTTGGGTTCGGAAAGAGGTGAAACGAAATGCGATACGATTTCTTGCGGAGACAATGTCTTAAGATAAGAAATTAATTCTTCATTAGTGCGCAAGTATGGCAAACAATAAATAATTGCCTCCATGTCTTTTTTTGCAATAGGCAATTCTAATTGGTTACTGCAATTGGAATGTTCTAAATCTTTAAACATGTTTTTGATTGTTGCAGATTTTGTGCGTAGCAGTTCCCATTTTTCTTTATTGATAATTAATTCATCATGGTTCTCGCATACAATTTTGAAATTATTTTTTCCCATTGCATTGAGCAGTGGTGCAAAAAAAATAATGAGAAAAAAGAGTATATTCATTTGAAACATTTCTTTAGTGGAAATCAGCATTGATTTGTGTGTTCAAATTAAAGAATAGCAAATCTGGAGAAGGTTTCAAATTGAATGAAGAAATATAAAAAAAGAAATTAAGAAATGATTTTTTCTAATTCAACAACTGCTTCTTGGATCATCTGGTCAACTTGCTGTTCATTTTCGCGGAACCGCGAAAGAACATAATCGGGAACTTCTTCGCGATTTAAAGGGCGATCGATGCCGACCGATAATCGCATGAACTCAGGGCCGATTGTTTCGATGATTGAACGCAATCCATTGTGGCCTTTTGCGCTGCCGCCAGTGCGTACTTTTAATTTACCAAATGGCAGTTCAAGTTCGTCATGCACCACCAGAATATTTTCTTTTTTGATTCCCTGTTTTGCCAGCTGCGGCAACGCTTGACCAGATGAGTTCATAAACGTAACTGGTTTGACAAGTAAAATCGTACGATCGTTGATGGCAGTGTGTGCAATTTCAGCGTTGCCCTTGGTATGCCACGAAGCGTGATATTTTTCAGCTAAAGCATCGAGCACACGAAAACCAATGTTGTGTCGAGTATAAACAAATTTTGGGCCTGGATTGCCAAGCCCAATAAGTGCACTAATTTTATTTTGCGGCGCCATTAGCTTTTGGTGCTTCTTTTTTTGGTTCGGTTGTTTGCGCAGGAGTTGCAGGTTTTGTCGATTTACGTTTTTCGTCGGTATATTTTTTGTTGAGTCGAGAAACGACTTTTTCAGATATGTTGAGGCCTTTATGTCCGTAAACGATGCCTGCGCCGTACACAAGAATCATATTATTTTCGGTTGCAATTTCTTCAGCCGCTTCTTGAATCTTTTTAAGGAAACCCATTTCAAGTTGTTGTTGCGCTTGTTGTACGAATGCTTGCAGTCCTTCATATTTAGTTTGACCTTGTGCACGCAAGCTCAAGATTTCTGCATTGTAGCGTTCTCGCGCATCGGGGCTGAGTGCTGATGCTTTCATGCGCAATTCATCTTCTTTTTCTTTAATTTTGTATTGAATATCCATAATTTGTTTTTCTTTAAGTTCAAGATCCGATTTCAATTTCTTTTCGGCATCTTTTACTTCATCAATTTGTGAAAGCACAAAATAAGGGTCCACGAATGCAAACATGCTACTTACGGTAGTGCGGATAACTTCTTGCAATTGTGCAATGGTTAAATCGGCAACCTTGCGTGTATCGGGTGCTGCAGTCATTGCATTTAATTGTGCACCAACAGTAAGAAATGAAAAAAGAGTAATTTTTGTGAGATGGTTCAATTTCATGAGCCTCTTCCTTTGCAAATAATTTTTTTTAACACCACCAGTCTAGCCCATTTGCTGGTTCCGTCAACGTTGACCACGCGTAAAAGCGGATAAAAAATATTTACGTATTTCTTCAATAATGAGGATTGAGCTAGTCAGAACAAAAATCAAAGCCCATTGTGAAAGAGTCAGCGGCATGGTGTGAAAAATATGTTGAAAAAGTGGTACATGAACCAACGCTATTTGCAGAATCAATACAAAAATAGTTGCTGCTACAAGCCAACGATTGCTTGCAATACCCAGCTGAAAATTGGTGCGTGTTTCAGATCGGCAGTTCCACGCATTCATCCACTGAAATAGTGCCATCGTAACAAGTGTCATGGTTTGTGCAAGCGTGATGTTAATTGATTCATAGTACCAAAATACACCGAATGAACCAATTGCCATGACACATGCTAAATAAAATGTTTTGATCATCAACCGTTTATCAATAAGTGATAGCTGTTTGTTTGTTTTTATGGCATTGAGTGCACTGTCTTCTTGAGGTTCAAGGGCCAGAGCAACATTTAAAAATCCATCAGTGATCAAGTTTAACCAAAAAATTTGCACTGCAACGAGTGGCAAAACGGGAAAGTTGATGAGCACTGCAGTGAGCATGAGTAGTAATTCTGCTAAATTAGTGGCAAAAAAATATAAAATAACGCGGCGCAGCGTGGTAAACATATGGCGGCTATAGGCGATTGCATTGATAATACTTCCAAAAGAATCATCGAGCAAAATAATATCGGCAACTTCTTTTGCAACTTCGGTGCCAATAATTCCCATAGCGATGCCAATGTCTGCTGCCACGAGCGAAGGTGCGTCGTTGACCCCATCACCAGTCATTGCAACAATTGCACCTGTTTTGTGATATAAATCAATCAGCCGCAATTTGTATTCTGGCGAAAGACGTGAAAAAACAGTAGTAGTTGGCAATGCGGCAAGCAATTGTGAATCGGTCATTGTTTTGATTTCAGATCCATCAATTACCGCATCTCCTGGATTAAAAATACCAACCGTGCGCGCAACAAATAAAGCAGTATCTTTGTGATCACCAGTTGCCATCACAACACGAAAACCGGCATCTCGCGTATCTTTAACCATTTTGGGAACTTCGGATCGAATGGTATCTTGTAAACCAAAAAACCCAAGAAAAATAAAATCATCTTGAATTAATTGTTTAAATTCTTCGGGGGTTGTTTTTGTGGAAACAGTATGCGGATCAAACTCTTTATATGCGGCACCAATAACACGCAAGCCTTGCCCAAGGAGTTTTTCAAATGCATCTTTATCCTGAGCAGTAATATTTTTAGAATGGGTAATCACATGTTCTGGAGCGGCAACAATAAAAGCAATCAGTTTATTGTCTTTCAAATAAAAATCTGATTGATAACGCAAGTCAGCTTGAAATGGAATTTCGTTAACAAAACTATATTGTGTGTTTAGTTGCGCTTGTTCATAACGTGCTTTTTGTGAAACAACACTCAAAGCTGCCTGGGTTGGATCACCTTTGAGAGCAAACAAACCGGTTTGTGGGTCTATTTCAATTTTGGTTCGATTCAACAACGAGGCAGCTTGCGCCATGAGATCAAGTGTTGGGTGTTCTTTGAGTGAAGAAAGTAATTGCCCATCCAGTTCGATAGTGCCTTTAGGTTGATATCCTTGACCGGTTACGGTGTAAAGATTGCCGCCAGAATAAATTGAGGTAACCATCATTTCATTTTTAGTGAGAGTACCTGTTTTATCGATGACAATGGTAGTTGTGCGGCCAAGGCCTTCAGCTGCATGAAGTTGTTTCACCACAACATTTTCTTTTGCCATTCGGTACGCACCATTGACGAGTGTGAGCGTGAAAACAACTGGTAATCCTTCCGGGACAACGCAAATAAAAAGTGCGCTGAGTGTGATTAATAAATCGTTAATCGATCGCCCATGCCACCAACCAACAATGAATAAAAATGTACAGGAGGCGGCAATAAAAATAAGCACCCACCACGAAACAACATCTAAATCTTTTTTGAGTGGAATTTCTTCACGGATTGTTTGTGCAAGTGAACCAATTTGGCCTATTTGCGTTTCGATTCCTGTTGCGGTGACAAGTGCTTTGGCGGTACCTGAAAGAACGTAGGTTCCTTTGAACACCATGTTTTGTTGATCATGAATAGGTACTTCACGATCAATAATTTCAGCAGATTTTCTCACACCGATTGTTTCACCGGTGAGCATTGATTCATCAACAAGTAACAAATGTGCAGTAATCAAGCGGGCGTCGGCTGGTACGCGTTCACCTTGTTGTAAAATGATAACATCGCCAGGTACAATGCTTGTGCTAGAAATAATCTGTTCAGTGTTATCGCGTAGAACAAGCGCATCTGATTTTAAAAAGTGTTTTAAACTTTCAAGCAACATTTGTGTACGACCTTCTTGGACCGTACCAATAATTGCATTAAAAAATAAAATGATGCTAATAATAAGCGCATCAAGACCACTGCCAAGAATAACAATAATACCGGCAGCAATTAACAAAACATAAATGAGTGGGCTTTCAAACTGTCGTAAGAAAATACGTAATATTGAAGGTGGCGCTTTGTGTGCCAATTCATTGAGTCCGTGAAACCGTAACCGCTCTTGCGCTTCTTTTGTTGTCAAACCAGTTGCGCTTTTTGTTTTAAATTGTTGTTCAACTGTTTCAGTTGATTGTTGATAAGGAAATTGTTGCGTCATTATTCGAGCTCTCTTTATTTATTAAGTTTTTTTGTCACGCGTACTTGATTTATGTACGTGCCATTTTTAAATGAAGCGATTGAATTGATTGTTGTTTTCAAGAGTCGTTCGATTGCTTGTTCAGAATTAAATGCATTATGGGGAGTAATAATAACACGGGGATGTTTAATCAGTTCATGATTTTCCAGAAGAATTTTGAGTTGTTCTTCTTGCGGATGTGCTTCTTTGAGTAATAATAATGGATCTTGTATAAAACATTCTTCTTCAAGAACATCGAGCGCTGCACCAGCAATGATATTTTTTTGTAAACCAAAAAGCAGCGCTTCAGTTTCTACAATGCCACCACGCGCTGGGTTGATTAAATAAGCACCTTTTTTTATCTGTGAAATGTTTTTTTTGTTAATTAAATGATGCGTTGAATTATTGAGCGGAACGTGAAGTGTAACAACATCAGATTGTTGTAAGAGTTGTTCAAAGGGAACATAGGTAAAACCAAGTTCTTGAGCAAGTTGATTATTTGAGTAGAGATCATAGGCAATTGGTTTCATGCCAAAGCAGCGGGCGATGCTTATTATTTTGCTTCCAATATTGCCAGTGCCAATGACACCGATAGTTTTACCGTGCAAATCAAAGCCACGTAAATTATCAAGAGAAAATGATGATTCATGTGCGGTTCTAAACCATGCACTGTTAATGTGTCGAGAAAGAGAAAGTAAAAGTGCAAACGTATATTCTGCAACCGAAATATCAGCATAAGTCGGAGCATTGCATACAACGATATTTTTTTTGTTTGCAACTTTCAGACTAATGTGATCACAACCGGTTGAGCGCGTCACAATTAATTTTAAGTTTGGCAAACTATCTATAACCTGAGCAGTGATGCACGAACAAATAAAAATACTGATAATATCCGCGTCGCGTGCTTGTGAAGGAATTGCATCAATTGTTAACGGTTGTTTAAAAAAAAAGAGTTCATCGGTTGGAAATGAACTGCGCATTAACTGTTCATGTTGAGGTTCAAGTTCAAAAAAAAGAATTTTCACACGTTCTCCTTGTGTATTAAACACAAGTGTAACGGCAAAAAGAGAG
>CAZUJC010000005.1:19943-50114 GCA_964620245.1 uncultured Pseudomonadota bacterium | reverse complement strand
ATGCATAGTATTGGGAATTGAAATCTGGTATCGACTCAAGATTGTTCCAAAACCGGTGAGTAAATTTTGCCATGCAGGTGTGTTTTTGTTGGGAAATTGATTATCATCGGGAGATAAATCGGTAAAATTAATATTGGAAACGGTGAGCGAACGCAGCAATGGCAAGTGTGCTTGAAAAAAAAATCCGTTAATAATGTTTTGATAACATTGACCAATAATTTCAAAAAGCGCAAATTCGCCATTAAATGAAACAGTACCAAAAGAATCACGTGTGGGAAGTGAAGCTACATCAATTAACAGTTGATCAATCGGATTAGTAGGATCAAGATTCGGAATATTCGCGCCGAGAAATTGTAGATTTTGAGGACCAACAAT
This sequence comes from uncultured Pseudomonadota bacterium, assembly GCA_964620245.1. Lineage (GTDB taxonomy): Bacteria > Babelota > Babeliae > Babelales > JACPOV01 > JACPOV01. The sequence continues at coordinate 49,739 of CAZUJC010000005.1, read as the reverse complement.
ATCCCACAATGGAGCGATTGAACCGTCGGGGTTTCGTGAATGTCGAGTTGTTGCAAAACCAGCATTGAGTTGCCATGAATTGAGCCACGGTCTTTCAAAGCGGGGTTCATCCCAAAACCGCAATGCACGATAAAAATGAGGATTATCAATTGCATTCGATGCGCATGAAATAATCAAAAGAAAGAGTGAAACTAGCCAACGACTGAAGGCGCCCATGTAACGTTCCTTTAAAAAAAATACGCTTTCTATTTATAGATCAAAAGATCATTGTTGTCACGTATCACTCATTTGGTATACTATACAGCAGTACCATACATTTTATTTCGTTTGCAAAAGGTATTTATTATGATTCTCGCGCAAGATAACAACCAATCAAATCAAGAAAATTCTGCATCAACTTCTCAAAACGATGCATCGAATCAATCAGCTAAACTTATTTCGTGTGAGCGAGAACTGAGTGACATTAAAGCAAAATATGCGCGCCTTGGTGCCGATTTTGAAAATTTCAAAAAAAGATTGGAAAAAGACCAAGCAACTGCATATGGACAGATGCAAAAAAGTTTTTTTCTACCACTTTTAGAAATTGTTGATAGTTTTGATTTAGCCTTAACTGAATCAAACTTGGCTGATCAATCTGTTGCAGCACATTTGGCTGGATTTACGCTTATCAGGCGCAATTTGCAAAAATTTCTTGAAAAATTTCATGTGACAGAAATGAAAAATGAAAAAACATTTGATCCCAACTTGCATGAAGCGGTTATGAGCGTGCAAACACCAGATAAAGAAGCTGGTGAAATTGTTGCAGTGCTCCAAAAAGGATATGTATTCAATGGTGAGGTATTACGTCCAGCTAAAGTGACCATTGCGAGCTGAAGGAATCGAGTGACCCTTAAATTGTGGATTCTTTGTTTGTTCTCCGCGGCAAACCTGCATGGTTTTTTATTTCCAAAAATTGCCCTGCCTTCACTAACAAGCTTTTTGCCAGGCAACCAATACAGAACCTATCGCGAAATTGAAAAAAGCAAATTATCGGCTCAGCAGTTAAGAAAAATCTTGTGTGTGTATGCATTGCCTGAAGATGAACGGCTTTTATATGAAAATATTTTTCATTGTTTATCAAAAAAATTCCAAGAGCCTGATTTATCATCAGGATTTTTGACTAAATTGCTTAACGAAAAAATAGAACTATTATCTGCAGTCGAAGGTTTAAACGGAAAAGAACGTGAACAGCTATTGTTGCAATTGATAGCTCAAAATCTCTATAAATTTTCAATTATGGAAGATGCAGAAATTAAAACAGCGATTAAAAAATTGGAACGGAAAAATCTGCGTTTGCTCATGAAGGTTATCAAATATTTCTATGAAGAAATTCCTCTAGCACAAACATTGATTGATCAAAAAAAATTAGAACAAAATTATAAAAAATTGAACGCTGAGACTTCTATTGGTCGACGTATTGAGGACATTAAAAATTCAAAATTAGATCAACAGCAAAAAAACATTGAATACGCGAAATTACGTCAAATTGTAGAATTGACTGTGGTCGGTAATGCAACAGTTATTCTATGGGATCGATGGAAACAGCAATTATTTAATAAAACACATTCATGGTTTACAGCGATTAAAGATCGAACAACTCCTGCGCAAGAAACATTAAACATGTTCAACCAAAAGCAACAGAAAAATTTTTTACGGCAAGCTCAAGTGGATTATAAAAAAGAACTGAATAAATACATTTTGATTGAACGTGGCGATCAAATATTAAAAAAATATAACGAAGATCTAAAAGAACAAATAGTATACGCAATTAAAGGGCTCAAGGTAAATTCTCCTGACATTCTTGATCAAACGATGCCTGGGTTAACACTGCTTAAATTTCATTGGAATGAGGCAACTAAATGGCGAAATCTTGAAGAAATTTATGATGAATTGGATGACGCCGAAAACAGATGGAAAAAACTCAAGCTTAAATATCATCCGGATAAGAATAATAACGAATCAGCTCCTGAAAAATTCCGACAGGTTATTGAGGCAGAAGAGATTTACAACAAGCTAATGAAAAACCGTTTTTTTCTTCAAAAAAATGAGGAAGTTACAAAAGAGCATTTGAAAGCTCAATGGGAATATGAAAGATTGGGTGATGGTCAGCGCAGAATGATTGATATATATTCCGAAATGTTAACAATTCTTGATAAAAAATTTCACAAAGATCCTAAATGTGATGAGTGGGTCAAAGAACGCCAAATTATTATACAATGCATTGAAAAAGGCTTGCCAATTCTTAACCAAAAGTTGCCTACTTCAATGCTTTCTTTTGAAATCTATCGATCAGAAATAGCAGAAAGTTTGGATAGATTGATGGCCTTAGCATTCGTTTATACAACTGCTTTGCCTTTAAGTAAAATGATTGAGGCTCAAAAAATGAGTACAAATTTGGGGCGTGTTGGGTTTGGAACGATACTTCAGACTGTCCAACAAGAAATTAAGGCTGGACTAAATAACACTAAACCAAAAAAAGAAGAAATAGAACCTGTCCTGCAAAAGATGTTTGCCGGCGATTATGATCCTAAAATTAGAACAACATTCACGGAGCTTAACCATATTGCTCATAACGTAAATAAATCATATGAAATGGAAGCGACAACTGAAGATAAGAGGGATAAAATTAGAAAAAAAGGTATCATGCTTGCAGCTGCTTTGCAAAAAAAGTCTGAGGAACAGCAAAAATTTGTTAAAAACATAGCTCTAACAGAAATCTCTAGCATTATTCAAAAATAAACAAAAAATAAAATAATATTTGTAACAAAAGTTGTTGTGCGCAATATTTTATTTAAAATAACTCAAAATACCCACAACGAGCTCAATGAAAATAAGAACGATAATGAGCACTGAAAGTAGATCTTCGCGTGTTGTGTCAATTTTGCTTTGATACACCGAGAGCACATCTTTAATAATCGCCAGTTTGCTATCAAGCGACGCTTTCCAGTTTTTCAGATCAAGTTTTTCTTCCAGAACTGCATACGTTTCTGCAACATACACATCACCGGCAGTTTTGACGCTACTTTCAATTCGCTCAACAATAACTGAAATTTCAACTTTGAGTCGTTCCAAATCACTGATCGGGTCTTTTGCAATTGAACTCAGAAATGGAATATACGCAGTTACTGGCAGTGTCCACACTTCTTGCAAATAGACCACATTGAGTTGTTGATCTAATATGCGATCGTAATAGTGCAACTCAAGTTGTTGAATATTGCCAAATTCAAACAGATCTAAAATTTCTGCATAATCGTCATCATAAACAAATGCCGCTTCCGTATCGATGACAATTAAATCACCCCGATAATAACCGGTAGCCGATTCTAAAATTGCATCTTTTTGGTATTCAGAAAGTGTCTCAGTTTCAAAACGGAGCAGCGACGCAATCAAGCCGCCATAATTTTGTTTGAGTTCTGAACTGCTCAGCTGGGCTGTTTGATCAACTTGAATGACATTGTACGAATTGCGCAGGTGAAAAAACCGCGCTTGCTTGATATATTGTTTAATTTTGCCAAAAATAGCATGTGCATCGGCAATACTTTGTTCTCGATATTCAGCATCGATTGTGTTAAGTGTTTTTCTGATTGTATCGATCGTGTCGGAAAATGGAATTTTGTAGGCAAGTGACATGACACCAAAACTGTGTAAGGTAACACCAAGGCAGCGCGGACTCATCGACGGTTGTGGGAGTTCAACGGCCAAAGGAATGTGATAGTTTTTAAAATATTTTGAAAGCATTAATTGTTTGGTGGTAAGTACACCACTTGTTTCTATTTTATTGAGAGCGATATCTTCACCAATATCAAATGCATAGAAAATGAAAAAATTACCTGAAAAGTTTTCAAGTGGTTGGCCTTCAATACGTTGCTCCGACTTCATTCTACACTCCTTTTACGATTCGGTTTTCTTCAAAATAGCGAGGAACGCTTCGTGCGGTACTTCAACTGTTCCCAGCTGCTTCATTTTCTTTTTGCCCTCTTTTTGCTTTTCAAGCAATTTGCGTTTTCGAGTAATATCGCCACCATAGCATTTTGCGGTTACATTTTTGCGCATTGGTGAAACCGTTTCGCGTGCAATAATTTTTGCACCAATCGCTGCTTGGATTACCACTTCAAAAAGTTGGCGCTTGATAACTTCTCGTAACCGAGCTGCCAACTCTTTTCCTGATTGGTAAGCATTATCTGTATGCACAATGGTTGAAAGCGCATCAACCGGTTTTCCATTGAGCAGAATATCCATTTTGACCAAATCTCCCGGTTGAAAATCGGCTTCTTCATAATCAAAACTTGCATAACCTGAACTGAGCGATTTCAGTTGGTCATAAAAATCGGTGGCGACTTCGTTGAGTGGTAATGTGTAATGCAAAATAACGCGATCTTCACTTAAATAGCTCAACTCTTTTTGTACACCGCGCTTGTCTTGGCAGAGTTTGATAATGCTGCCCAAATATTCTTTTGGAACAATTATCGTTGCATTAATTACCGGTTCAAATATTTCTTCAATTTGGCTCGGATCGGGAAAGTCAGCAGGACTTTCAACATTCATCATCTCACCATTTGATTTGCGGATTTTATATAAAACGCTTGGTGCGGTGACAATAGCGACAATTTGATATTCTTGTTCAAGCCGCTGTTTAAAAACATCCATGTGCAAGAGTCCCAAGAAACCGCATTTAAATCCAAGACCAAGTGCTACTGAGGTTTTCTTTTCAACTGTGACACTTGCATCGTTGAGTGTTAATTTTTCAATCGCGGTACGCAACGGTTCAAACTCGGTGTTGTCAATTGGGTAAATACCTGCAAAAACCATTGGTTTTGCTGGTTTGAAACCGGGAAACGGCGGCACTATTTTCTTTGCATGACAAATGGTGTCACCAATGCGGGCTTCTTTGACTGTTTTCATTCCTGAAACTAAGTAGCCTACTTGACCTGCATAGAGTGCATCCATGGGTGTTTGATCCGGGTACATGAGTCCTAATTCAAGTACTTCATAGTGTGAATTAGAGTGCGCAAGTTCAATCACGTCACCTTTGCGGATCATGCCATCTTTGAGCGCAACAAGACATACAACACCTTTGAATTCGTCAAACCATGAATCAAATAAAAGTGCTTTGAGCGGTTGCGTTGGAACGCTTTCCGGCTGTGGAATTCGTTCAATAATCCCATCTAAAATTTCTTGAATACCAATTCCCGATTTGGCTGAAGCGCGAATAATTTCTTCGTCCGAAAAATCGAACATTTTTTTCATTTCACCAACAACGCGCGGTACATCGGCAGTTGATAAATCGACTTTGTTTATCACTGGAATAATTGATAGATTTTGTTCAAATGCTAGATAAAAATTTGCGATTGTTTGCGCTTCAACGCCCTGAGAAGCATCAACAAGTAAAAGTGCTCCTTGGCACGCATAGAGCGACCGTGAAACTTCGTAGCTAAAATCTACGTGGCCGGGAGTATCAATCAAGTTGAGTAAATAGGTTGTACCTTTGTAAGTGTGAAACATCGAAGCGGTTTGTGCTTTGACGGTAATGCCTCGTTCTTTTTCTACTTGCAACTTGTCTAAAAATTGTTCATGCCGCACTTTTCCAGAAAGCGTGCCCGTTGTTTCAAGCAATCGATCAGAAAGTGACGATTTGCCGTGATCAATGTGGGCAATGATTGAAAAATTGCGAATTCTGTCGGGAGTAAAATCATTTAATTTTATTTTTTTGATATCCATACACACACTAGTAAGAAGAGCATTGAGAAATGTTAATTTTGATCTTAAGTGTACGGGATCTGCTTATTTTTGTAAATTAAGCATCATTTGTTTCGTGAAATGAATGGTGAATCAGGGCCATTGATATTCTCGACAATTCGTTGTCGCTGTAGCGAGAGTAATTTTAACTCAGATTCTAATTTATTTGATTTATCGGTAATGCATGCAAGATTTATCAATGGAAGAATGTGTTGATATGCTTTTTTCCCTTGTGACAACGACCGATAATGCTTTGTTGCTTTTCGTTTAACTATGGGGTGAATTTCAATGTATCCTGCTGGAGTTTTGTTGATTTGAGTGATTAAAAATTCTATCACTGTCTCAATGTTATTTTTTTGATCGAGTAGATTAAAAAAGTGTGACCATTGTCCGTATTTTTTTTGATTTTTGCGCACTTCAATGAGTTCAATATCGTTCTCTTTATGATGTTGTCCAAAAAGTGAAAAAGATGATGTGAGAACAATGATGAGAAAAAAAATGTTCACGGTTCCTCCCTGAATTGATGAGAGCAGTAGGTCGAATAAAAAATACCTGTACTCGCAGAAAAATTCAAGAAATTACTCGGTTGATGAGCTTGTCTAAAATTGCTTTTCGAGCTATTATTAATGTATATATTATTGCGCTTGCTCTTTGAGCGGAAACTGGTTTCAATTAAAGAAAACAAATAAGCGCTTTTTGCAGAGAAAGGTCATGGTATGGCGTCTTCAACAAATGATGCTTCGCACACTGAGATGATTCACGGAAAACTGAAGCCGGTGCTCATCGAAGATGAACTCAAAAGTTCATTTTTAGATTATGCAATGTCGGTTGTAGTAAGCCGTGCAATTCCGGATGTGCGTGACGGATTAAAACCGGTTCACCGGCGTGTGCTTTATACCATGAATCAACTTGGATTTCATTACAATAAGCCGTATCACAAATCGGTACGCGTGGTCGGTGAAGTTCTTGGACGGTATCACCCTCATGGTGACCAAGCGGTATACAATACGATGGTTGGTATGGTCCAAGATTTCTCAAAAAGGTATCCGCTTTTAGACGGCCAAGGTAACTGGGGGTCGGTTGATGGAGACAACGCAGCGGCGATGCGTTACACCGAAGTGCGTATGGAAAAAATCGCGCAAGAAATTTTAGCCGATCTTGATAAGGATACGGTTCATTTTGTCCCCAACTTTGACGAATCGACCGTAGAGCCAGTTGTATTGCCAAGCAAATTACCAAATCTTTTAATTAACGGAACTTCAGGCATTGCAGTTGGTATGGCAACTTCGGTGCCACCACACAATTTGGGCGAAGTGATCGATGCGTGTCTCGCATTTTTACACAACGAACATATTTCTGAAGAGGAACTTTTTGAAAAAGTTCCCGGTCCCGATTTTCCTACCGGCGGTATTATTTGCGGACGCGCTGGCATTGTGCGTGCATATAAAACTGGTCGTGGCAATGTTATTTTGCGCGGCGTAATTGAAATTGAAGAAACAAAAAAAGGAAGTGCGCTTATAATTTCAGAGCTGCCGTACCAAGTAAATAAGGCAGAGTTGATTATCAAAGTTGCCGATCTTGTTAAAAATAAAATTATTGATGGTGTTTCCAATATTCGCGACGAATCTGACAGAAAAGGGATGCGCGTTGTTATTGAACTGAAACGTGGTGAAATACCAAATGTTGTGCTTAATCAGCTCTATAAATTTACGCAACTTGAAACAAGTGTCTCAATTTTAATGCTTGGCTTACTTGATAACAAGCCGCTTGTTTTTAGCTTGCGTGATTTGATTCGCGAATTTTTATTGCATCGTCAAGAAGTTATTTATAAACGAACTGTGTTCGATTTATCTAAAGCACAAGCACGTGAACATATTTTGGCCGGTTTTATTATTGTGCTGAGCAATATCGATGAAGCGATTGCACTGATTAAAAGTTCTCCAACGCCAGAAGAAGCAATTACAAAATTAAATAAACGGTTTTTACTTTCTGCTGAGCAAGGCAAAGCAATTTTAGAAATGCGTTTACAACGTTTGACTGGTCTTGAACAAGAAAAAATATTTGCAGAAATGGAAGATCTTAAAACAGTAATTGCACAACTCAAATTAATTTTGAGTGAAAAAAATGTTCTTAAAAAAGAAATTGAAAAAGAACTGGTCCAAATTAGAACAGAATATCATGATCCGCGCCGCACCAAAATTGAAGGCCCGATCGATATTCTTACCGAAGCAGATTTGATTCCACAAGAAGAGGTTGTTGTTACGCTGACCGATCGTGGTTACATTAAACGTGTTCCACTTGAAGTGTATGGTGTTCAGCATCGTGGTGGAAAAGGAAAAATGGGAATGGCGCCGTTGGAAGAATCGGGCGATTTTGTGCAAGATGTTTTTGTTGCAAAAACACATGATGAGTTAATGTTCTTTACCAATTTGGGTCGCGTATACAGTATGCGTGTGTTTGAAGTGCCTGAAGGTTCACGAACGGCAAAAGGGCGTGCAATTGTTAACTTGCTCCAACTCAACCCAAATGAACATGTAGTGAGATTATTGCCGATCCGTGAAATGGAAGGCAGATCAATGGTAATGTTGACCAAGAATGGTATTATCAAACGAACCGATGCAACCGAATTTGCCAAAATTCGTAGCTCAGGTATTCGTGCAGTAAGTTTGCGCGACGGCGACGAATTAGTATTCTGCGCACTCAGTTCGGGCAACGATTCAATCGTTATTGCAACAGCAAAGGGCCAAGGTATCAGATTCAAAGAAACCGAAGTGCGACAAATGGGTCGCCAGGCTTCAGGTGTGATGGGAATTCGTTTGCGTTCAGGTGATCGTGTTGTTGGCTTGGAAGTAATCGCCGATGATCGGGACATTTTATTTGCAACCAGTGGTGGTTATGGTAAACGGGTCAAAGCTGAAGATTTCCGCGTTGCGCATCGTGGTGGTTATGGTGTCCGCACCATTCCAACTGATGGCCGTAACGGTGAGGTGATAGGATTGGCAGCAGTGAGCGATAACTCAAATGTGCTGCTCATTGACACTGTTGGTAAAATGATTCGTTTATCACCAAGTGAAATTCGTACCATGGGCCGTCAAGCTAAAGGTGTGCGATTGATTCGTTTGGATTCTGACCAATTATTAACACGCATTGTTGCATTTGAAGAAGATGGTGATGAAACACCGGACCATGAAAATACAACGCCATCAACTGGTGGGTCACTCAAAGCTCTTGAGCAAGAAGAGCAAGTAAGTATTTTCGATGTCGATGTAAGTACACCATCAGAAGATCTTATGAAAATGCTTCAAGTTCAATCATCGTTTGATGAAATGACTGAATCATAAGTGAACGCATGAACGATTCATTGAGGCAGCTGGTTCTGCACCTTTCATTAATTAACGGCGTTGGGCCAGCTCTGTGCAAAAAACTGTATGAAACATTGGGCGCACAACGTTTTTTGCAGTTATATGAATTTAATATGCACGAACTTCTTATGCTTGGCATTACTCAAAATTCTGCACAATTGGTTTTTGATGGATTAAAAGATCGTGCACCGCTTGAGCATGAACTTTCGTTAATCGGCAAACACCAGATTTCGCTCTTTACATCGTTTGATGAAAACTATCCGGCATTGCTTAAAGAAATTCATCTTCCACCTCTTGTTTTATATTGCAAAGGGGCGTTGCCAACCCAACCTGCGTTGGCAGTTGTTGGTTCGCGGCAAGCAAATTTGTATGGTGAGCGGGTGATCAATCAATTGGTTCCGCAATTAATTGCACATGGGTTTGCCATTGTAAGCGGTGGTGCTCTTGGTGCGGATGCAATGGCGCACCGCGCAACAGTAAAAAATGGTGGAATGGGAGTGGTAGTGCTTGGTTCAGGATTACTGCGCCCCTATCCTGCTACGCATAAAAAATTATTTGAGGAAATTGTTTCAGCTGGTGGAGCGCTGGTGAGCCCATTTGGATTGGAAGTAACCGCAGCACCGGGTAATTTTCCTGCCCGCAATCGAGTAATTTCTGGGCTCTCTCTTGGCTGTTTGGTGATTCAAGCTGCGCAAGCAAGTGGTGCTAAAATTACTGCGCTTTTTAGTTTGGAGCAGGGGCGAGAAGTTTTTGCAGTGCCCGGCCCTATTGATGATCTACTCAGTGTTGGCTGCCATGAACTTATTGCTCAGGGTGCAAAGTTGGTGCAATCAGTGAACGATATTGTGAGTGAGTTTCCTACTTATTGCGCACAAATAATTCCTGCATTACCTATTCAAGAAATTGTGCCCAAAAAAAATGAAAAAAAGCAGATTTCTGCAGATTCAACTCAACCTTTGGCTCAACAAATTATTGCTCATTGTCAACAGCCGCAATCGGTAGACGACCTAGTTGAACTGCTTGGGGTAGATTTGAATACCGTTCAAGCAGCAGTATTTGACCTACAATTATGTGGCAAAATTGAACAGGGTTATTCTGGTCTCTGGCAACGAATCTAGTGCCGCCATTGTATTTTTTGGCCTATCTGATAGACTACAAGAGATAAAATTCCTTGGATTTGGAGACTACTAAATGAAAATTTTAATTTCAGTGAGAAAATATTTGTTATTAGTGGTTGCTGTCTTGCAACTCCAATCGGCCGATGCACGAATAACAAAGGTTTTATGGGATTTAGGTGGCGTTCTTTGCAAAGTAGATCGCTTGGGAATGTCCTACTACGAATTGGGTTGGAGAGACTTTGCGTCATATATGGTGTGGGATCAAAAAAGTCCTAATCATTTGAAAGACCTGTTATTTGACGATTTATTGTATCGAGTTGAAGCACAAACACCAGATAGCTTTATTGCTTATATGCCAGATGGTCGCCGCATGGCACCAATTATGATGGATTGGCTCAAAGGCCTTATTTCGGGTCATGAATTGTGTAATAAATTAAATCAGATCATTAAAGATCTTGATACGCGTCACTATTTTGTAAGTGAGCGAGAACGCATTTTGCTTGAAAAAATGGTAAAAGTGGTGTTTGATCCGCAAGTTCTTGCCCGTTATACAAAACCAGTTAATGCTGGCATGGAACTTGTTGAGCTGTGTAGACACAATGGATGCATAAATATTGTTGTTTCAAATTGGGATCCATTTTCATTTGCACATTTAATGCGCACAAGCACGGGAAGAAAAATATTCCAATTATTTGGCCCAGATCACATTTTCATTTCAGGTGCTCATGGTATTATGAAACCTGATGTGACGGTATTTAAAAAAGTAATTGAAAAATATCAGCTTAATCCGGCAGAATGCCTATTTGTTGATGATCAAATAGAAAATATTAGAGCAGCAGAAAACTGCGGCATTAAGAGTCATTGGTTTCAGGGAGATTTTAAGGCGTTGAAAAATGTCTTGATCCAAGAAGGATGTCTACCTTTATCCTAAGTGGCTTTTTTTGCGTTTTTTTTCAAATTTGGGTACAGTACATGTATTACCAAAAAAACACGATTTAAAATATTATTGGAGTTTGTATGCCAGTACCAAAACGTAAGCGTTCGCGAGCACGCAGAGATTCAAGATTCGCAAATAAGAAGATTGCAGTAAAAGCACTCAAGCTATGCTCAAATTGCCAACATCCGCAGCTTCCTCATCAAGCTTGCCGCGAATGTGGTTTTTACAAAGGCGCTAAAGTGTTGATCACCAAAAATGATCGCGGTGTTAAGCGTCTTGAAGTTCGCGCAAAGCAAAAAACCGAAGCGCCTCGTAATGAATCATCAGCTGCTCAATAGGTTGCCAAAACTTTTTAACACGTTTGTACCGTTATGATAGCACTAGATGCTATGGGGGGAGATCACGCCCCTCAAGCAATTGTTGCGGGTGCTCTTTTGGCGGCCCGTCGCGGAATACCGCTGCGTATTTACGGCGATGAAGATCAAATAATTCCTTGTTTGCATGCCCAAGACCCTGGGTGGCATAATTTGCCGATCACTCTTGTTCATTGTTCGCAAGTTATTGAGATGGATGATGAGCCGACAACTGCAGTACTACGCAAGAAAGATTCATCCTTGGTGCAGGCAATGAACGATGTTGCAAATGGGAAAGCCCTTGCATTTGTTTCTGCGGGAAATACTGGTTCATGTTTGGTGGGTGGGATGTTGATTGTAGGAAAAACACCCGGTATTTTGCGGCCTGCAATTGGTGAATTTATTCCGACACTCAACGGTGAAGTTTTTTGCATCGATCTTGGTGCAAATGTCGACTGTAAACCAGAGCATCTCAAGCAGTTTGCAATTATGGGCGATGTGTACGTCAAATTAAAAAAACAGATCGAACAACCGCGAATTGCATTTTTATCAAACGGTATTGAGCGATCAAAGGGAAATAAGGCACTTCTTGCTAGTTACGAACTTTTGGAATCTTCGGGCCTTAATTTTATTGGCAATAGAGAACCGTACGATATTTTGCACGGTGATGTTGATGTGCTTGTGTGTGATGGCTTTGTGGGCAATATTATGCTCAAATCGCTTGAAGCAATGGTTTCTTTGGTGCCAAAAATTGTTGAACGTGAATGCAGAAAAAGTTGGTGGGGTCGCACCGTTGGATTTTTGGGCAAACGTTTTTTCAAAAAATTAAAACAGAATGTAGCACGAGTGCAAAAAGGTGGCGCATTGCTTCTTGGTGTGCAAAAACCGATTATTATTGCACACGGTTCTTCGCACAAAGAAGCGATCGAAGATGCGCTTGTTTATGCGCATCGAGTAACTCAGTCTGGGTTTATTGAGCAATTTAACAGTGCTGTTTCAACAATGATTGAAAAATCTATTGTGTATTCTCATCAGGTCTCGGTTGATTACCCAAATCAGCGTTGAGAGTTTCAATAAGCTGTGTTAGGTTGTGCGTTATAAAAAAAATTTCTTAAGGAGAAAGACTCATGGAATTTTCACAACAATTTTCTTTCGATGCATTAATGAGTTTAATCGAACGGTACAAAACGGTCTTGCTCGTCAGCGGTATTGTTCTTGGTGTAGTAATTGGCGGTGGTGTTTATTGGCACCTAGCGCGCACCAAGCAACAAGAATTGGCTCAAGCGACTTTGTCGGAAGTGTTAAACGAAACAATTCGTGCACAACAAAATATTGAATTATGGCCCGAAATTGAAGTTGCAGCGCGGACTGGTTATCAACAATATAGTTCTACCTCACTTGCGCCTTATTTTCTTGCGGTACAAGCCGATGCGCTCATTGAGCAAAATAAGAACAGTGAAGCCCTGGCATTAATGAGCGAATCGCTCGCTCAATTATCGCAAACTTCGCCCCTTTATTTTATTTATGCAACAAAACAAGCGCGTGTCATGCTTGATAGTGAAGATGAAAAAATTAAAGCAGAAGGACTCGAGCAATTAATTTCACTTTCAAAAAATAATAACAATCTTCAAAAAGATGAAACACTGTATTATTTGGGTTCATATTATATGAACGGTGGCGAAAAAGAAAAAGCGGTTGTTGCATTTAATGAAATTATTGAAATCACAAAAAATCAAACGGATTATCCATCACCATGGATGCGTTTAGCGCAAGAAGCAGTACGGGAGCTTGCATGAAACGAGTTCGGGTTCGATTTGCGCCATCACCAACTGGACATTTGCATATAGGATCACTGAGAGTCGCACTTTTTAATTGGCTTTTTGCTCGTCATACTAATGGTGATTTTTTGCTCCGCATTGAAGACACCGATATTGAACGTTCAAAAAAAGAATTTACGCAGTCAATTTTAGAGACACTCGAGTGGGTAGACTTAGAAAGTGACGAACCGTTTGTGTTGCAAACTAATCGCATGTCAATTTATGAAGAAAAAATTGCGTGGCTTTTAGAGCATGGAAAAGCGTATCGCTGCTTTTGTCCTGCAATTGAAATGCGCAGTGAAGATGATTATTTTAAATATGATGGCAAGTGCCGTATCCGCAAAATGCAGCCTGGTGATGAACAAAAACCGCATGTTGTGCGCATAAAACTACCTCTTGAACAAAAAACAATAGAATTTGATGATTTAGTTCGCGGGCCAATTGTGTTTGAAACCACCCAGCTAGATGATTTTATTATTGCGCGTACTGATGGCACACCAATTTATAATTTTGTGGTGGTTGTTGATGATTCACTCATGAATATTTCGCATGTTATTCGTGGTGAAGATCATATTTCAAATACCCCAAAACAAATTGTACTCTATCAAGCTTTCGGTTTTGACGTTCCGCATTTTGCACATTTACCGTTGATTTTGGGGCCAACTGGTGCGCGATTGAGCAAACGTGATGCGGCTACTGCAGTACTCGATTACAAAAAGAGTGGTTATTTAGCACCGGCATTGTGCAACTATTTAATCAGGCTTGGATGGTCACACGGTGATCAAGAAATTTTTACGCGCGAGGAACTCATCAAATTATTTACTCTTGAAGGAGTAGGTAAAAAAAGTTCTATCTTTGATCAAGCAAAGCTTGATTGGGTCAATAGCATGTACATGCGCACCTACAATGGTTCAGAACTGCTGAAATTAATTTCTCGCGATGTTGAACATGGATTTCGACCTGCGTTGAGCAACTGGGATGAACATGCAATTGTAAAAGCAATCGATCTTTATAAAGATCGCGTAAAAACATTGCGTGAACTGGCGCATGAAGTATCGGGACTGTACGAATGCACATTGCGCAGTACAAAAGATGAGATAAAACAATGTACCACGCCGGGTGCACTCGATCTTTTGAATAAATTAGTACCATTGCTGTCAACTGTTTCACCGTTTGATAGTTCAACCCTTTCTGCAGCAGCAAAAAAAATAGTTCAAGAGCAGGGTGTTAAATTAGTTGAACTTGCGCAACCACTTCGCGTAGCATTAACAGGAAAAGTAAATGGACCGGGAGCGTTTGAACTCATGGCATTTTTAGGACGTGAAGAAAGTGAACGCAGAATTAAAAACTATGTGCAAGACGCTGCCTAATACCTCGCTGCAAAAATGGGACCCGTATGAAAATTGGAATGCTATTTCCTGATTATGGTAGTCAGTATGTTGGGATGGGCAAAGAACTTTATGATCTTTCTCGTGTGATGCAAGAATATTTTGAAGAAGCATCAACGTGTCTTGATAAAAATTTTGTAAAATTATGTTTTGCTTCTTCTGAGCATGAACTTGCGCTCATGGAAAATGCATTTCCCGCAATTTTTTTACTTGGTGGTTCTATTGGTGCATTGCTCAAAGAAAAAGGTGTTGAGTGCCAAGCGGTTGCAGGGTATGGAATTGGTCAACTGAGCGCATTGAATGTTGCAGGAAGCTTAACGCTGCCCGATGGCCTTTATTTTTTATCAAAATATGCGCAATTTTATCAACAAGAATTGGAAAAAATTGATGGCACAATTATTTGTATTAGCGGTATTCCGGTTGATCAGGTAAAAAAATGGTGCGCAGAATTTCATCATATAGCAATAGCGGCCTACCATAGTTTAACTGAATGCGTAGTGTCTGGATTAAACCCAGAAATTGTTGGAATAAAAGATTTAGCATTAAAAATGGATGCGCGAGTGACAGAAGTTCCGGTGCAAACAGGAATGCATAGTAAACTAATGGCCCCCATTGAACAACAAATGCGCGTTTATTTGGAAAAAATAGATTTTCATGATTTCAATTGTCCATTGATTAGCAGTGTTGATGGCACTGCACTTACAAATGGTTCAATTGTGCGTGAACATACGATGAAACAACTGGTAACCCCAATTTACTGGGACAAGGTTATGCAAGCAGTTGCTGATTGGCAATTAGTTGTGCAGTGTGGACCAGGCAGTTCGCTAAAAAATTGTGTTGAATCCTATTATCCAGAAAAAAAGTTTATCGCGATTAATAATCCTGATGACGTTGATACATTGTTAAAGTTAATACATGAATAAGAAATCAACAAATGCGTGGAGCTCTTTATGCCAGTTTTTGATCTGAATGATACATTTGAAAAAGTTGCCTCAATAGTTTCAGATGTTTTGCATGTTGAAAAACAAAAAATTAGTCAGCAAACAACGCTTGATGAGCTTGGTGCTGACTCTCTTGATAAATTAGAAATTGTTATGAAACTTGAAGAAATGTTTGGCATTGAAATTGATGATGAAGAAGCGGCGAAAATCAATTCAATCGGTCAAGCAGTAGAAAAAATTAACGCTCTACGCACAAAATAATTAAATTAAGCTATTTGAGTGCCAGTAGATTGGTGAAGTTGAGTAATTTGTTGTGCTAAAGCTAACCGTTCTTCATGCTTTGGATGTGAAGTTCCTGGATTATAGCCGTTTTCTGCCAACCACAAATGAGCACGTTTGACGTATCCTTGCGCAATGACAGGATTTTTAATCGATGCCATTACGTCGGCTCGTATTTCAAAAAATCGTGAAAGTTGATTGAGTGGACTATCGATGTCTTTACTCTGTGTTGACTTGATCTTGAGCAGATCTTTAATAACTTCTTTTGCAATTGCATCTTTATAAATAATATGCTGTACCTCGTGTGCAAGCACAAATTGTTGTGCATTTTGAGGAAGTGAGCTAAATTTTTGCTGATTGATGACAATAGTATCGTTGGTTGCGCCAGCAGCACTTAATCCTTTATCATATCGTTCGATGTTAATTTTTGAAGAGTCAACACCATAGGTTTTCAGTGTATCCTGAACTTGTTTGCGAATTTCTTTTGAAAGATTTTTATCAACAGTTGCTTGAGAGCGGGTTTGATTATATTCTTTTTCCCATTCTTGAACGAGTTGATAACAGCGATCTTTGCTGATACCTAAAGATTCCATTGCATTCCATGCAATTTGTTCTTGCACAGCAATGAACTGTTTTAATTGAGTTACAGTTGTTACCTGCGTAACTATAGGTTTTTGAAATTTGTTTCGTGCAAAGAAAAAACCAGCAATGGCAGTAATACCCAAGGAAACTGCGAGGATAATTTTTTTGTAATTCATTGTAACTCCATTTTATTAAGCTGTTTGCGTCATTGAAGAATAAATTTCTTGTGCAAGTGCTAAGCGTTTTTCAGTTTTTGGGTGGGTGGTTCCAGGATTATGATCACCACGATTTATTAATTCCTGGGTAAATTCAACGAATCCGTGAGCTATTTCTGGTTTTGATGTTGCAGCTCCAATATCGGCACGCGTTTCACAAAAACGTGAAAATTGATTGGAAACGAAATCAGGATTGTTCTCATCAAGTTCGATTTTTCGCTCGGTTAATGCCTGATCAACTGCATAGAGAGCAAACGGATCTCTATTAATAATATGCTGTAACTCGTGAGCTATAATATATTCTTGTGCATCAGCTGAAAAGTCGCAAAACTCTTCTTCGTTAATGTAAATCGCATCGTTGATAGCTGTAGCTGGTGACAAGTTAGGATCTGAAGTTGCAATGAGGTCAATTTTTGGTGCATCAACTTTAAAATAATCTATTAATGAAGTAACTATTTTTTTTACACGCGCAGACACGGTCTTCTTTTTGGGCGCGCTGGTTTGATTTTTCTGATAATATTCCATATGCATCTGATCATATTCATTCACTTTTTTATAGATTTCATCTTTAGAAATACCTACTTTTTCAAGCGATTTCCATGTTTTTTGTTCCAAAGAGTCAACCTGTGCGGCAAACTTATTGCTGATGGTTTTCCTGGTGCCTAATTGGTTATAGACAAGAATGCTACCCAGCGCAGCAAATGCCAAAAATGATAGTAATGTGAGATTTTTGTAGTTCATTCTAACTCCATTTATCAAACAAAATCTTATAGATAATTACTATTATAAATTATTGTAAGACTTTGTCAATCAACAGAGCTATGGCAGCGGTTATTGAAAGCGTGCTATAAAAAATGGAGAGCTGAGATTAGAATTAAACGGAAACGAAATGGATAGTAAGTGAGATAGAAAATATGACTCAAAAAAAGAAAATCAATCTCTATAGGTTGATACAAAAAAGGCCCCTTTAACAGCCCTTTATCTAAAAGGAGTACCGTGAAAGGGGCAAACTCATTAATAAATCATAGCTCGAAAGCTATAGAATTAGCTTACTGAGCTGCGATTTCGCCTGCTTCTTCAGAACAGTCGGTTGGACATTCCCAAGAATAACTAACGTGTTTAACCTTAGTTGCAGGGAAGGTTACACGTGCGTATTTAACGCAGCATGGTGGTTGTGGACATGCAGCTTCTTCTACACGTTCGCAACATTTGGTTTTTGGACATGTACCACAACTTCTGTTGTAGTAACGAGCGTCTGCATCAACTGCAAACAATGCAGCAACTGCAAAAACTGCTAATAAGAGCTTCTTCATTTGGCTCTCCTTTGATAAAGGGTTAGTATTTCCATACTTTGCAGGCATACTACCTGCATTACTATTATCATTTTCTTACAAATAGAACTAAAAAATCAATAATTTTAATAATTATGTATGACAAATAGAAAATATGTCGACTTAGTACCTATAAAGAAGAAGGAAAAGAGTATGAAGATTGGCTTGGAGGGCCATTTGAACATAAAAAATAGAAGCATGAGCCTATAAAAAAGGCCCGGAAAAATCCGAGCCTTTTTTATAACAAAGAAGAGAAAGTTTTTTTAGATAAAGGTAAATCCACCTTTAACCCACACACCCCATTGGTCAAGTGCGCGGCCGTTGCTCCCTGAGAATTCAACTTCGCCGCCAATGCCGAGGAATGGCAGGTAATCGCAATTTTCCCAGGTGTACCCTAGATGAGTAAATACCTTATGAGAAAATGCACCGGGGTGAGCAGCAGAGTCTGGATCCAAGCTATCGGTAGTAATGGTTACTGGTGATACTCCATCAGAGGTTGGAGGAGCAAAGGTACCATTAATGGTAGTTAAACTTTGTGTTTGGTTGGCCGATGCGCCACCGGTACCAAGTGTTAGGCCTTGAACACCAAATGTGTTCAGTGGAATATCTTCGGTAATTTTAATTTTATCCTTCGTTATTCCCCATAAGTTGTAACCAACATCAAAAGTCCAGCAATTACGTTGATAATCAAACATCAGCGCTGCGTCACCATGAACATCGTTATGCACTTTGCATTCGACGGTCAAAATATTAGGACCGAATAAAACTTCTCCCGCATAAACACCATTTGAAAAACGTTTGAAGAGTAAATAACGACTTCCAATTCCATTGTTTTTTAAATCGAACGTACGGTGTTGGCGTGCATTGAATACGTGGAAAATATTTCCTTCAAAATAAATACCAAACGATTGATCACAGCCATTATTCCACAATTCGTAATGTGCATTGATTCCACCACCAAGTTCTACATGGTGACCGTTGCCAACCACTGGTTCAAATAAAAATTCGCTGCGTGGTCGATTTCCTGTTGGTGCAATGAGCGCTGCTTGTAAACTAAAGTGGCTGCAGTCAGAGCGCCAAAAACTATAGCCGGCAATAAAGGTCAAATCGGCAACTCCAGATTTTGAACGTTTGCCATTAACTTTTGCAAAATTAAGACCTTGCCGAATATCGGGCAAATTAACATCGGTGACGCCGCCCGCCCACGCATCAATAATGCTACTCAAGGGCGAAGGACGAACTACCGCATTGCCAAAAGTGAATTGCGGAAATCCGGGAGTACCGGTATTGGTAACTATTTCTTCTAGCTGCATGTCCCAACTTGTCCAATTGAACGGCACATCGACGCGAAAATAGAGACCACAAAGAATTTCATCAAGTCCTAAATATAAATTCATGTCAAAAATAAAGTTACGCACCAGTGGTCGCGCGCGGACCGTACCAAAAAAATTAGGGTTCAGAAAAAAGTTTTGCGCAAAGATATCTGTAGCACCTCCAGCAGCAACCGGATTGCCTAAAATATCGGTGCGAGCTGGCCCAAATGTCATGGTATCGGTACCATTGAAGAACAGAAATTCTGCGATTTGTTTGCCACGAAACGATTGTTGATATTCAGCTGCGAATGAAATGCTGCCATTTAAGCAATCGGTATCGGGTAAATAAAGATGATGAGCCTGACCGGCCATCCAACGAGCTTCGTTTGAACCTTGAGATCGTTGTCGATAAAACGATTTACCAAATACAGATGTTTCGGCAGCAAGTGGAGTTGCTGCAAGAGCAAGTGCACATAAAAGTAATGTGCGTAGATGATTCATACAATCTCCTTTAAATAAAAAAAAGTAGTACGCCCCAACGCTACTATATCTGAAAATCTTCGTCAATGTGCTGCCCAGCGTCGACGCAGCTCCGGTGACTCATTATACTTATAACAATTTTGATACTGAGCAAAAGGATATTACCGTGTTTTGGTTATTATTTATTATTGGTGCATCGATTATTTTAGAAATGCTGCCGATTAGCAGTTCAACACATATTTCGTTTTTTACGAAATTATTACAAAAATATAATCAACTTCCCGTGTCATCAAAAATTTTGCAAGCATTTGATTTTGTTGTGTATGGACCAATTTTATGTGTGCTGGCACTATTTTTTTATAAGCGATTGTTGTTACTTTTGCGTTATTTACTGCGCTTTTTTGTGCGTTTATTGAATTTTGTACTCTTGTGCGCAGTTATTGAAATTATTACCGTAACTTTTTATCTTTTGCTGATTAAAATTGATCTGAGCGTGTTTCCAATTTGGGTAGGGTTTTCAGTTACTACGTTTTGTTTATTGAGCGAACGTTTTATTTCTGAAAACAAAAAATCAACGCAGTTGAGTTTAAAAAAAGCATTGATTATTGGTTGTGCGCAAGGCGGTGCATTTTTACCCGGTATTTCTCGTTTGGGAATTACGTATGCTGCAGCTCGCTGGTGTGGTTTTTCTCGGCGTCATGCTTTTGAAATTTCATTTTTGATTGAAGCGCCAATTAGTGTGGCCGCATTCTGCAAAGGAATAATTGATTTATCAACGGTGGGAGCATTCAATCTCTTGAACTACAAAACCTATTTGATTATGGTAATAGCTGCAGGTGGTGCGCTACAGATTCTGCGCTGCGTATATAAAATGGTTAATGAAGCACGATGGTGGTTATTTGGTTGCTATACTTTTGTATGCGCGTTCGTGAGTTTGATGGTGCGCGGGTAGCAACTAACAAAAAAAGGAAAGTAATGATTTCAAAATTAGCACGCTTTGCGCGTATTCGTTCGTGGCGTCTTTGTGGCATGTGTTTAGCGTTGTGGGTCTGTGCGTTATGGCTTTCAGTTTCTTTATTTACGTACCATCAAACTGATCGATCGATTTTGTATGAAAACGGCGATTCGCATACCGTTGCTAACAAAGCGGGTGCGCTGGGTGCACACGGTGCTGCATTGCTCTATTTTTTATTCGGAACAGCGGCTATTTTTCTGATTCCATTTCTTTTTTTTATCGGGTCGACATTGCTTGCGCACGGTACCGTTCGCCGTAATTATGATCAACTGTTGGGTTGGGTTTTAATGATTGCGAGTGTGAGTGTTCTTGGAGCATGGTACGGTGTACCGGCTATGAATCTTGGGTGTGTTCCCGGCGGTGCATGTGGTGCTTCTATTGTGCATGCATGCGCACCAATTGATCAACTTATTTTTGGTTTATGTGTGCACGGATTTTTTTTTATTTCACTCGTTTTAATTTCTCGTGGTGCAATTTTGCGCATGGTGCATATGCTCTTGTGTCGAAAAATGAGTTTTTTTACGCAGCCGATTTCAAAAACGTATCATACAGTTTCTCAGATAAGTTGGACAACTCTTAAGTGGTGTTGTGCGCTACCGCAACGGTTTGTTGCTTTTATTATTCCTAGTGAACAGGTTGTTATTCCTGAATATCGAATTACCAAAATGAATATGCAGCATGATCAACTGTGGCCTTCATTAAATTCGACGAAAATGAATTCCTCGGTTACGCCACCGCCAACGGTTAAAAAAAATGTTGTAGAATCGATTTCAACGAGCGAATATATATTGCCAGCGCTTTCGCTCTTTTCATCGCATGAAATGAGTAAAGAAGAGTTGCACCAAACTAAAAGGCATGAGCAGTTGGCGATAATTTTGGAAGAAAAATTATTACGATTCGGTATTCAAGGAAAAGTAGTAAGTATCAAAGCAGGACCAGTGGTAACGTTGTTTGAATATCAACCGCATATTGATGCAAAAGTGAGCAAAATTTTAGCACTTGAAGATGATTTGGCACTTGCATTACAAGCGATTGCGATTCGCATTATTGCACCGATTCCGGGCAGATCGGTGGTTGGTTTTGAAGTTGCAAATCAAATTCGGCTTCCGGTTTATTTTTCAACTATTATTAACAGTACTGAATGGCAAAAAACGGCAGCACACTTACCCTTAGTGCTCGGTGTGGATACCAGCGGAACAAAAATTATTGTTGATTTGGCAATCATGCCTCATTTACTTATTGCAGGAGCAACTGGATCGGGAAAATCGGTGGCGCTCAATGCAATGTTGATCAGTTTGTTGTGCAAAAAAACGCCTGAAGATCTTAAACTCATTTTGATCGATCCAAAACGACTTGAATTTGCAACGTATGCCGCAATACCACATTTATTATTTCCAATTGTTGATGATGCAAAACAAGCAAGTAATGCACTCCGCTGGGTAGTGCAAGAAATGGATCGTCGTTATCAACAATTGGCAGCAGCAGGGGTGCGACATATTTATGATTATCAAAATCGGTGTAAAACTGAGCCTGAATTGGAAAAATTACCGTTAATTGTGGTGATCATCGATGAACTTTCAGATTTAATGATGGTTGCGGGCAAGGATGTTGAAATGCGTATTGCGCGGTTGGCACAAATGGCGCGTGCTGCCGGTATTCATTTAATTGTTGCAACGCAGCGACCATCGGTTGATGTGATTACTGGTATTATCAAAGTTAATTTTCCAAGTCGAATTGCGTTTAAAGTTGCATCAAAAATCGATTCACGAATTATTTTAGATTGTGCAGGGGCCGATAAATTGGTTGGCAAGGGTGACATGCTCTATCTTGACGGTGGTTCAACCTTAATGCGTGTACATGGAGCTTTTATTACCGATCTTGAGCGGCAAGCAGTTGCAGAACATGTGCGTTCTCAACAAGCGGTGCAATACCTTGATACTCAAGCACAATTATCGATCGAAGATGATGATGATATTGATGAAAATGATCAAGAATTGTATCAAGAAGTGCTCGGTTTTATCAAATCAAGAGATGAAGTTTCAATTTCACTCCTGCAAAGACAATTTCGAATTGGTTACAATCGTTCGGCGCGGATGATAGAAAAGCTTGAAGCGAGCGGATTAATTATTACTACTGAAGGTGGCAAAACACGTAAGGTGATTCGTTAATTTACTTCAGTTTTTAAATTATAGAGTTTAAACCGACGGTGAACTGTTGAACGATTAACACCCAAAAATTGTGCAATTTGATTATGGTTACCAAATTTTTGCCACAGCGTCGCCATTAATTTTGGATCTTTGAGGGCTTTTTTTCCCAAGCGAGCTGCGAGTGCAAGTTCTGGATCTGAAACGGTAAATCCAGGATCGAGTGGTGATTCTTCCGAAATATTATTCTTTTTTGTTTTATGAACCAAAAATTGCTCAATTTTTTCTTTAAATTTTTGCAAACTTTGTGGGCGAGAAAAAACAATGCGGTGTGTTTCTTGTTCAGTTAGTTCCAACATGTTTTTAAATTGTTCAGCTTTAATTGCTTGTTCACTAAATCCGTGGACAAGTTCAGAGAGCTCATGTTCAGGCAACCCAACAAGTGAAGGCAGTGCTAAGGTGGTTTGTTCAAGCAACGCTAAAAGTTCTGCAGAAAATGTGCCATTGCTTACTAAGTTTGAAAGTGATTCGTTTGATGAACATAAAATGCGTGTTGAGCTTGTAAATTTTTGATCACCTTTTAGACGTCGAAAAAAACCATATTTTATATATTCAGCCAAATATGATTGCGTGGTCACATCTAAAAAATGAATATTCTTTATTAACAATGTACCATTTTCATCAAGTTGTTCGAGCAATGGTAGTTCATTGGTGCCACCAAAGAGTTGATTAAGACCAAAAATTTTGTGCGCAATTTCACCACTTTTTTCTGGCGCAGTAAGATTTAAAATGTGCAATTTTTCTCTCAAACTAATCGAATGCAAAATTTCTGCAGTTGGTTGCACATCTTCTTCAGGCATATCAAGAAGTAACGTTTTTTTGCTGAGCGCAAGTTTTAACAACGTAATTTTGAATTGTAAAAATTGTGGCGAGCTTGTGGGAATGAGTTGATTGATTAATTTACCTGTCTGTGTTGTTTCCAAATACAATAAATAATCCCATTCACTTGGATCTTTAATCAATTCGCACTGATTTTTTAGTAGATCGCCAATTTCAGGATAATAAACAGTAATAATTACAATGTTATCTTGCAAGTGCGGGTGAGCAACAATAACCAATTTATCGCCGATAGGATCGGTGATGAATGCACTTTGAGCATTTTTGTATTCTTGTGCATAATGCACAATCGATTTGAGTGCTTTAGTAACAGGATGTCCATCATGCGTATTTGGATTGATCGGAATCAAATCTTTTGCCGTCTGATTGCTAAAGTCAAAACGCCGATTTTTGTAAAAAATGATCCCAATTTTTCGGTGTGCACTGCGCACGAATGATTGAATACTTTCTTTGTACTGATTAATTTCTTGATGTTTATGGTACATTTCTTCTTTGAGTTCTTTTCGTTCTTTGAGTATTGCGGGCAAATTACTGTGTTGCATTAAATGCACAACGTTGCTCAAATAGTTAGCAAACACAACCATTTCATCACATTCGGTGCGGCTATAAAATTCGTGCGGACGTGAATTGCGATCGACAATAATATACGCAATTACAGCCTCTTTTTGATAAATTGGTATAAAAATATCTGCACCAATTTGGTCCATGAAGTGCAATAACATTTTGCCGCATTCACTATTTTCATAAAAATTATTAAACGCTACTTCATCAGCAATCACAATTTGCTTTTTTGCAAGATACGCAGCAACGTCTGATGAATTGTTTTCAATTGAGGCGAGAAAAAGCTCAGTTATGTCAAACAAGGGGTAATAATCGTTGTAATCACCAAATTTTTTTACCGTTTGTACTGTATTTATTCTTCGTATAATGAGGGTTGTTCTGTTGACAGGTATCTTAAACGCCTGTTTAAAAAATAAAGAAGTAATATTGGTCAATTCCTGTTTGGTTATTGCATAACTTAATTGATCAAGAAAGAGTTTGAAATCATCGATGAAATTAAAATATGGTTTTGTTTGTACATGTTCTTGAAAATTAAGAAAACGCAATCCCATAATTTTTTGCGCAACTAAATAAAAAGCAAGTGTTAGTAAGATTGTTCCAAAACTAACAATTGCTAAATTAGACGCTACAAATCCTGGAGCAAATGAACATTGGAATGATTGGATGAAATCAAGAAAAACGTAAGGAATAATTAAAAAATATACAACAATCTTAAATTGTTTTGTCAAAATTTTTGGAACTTGGTTAGAGCGTGCTTTTTCTAATGCTAAATACAGGCTTGGTATTACAAGAAGCAGCGTATAAATTGATCCGGCGCTGAATAGTTTAAATTCAAAAAGAGGTCTATTTTGAGCATTGTTAAAATGGAAAATGAGTAAATACAAAAAGGTGCCGGAAAAAATTGTAGTAATTGGTATAAATATTTTCTGGTGAAAACGTAATTTGTAATCTTTATCAATCAAATTTTCTAAAAAGAGGCCCATGCATTGATATTGTATGATTGTTGTCGCCCATGCAAGACGAATAAAAAAAAGCGGAAAACGATAATCAGATCCAATAAAAAAAAGTCGCGATGACATTGAAGCAATCCATGCGATATCAGAAATCATAGCACCTATTAAAATTGGAACAAGGAAGACCCACGGTCGTTGTGACCTCGGCGTACGTAATCCATACAGGATAGTCTTAGCAAGCAAATAAGTCTTAATGACAAATGAAATTGATACTGCTGCTAGGAGGAATGAATAACTATTGAAAATATTATAAATTGAAAGAAGCAGATTAATCATGGTTTTTTATTACTTGAGATTAAATGGCCAAACAATTATAGTAATGGTAATAGTGTAGACGATTTGAACGTTTTAGCAAAGGACAGAACATGGCGCAATTGCTGACAAAAATATTTTTTGTTGTTTTGAATATCTTAATTATCGCTTCAGAACTTCCGCCAATAACATAAAAAATAATATTTCTTATTTTTATTATAAAAAATTAAAAAAAGTTGTCAGATTTTTCTGGCAACTTTTTTTAATTTAAATCAGCATTCGCTTCTCTGTTTTTGTATTTCTTGACAATCGTTCAAAAAAAGGACAATTTTGCAACGAACAGAAAAAATAATACCTGCAGGAATCATAAGAAAGAAGGCGGAGATTCTTCATGGCAATAAATGCTCATTTCATAAAAAAAATAGTTCCAGATTGTTTCTTTTTACATGCACCGTGCACAAAAATTGGTGAATGGTCAATTGGTTCGTGGTCAATCGATAGCCGCACCGTGCAACCAGGTGAAATGTTTGTTGCGCTTCGCGGAAACAATGTAGATGGCCATAATTTTATTGCGCAAGCATTGGAGCGCGGCGCTGCTGGTTGCATGATTGCAAAATCGCAACAATCAATAGTATCAAAAATTAATTCTCAATTGCTCAAAGAAAAAGCAGTTCTTGTTGTTGAAGATCCAAAAGCTGCATTAATTGCACTTGCAACTGCGTGGCGCAAAGAATTTTCAATTCCGGTTATTGGCATTACTGGTTCGATTGGCAAAACGTCGACAAAAGAAGCACTGTGCTCAATTTTGCAGCTTAATCAAATGAACTATCTTGCCAGCGCAGGTACACAAAATACGGTGCTCGGCGTTTCGCTTGCATTATTACAATTAAAACCGGAGCATAGCGCTGCGGTAATTGAACTTGGTATTTCACGTCGCGGTGAAATGGCACATCTGGTTGAAATTGTGCAACCAACAATTGGTGTCATTACTGCAATTGGTCATAGCCACATGGAAGGGCTGGGTTCAATTAATGATATTGCTGCTGAAAAACGTGAAATATTTAAATATTTTAAAGAAGATACCATTGGTATTATTAATGGTGATCAACCATTATTAGCTCAAGTTGCCTACAAACATCCAGTGATTAAATTTGGTTCGAAAACAACTAATCAAGTGCAAGCTCGCAAAATTCACGTGGCAACCGATTCGATTACATTTAATTTGAAATTGTATGGTGCAAAATATAACGTTACTTTACCTACCAATCACAAAGGTGCGATTTTCCATTTACTTGCAGCAGTTGCAACAGCCTATTTACTTGGTGTGCCAACCGAAACGATTATTAAAGGAATTGAAAAACCGATTAATGTACCGGGTCGCTTTGAACACCGTCCATTAAAAAATGGTAACGGTATATTAATTAATGATGCCTATAATGCAAGCCCAGAAAGTATGAAAGCAGCACTGACTGCATTTGCGCACATAAATACCAAAGCGCACAAAATTGCAGTACTTGGTGATATGCTCGAGCTGGGTGTAAACAGCGCTTTTTGGCATCGTCAAATTGGTAGATTTTTACGCAAGGTGCCAACCGTTCGTGAAGTAATTTTGGTGGGCAGCCAGGTGCAAGCGACACTGAAAACAATACCATTGAGCGTGAAAGTTGAAGTGGTGCCAACATGGAAAGAAGCAGTAGATAAATTAAAATCGCGCATCGGTCAAGAATCGTGTATACTGGTAAAAGGTTCACGAGGAATAGCACTTAATAATTTAGTTGATGAATTGACGTAAACAAATGGAAAACGACCAAAAACCGTACCACATTCCTGTTTTACTCAGCGAAGTGGTTGAGCACATGCAACTCAAACCCAAAGGTACCTATGTTGATGTTACTTTTGGTGGTGGAGGGCATACGCGCGCGCTGTTGCAAGCGCAGCCAAAATGTAAAGTTGTTGCTTTAGATTGGGATACCATTGCGCTCGAAAAAAATGGGCAAGATTTGCAAGAAGCATTTCCTGATCGGCTTACTTTGGTGTGGGGAAATTTTTCTCAAGTTGACCGCCATTTAAAAAAAATAGGAATTGAATCGGTAGATGGTATTTTGGCCGATTTTGGAACGTCGCAATATCAAATTAGTGAGCGGGCCGGTTTTTCTTTCTCGAAAGATTCACCGCTTGATATGCGCATGTCGCCATCGCATCAAAAAACAACAGCAGCAGAAATAGTAAATAAAGCTACCGAGCAAACATTGTGTGATATTTTTACTTTTCTGGGGCAAGAAAAAAAAGCACGCGCGATTGCACGCGCGATTGTTCATGAACGTATAGATCAAAAAATTAATACGACAAAACAGCTGGCTGATTTAGTTGAGAAAGTAGTTGGTGGGCGCGGTGGAAAAAGAATCCATCCGGCAACACAAGTTTTTCAAGCATTGCGCATGTACGTTAATAAAGAAACCGATAATATCCACTCTTTTTTAATTAATGCGGTGCGTATTTTAAAACCCGGCGGACGATTGATGTGCATTAGTTTCCATTCACTTGAAGACCGGATGGTAAAACAGTTTTTCAAAGAACGTGAGCAACTTGGTGATGTGATTATTACTCCTAAAGTTGTGATACCAACAGATGAAGAAATTGCTGTTAATCCTGCAAGTCGTTCGGCCAAATTGCGGGTGTTGGAGCGACAGGCAACATAAAATGCAGCACTGCAGCAAAAAAGCGTTATTTGGCGAGTAAATTGTTTGACAAAAAGATGCACCAACGGTACATTATGCATCAGTTGGTGTTTAAGAATTAACCCATGGAGAGGGTAACCTGAAATATCCCTAAGGACGCACAGATGAAAATAACAGAAGTAAAAGTATTTCCATCTCAAGAAAGTGGCAGGCTCAAGGCATATGCAACGATTGTGTTCGACAACGATTTTATCGTTAGGGATCTTAAAGTAATTGAAGGCAATAAAGGGTTATTTGTTTCGATGCCATCAAGAAGAAAAAAGGATGGTTCGTTCAGAGATATCGTTCATCCGCTCAATTCGGATACGCGAAGTCTGATAGAGCAAGCGATTATTGCTGAATATGAAAATGTAGTGAAGGTTCAAACAGCATAAAATTTTTTATGGGGCGTAGCCAAGTGGTAAGGCACCAGGTTTTGGTCCTGGCATCGGAGGTTCGAATCCTTCCGCCCCAGCCAACCTTCGCATAAAGCTACGGTTGACAGGCCATTCTTCGCTAAAAAATGAAGTTACAAATTTAAATTATGCGAAGATTTGCCTTTAAATTCTCTTAAAAAAAGGCCCTGATAAAGGATGCCCTTTGCATATTAGATCTTCTTATTTATTAAATCCCTTTACTGTTCTATTGAATTCCTCTGGGCCGCTTTATCAGTTCAAAATTGAAAAAACAAACGATAGTCTTAAGATATTGTTTTAGCGATTTTCATGAATATTGCCTCCCTATTGATTTAAGCTGATTTTGTTAATGCAAGATGCAATTCGGCAACTATTTGTAAATTATTTTCATAATTTTCAACTAAGTGCTTTAATATTTCTTGTTCTATGACTCTTCTAACCATTAGAGATTTAACTCTCTCGATCTGCTCGTTATTGCTTGTTGTATCGTTAAAAAATTCATTCACAAGAAAATTATCTAGATTGGCACCAGAAAGAGCTATTTCAAATCGATCCTCGAAGGACTTTAGCTTTTCTTTAACCATTTTTTTTCTTGCTCATTTAATGACTCAAATGTGTTTGATAGAGCAGTGAGGAGATCATTCCACATAATATCGAGCAACTTTTCTTGCGCATCGATTTCTTTTCCTATTTTGGAGAGCGCCAACTCTTTTTGAAATAACTCTTCTTGTAGCTTTTCTCTTTGTATTTCAATATTCGTATTGCTATGAGCGATAGCAACTGGCACTAAAAGTGCGCTTAAAAAAATGCTTCTGTAAATCATTGATGATCCTTTGTGTATTAACTAACGTAAACTCGATCTAAGATTTCGCAAATTTTGACAAAAAAAA
>CAZUJC010000005.1:0-19843 GCA_964620245.1 uncultured Pseudomonadota bacterium | reverse complement strand
ATTCAGGATATAAAAACCTTCAAAGATTATTATGAAAAGTATGTTCTGTGTCATTTCAAGACTGAATTTCCGAACCTGGTGAGCTATAATCGATTCTTAGAGCTTCGAAAAAATATAACGATTCCACTGATGATATTTCTTCAACTACAAACACAATCTAATAAGTGCACTCGCATATCATTTATCGAAAAACCTCAAATAGTTAATCCTAAAAAGCTTATTGCCATTTCTTTTTTAGATTGGGTTCACGTTATTATAAGTAGCTAAAGTGAATTAACAGTTTAGCTACTTATCTTTTCACTGACCAAGCCATCTATTCATTTTCTCTTGCCAATAATTCACCTCGGCAGGAATGAGAAGATATTTTTTAAGCAATAAGTGCCACACTAAGGTTCTTAGAAAGTAAGCGAGCATTAAATGTTGCACGGGAGTCATTTTCTTTCTCTCCATATATACAGCTTTATTACATAGGTAATGCAATCTATAACAATCCAGAGTAAGAAAAGATTATACCAGTAGAACATGATTACATTCCTATTTTCTTCGAGCAAATGTATCCCAGTATTCGTAGCCGCACAGTTCATCTTCATCGGTGATTATTTGTATTTCTATGTGCTCATTGTTTTTTGCACTTTTAAGCAAACTTATGTTTTGAGCAATGATATTTTTTTTGTACCGTGCGATCCGTTCAATTTCTTTAACTATGCGTTTACCACTTTTTTCCAGCGCAGCAGAACGTAACCCATCATAAAATGAATTGAGTTCGGGATGTTCTGATGCAGCAAGGTTCAAATAAACCAGAGCAAGGAAAATTGGCATTGGTACAACACCATCTATGAACATGCGCCACATTTGATAAAGAGCCGGACTGAAACCTAACGATGCTGCTCGGGCGAAACAGTAATAAGCATCTTGTAAATCTTGCGCATCTAATTGACGTCCTTCGTTTTTTGCTTTCAAGATAACATGTCCCAAGACATAAAAAGATGCAGCATTGGTTGTATCCTCTAATAACTCCTCAAGTGATTTTTTACAAGCTGCTTTAATAGCCACCGATTCACTTTCGTTTATTACAAAAAAATCGGTATTGATTTGATTATTGGTCAACATTTGAGTTGGATGAATAAAAGATGATCGTTGATGGTACACTATTCCTACTAGTACGATCAAGGCGAGGGTGATAGTAGAAACAATAATTATTATTCGCATATTCGTAGTAATAACCATATTGGAGAGCTTTTTTAAGTTTTTTGCATTTGAATTAAATTGAGATAAGCTTTTTATGAGATATTTTTGTAAAGAATAACATATTACTTGAAACGAGCAACAGTATGAATAAAGTTGCATTTGCTATTATTGGTGGACTTATTATTGGCATTTTTTTGTATGTGTCTCCGATTCTTGAACCATTTCCGCAGCCAACGGGAAATTATGCAGTCGGTACAAAGCTGTTCCATTTTGTTGATCAATATCGGCTTGGTGCGTATACACCAAAAAAACAAGAGCGAGAGGTAATGGTACGCTTGTGGTATCCAACCCAAATAAAAAAAGGAGATAACTATTCCTATTTGGGAAACACCATGCCCATTTTTCAACAATCATTTGCCGATTATTATAAAATACCACTTTGGATGAGTAAATTATTGTGGCGAAACATTAAAACGCATGCATTTGTTGATGCACCCATAGCTCCAGGAGAAGAAAAATATCCGGTAATTCTTTTTTCTCACGGTTTATTAGGCCCATCAAGCGAAATGTATGTTTCCATCATTGAAAATTTAGCAAGTCATGGATACCTAGTTGCAGCTATTGATCATCCTTATTTTAATTGGTTAACGCAACTGCCCGATGGCACCATCGCCAGCTCAATTCCATTAAGTGCTCAATTTGAAAAAATGACGCAAAATGAACAACGTGCATTCCAGAGCAAGGCAATCGAAATTTACAAGGCAGATATGAAATTGGTCGTTGATGAGCTGACCAAGCTTAATGAAAATGCACAAAGTTTTTTTTATGGACATCTCGATCTTGATAAAATTGGGGTTATGGGACATTCTGCAGGTGGCACTGCGGCAATAGAATTTTGTCGTATTGACGATCGTTGCAAAGCGGCAGTTGATCTTGATGGGTGGTATGACCATGTGATTGCACACGAACCAGTTAATAAACCCCTATTGCTTGTTTTTGGTTCGAAAAGTGTAGAAATTTCTGAACCCACACCAGAATATTTAAAGAGAAAACAAATTACGCGCGAAGCGTATTTTCAACGTGAAGAAAAAACCGCAAATCATCGAAATGAACTATGCAAAGCACCAGATTGTTTTATGGAAATAATTCCCGACGCTACGCACGGCGATTTTGGCGACCTTCTCAAATGGCCGTTTCGTGCATGGAACGCAGTCAATGCAAAAAAATTTTTTGAAACAATTAATCGCTTAGTGTTGAGTTTTTTTAATACAAATTTTACCAACGATCAAAAGTAGGATTGTTATGAAGAGATATTTCTTAGTTATTCTTCTGTTGTTACTAAATGGCTGTGTCGAAAGTGCTCCACAAAAAACAGAACTTCCAAAAGTGCACATTGTTAAACGGGCACCTCAAGAAAAACTTGAACACGTTATTGAAAAACTTAAAAAACAATCTGAAGAAGATGAAAAATTATGGTTTGTCTCAAAGTTAAGTAGTTACAATGGCTATATTTTTGACATCAATAATGATGGCAAATTGGAATATGTTTTTGTATACGAAGATGGCTCAATGCATTGTTTAAATTTTATTGTATTTACTGAAAATGCAAATGGTCTTTGTGAGCTAAAAATTCCACGTGAGATTGGTTGGTTTGCAAACGCGTTTGATGTTGACAATAAAAAAACGAGCGACGAAGTATTATTTGTTGCGGTTGATGGCAAAAACTATATTTGTACAACGAATGATAGTTTGCGCAGAACGCGCGATGTTCAGATCTGGAAAGACGGAAAATTGACGCATGCGTGCGATGCTTTTTGGATTAAACAACAGCGCGAAGCGTTTAATAATTTGTTAAAAATGAGTTGTTATAGTGATGCATATGTTTTTTTGGCACAATTTGAACGGAATTGTAGACATTTGATTGATCCGCAAACAGATCTTTGGTTGCGCAATGATCTTGCATTAGCAGCACTTAAAGATAATTGTCCAAAAACGAGTTTAAAAATTATTGACGAATTAGTGAACGATACTGCGTATGCTCATGCATCATCAGCTTTGAAAAAGGCAGTTGAATACAACCAAGAAAAAAGTAGTGATATGTTGGCAGATGACTGCACAAAAGGAAAAGCAGATTATAATTGGGTGCTTGCCAATGCAAAGAATAGTGGAGAAATGATTTTCGCTTTTGATGAGTTTGATAAACTACTCAACAATGTTGTTCCTGATATAAAACCGCTTTATTTTCAAAATGGACACAATGATAACACGCCGTTAAAAGATACCATGAAGTGTTATTTTTCAAGTCAAATGTATGGTGGCAAAGAAGTCATCAGTGAACGTTATGTGGTATGCACTGGTGCTGTGGAGCATTGT
Source organism: uncultured Pseudomonadota bacterium (assembly GCA_964620245.1). Taxonomy (GTDB): domain Bacteria; phylum Babelota; class Babeliae; order Babelales; family JACPOV01; genus JACPOV01. The sequence continues at coordinate 16,282 of CAZUJC010000005.1, read as the reverse complement.
AATACAAGCAGAGCATTATTGTGGTGCGATGCGAAAGAAAAGGTAAGCGCGTTAGTTTCAGTTCCTGATTATCGAACAAATGATAATCTGATGATAACTTCTCGCAGTTTAGAACATAACGAATTGCCTCAAGAATTTTACAAAACGGTAAAAGATTGGCTCGTAAGCTGCCGCAAAGACAATGAAGAAGAAAACGACGATAAAAAAATAGCACAACATAAAGACGATAATTTAATGGCATTATTTTATGATCGCGCTGGAAAGGCTCATCCAGTTAGATTATAATAAGAAAATAAGCACGCGGAATTTTAGGAAGGAAAGAATATACCAACCTATCAAGCCACTAGTTACAACTTCAAAGATAGAAAATGAAAAAGTATTTAATTTATAAAGATGCGGTATCAGATAAGTTTTGGTCGATAGAATTGGAAAATAGTGACCTGGTAATTGTTTTTGGCCGAACCGGCACTGGCGGCACTATGAAAATAAAAGAGTTTAAAAGTAAAGCAGAGGCCAAGCAAAAACTTGAGAAGTTAGTTGCTCAAAAAATAAAAAAGGGGTATCAAGAAACTACCGTAGAAGAATATGAAAATAAAAGGCAAATAAAAGAGCTTGAAAGTGAAGTCGAGGCCAAGCAAGAACTCAATCTTTCTGAATGCAATTTAACTGCGATTGAGTCAGGAATATTTACCGGTGTGCGCAACCTACAAAAGCTAGACCTTTCCTTCAACGAATTAACTGAAATCCCCAAAGACCTGCACGAACTTACTCATTTACAGACACTCAAGCTTAACGGTAATAAAATCGATACCATTACAAAGGACGCATTTCACGGATTAACAAACTTGAAAGAGCTTGACCTTCAAGGTAGCCTGAAAACCATTAATGCTGAGACATTCCAAGCACTCAAAGAACTGCCTCATCTAGAAAAGCTAACGCTTGCATTTAATGGACTTACGTCAATTGATCGCGATGCATTTAACGGGCTGAGTAAATTAAAGTATTTAAGTCTCAGTTACAATAACCTTGAAAATCTTGAGGTGGGTGTTTTTAATAGTCTCACCAATTTACAAAATCTTGATCTGAGTGGTAATTGTGACATTAAGATTGCACCGGGTGCGTTTGATGGCCTAAAGAATTTGAAAATCCTTAATCTTTCTCGTTGCAACTTGGCATCTATTTCTCATGAAACAGTAAAAAATCTTGTTAAATTAAAGCATATTGATCTTTCTTGTAACAAGCTAACTGCTATTGATGATGCAACATTGAGTACGCTTAATCAGCTCACCCAGATTTATCTTAATAACAATGCAATTAGTTCTATTGCGCCTCATGCCTTTAATCAACTTTCACGTCTTAAAACGCTCCACCTTCATTGCAATAGACTCACGGCTATTGCAAGCGAGCAGTTTAAGAACCTAACAAAACTGGAAACCCTGGTTCTTAATCAAAATCAACTTACCTCTATTGCCAAAAGTGTATTTACAGGTTTGAGTGCGCTCAAAGTGCTTATTTTAAGATATAACAATTTAACTACTATTGAACCTGGAGCATTTAAAGATCTTATTAATGTGCAGCGGTTAGATCTTGGTAATAACCAGCTTGCTGACTTGATGCTCGAAAACCTCGCTGATCTTGCCAGCTTGGAAAAAGTGTATCTTGGCGGCAACAAATTCACCTCCATCACGCCAACTACATTTAGGGGCCTGGCAAATTTGCAAATGCTTGCCATCGAGACAAATCAGATTACCATGATTCCTGACGATGCGTTTTGCGATCTTATAAATCTACAAGAGCTTTATCTTGCTAGAAACAAGCTTACAACAATTTCATCCAGGACATTTTCTGCGCTTACTCACTTAAAAAAACTTGATGTAGATTCTAATGAACTCGTATCAATAGAAAAAGGCACTTTTAAGACACTTACTCATTTGAAAGTACTCTTTCTTAGGTGCAATAAGCTTTCACGGGAAATGGTCGAGCAGATCATTGATGCGCTTCCAAAACAGGTTTTTTTCGTAGGGCGTATCCCTGAATTCTAATTTTGTTAAAAGTAATGATTGAGAGGCAGAATTGCATACATGATACATTCATTTTTATTCGACCACTACCTATTTTCGCCCGAAGCAGAGCGCACAAATCAGGAATTTAAGTGAAAAAATCGATAAATAAAGATGTTCCCATTATTGACATGGAATGTAATGCACAACGAGCGTTACATTTTAATGATTTTTCAGTGGATAATAAGGATTTAGGTCACGGGCCTGTTGGTCACCTTGTAAAGCTAACAATTCCTTCACTCAATATGGTGTTAAATCAAGATATTGCGGTAGGTAATCCGATAAATCCTGAAATAAAAAATAGTATCACCGCAGTAATTGAATACATAGGATGGGGTTTGGGAATAGCTGAAGATAGTGGATGGTATGGGGTAGTTGAAAAAAATGATTGGGATGAAAATGCGATTCGTATTCAAGCGCAATTATCACCTGAAAATAGCGGAATTTTGCGTAAAACGTTCAATGTTTTATGGTCTGAAGCGTCTGACAAAGCAACTCTAGAAATTGAATTGGTTATTTACAAATATGACGCAGTAAATGGATATTATAAGCAATTTTATACAATAAAGCCTTTAGTATTACGATCAGTCGATCCTATTAAATTTACAAAAAATAGCGAGTGCGGTTTTGACCAACGAATCATTAGTTGTATTTTGCAAGCATCGGTAATACCTCAAAACGACCAAGTTTGGGTTTGTATTTAGGGGCAGATGGTGGTCATTTTTTTCCATCTATAATCGACGAAAAAGTTTAATATGATTACTACTTTCTGGCTGGGCAAGAGTGCATACAGCAAATAGGTCTCCATTTGGCGAAAAAGCGAGTTGATTGGCTTGATCAAATTTTTGTATAATCTTGCCAGACTGTAGATCCCATATAAGTGCTAATGTGGGGACAGGTGTTAATGTTGGGTCTTCTTCAAATAGGTCAGATTGGTCAACTATTGCTGCTAGTTGATCTTCCTGTGGAGAAAATTGTAGGTTGTACTGGTTAATAAAAGTTCCCTTACCATAGTGCGCAAACAAATCAACATGACGAGTTTCTTTCCAATCCTGAGTATGTATTAACCGTACTATTGCTTTTGAGCAGCCCACCGCTAAGGAAGTGCCGCTTGGAGAAAAACAGATCGCACATGGACACCAATTGGCATAAGCCTTCATCCACTCATAACCGTTTATATTTATTGAGATTTTTTTTATTTTTTTTCCGGTAGCACAATCAAAGATGTTAATAAAAGAAATAAAATTTTCTTCATCTTGCCCATAGTTGGGGAACAGGTAACGATTCGATTCACTTATCATAGAAAGTTCGGGAGATTCCGGGTCAAAGTCTGGATACATGCTACGAAGCTCTTCAAGACAGTCAGGGTCCCAACTATCATTCGCTGCACTTGCAATACAGCCTGCATCAGAAGATTCTAGATCGTTATCTTGATCTTCATGGTCGGAGATTAATGCAATACAGCTTCCATCGGGAGAAAGAGCGAGAGCTTCTTGTCCGTAAGGATCGTTAGTTTTAATATGAACTGTTCGATTTAATTTTCCTGATTGGGGGTCCCAAAAGTTTACCAAACCATCTTTGCTTGATGCAGAAATGAGCTCTGTGCCGTTCTTCGTATAGCTTAGCCACCCAATAGAGCAACAGCAGTTTTTCTCATCGCAATAATAGTTATCACATGTTTTTTTCGTATGACCTTCTAAGGTGTGTAGTTTCTGTTGATTTGGCCATGACCAGAGAGAAATACTATTATGACGGGAACAAACAGCGAATTGAGTGCTATCGGGTGAGAATGCTATTTTTGTACCGTGCATGGGAAGTTTCAATGTATTATGTATTGTTCGTTTTTCTATATTCCATATCTCAATTGATCCGTTTTTATTGCATGCAATGAGGAACTTGCTATCTGGAGAGAATGTGAGTGTTGTATAGGGAGTGGGCTCACTACTGTGCAACGAAGCATGAGGTTTCCAAAAAATAGGTGGTTGAATCATTTTTTCCGTTGCTGAGTCATCGAGATTTTCTGCGGCGAACTGACCATGTAGATTTGGATCTGCTTTTTTAGAAATTGTGTTCAATTTATTTTTATAAATAACAAGTGCACCTACACCAATAAAAGTGCTTACAAAGAGAGCTTTCAACACAAAACTCGTATATTTCAACTAGTTCTCCTTGAGTAATTGCTTTACCGCGAAACAGTTCGTCAGCATAAGTGGCGTTTTACCCTCATTGTTGAGGGCGTTCTTATCTGCTTTGTTGTTGATTAAATACTGTACTAAGATTAACTGATCGGAGCAATCTGAATTTTCTTTGCAAAACTCAACTGCGCAATGCAGTGGTGTGTTTCCCTGGTTATTCGTTTGATTAGTGTGAGCTCCGTGATTCAGCAAAAGCTTAACGATCTCGAGGTAATGATCGCTTTGGGCAAAACAATACGGTATGCCATATTCACATCTCATCCCAGAACGAACTGCACAATGCAAGGGCGTATCATCGTGTGTACCATCGACAATTGTAACAACCGCACCTTTTTGTATTAATAATTGTACAACTTCATAGTGTCCATATTCGGCTGCGCAATGGAGTGGGGTATTGCCAAATTCATCATAATTTTCATTGAGCGTACACTCATACTTTTCTAACAGCAGAGTTACGATGTCGATGTATCCTTTTTCTGCTGCAAAATGGAGCGGCGTTTTACCCAAGCCATCAACAGCGGCTCCATCAGCACCCGACTGCAAAAGTAATTGAGCAGCAGGATGGTTACCACCTCGGAGTGCCGCAATCAAGGGTGTTGAGCAGTAATAGTGTTGATCAATTTGGCAATCACGATATTGATTAAGATCAATTCCGGTTGCGATACGTTTTTTGATCGTTTCAATATCATTGTTATCTATTGCTTTAAACAGTTCCTCCTGCGCAGGATTGGCATTGTGTTCAATGGTTTCTTGATACCGTTTAAATTCGTATCGTGAACGGCGGATATGATAGATAATAACTGGACAAAAAACTGTTATAATCAATAAAATCACGTGGTAATGGAGTAACGTGAACACGAAGAACGGCTTTCGCTTAATTTCAAGGTTTTGACGAGACACTGTTTACACACTACCATAGATACATATGAGCATCAATGCGGTAGATAGCATTGATACGACGAAAAAAATTGCTCCGGCAAAAATTAATAAGAAATTATCAACAATGAACGAAAACAATTCGCTGCACCAGGTGGTTAAAAATGGTGATTTAGATCAAATGCATAGAATGCTTTGTACTAGTGTTGTTGATGTTAATGAACAAGATTCTTCCGATCTTACACCATTGCTATGGGCAGCGAGTCTTGGTCATAAAGAGATTGTAGAAGTATTGTTAGCACATGGCGCATTGGTAAATAAACCAACCAATACTGGCTGTACATCACTGATGCTTGCAACATCAGAGGATATAGCTCAATTGTTGATCGATTATGGTGCAGATCTTTATGCGAAAAATGGTGTTCAATGGACGGCGCTTCATTATAAGGCAGCGACTGGGCAGACTGGTGCCGTTGAATTGTTGCTTGAGCGTGGTGCAGAGATTAATGAAAAAAACGATAATGGTGAAACACCGCTCATGCTAGCCTGTGCATACGATCATATCCATTCAGCGCAGTTGTTACTTGAATGGGGTGCAGCTATTCAGGCAAAAGATAATGATGGCAATACGGCATTGCATTGTGCTGCCCAGCACGGAAATGTTGAATCCGTGCGTCTGTTATTTCAGTATGATGCCTTGATTGATGAAAAAAATAACAGTGGCGATACACCATTGTTTTGTGCAATTGGTAAAAAATCGATGTCGATAGTTCAGCAGCTTCTTCAATTTGGCGCCGACGTTAATCTACAAAACAATGAAGGCCTTTCAGCTTTGCATTATGCGTCAACGTGTGCACACGAAGAAACGCAATTATTGTTGAATGCGTACCATGATAAAAATGAAAAAAGTGAAACCGATCTCATTCAATTAAGTGCCGCGTATTGCGCTCGTGAAGAGTTTTTTACATCAATTGTTGAAGAACTAGTGAATCATAAGGCGAATGTGCATAGCAGGAATGATACCGGTATGACACCACTTCATTACGCAGCAATGCACGATCATACACAAATGGCACAACTATTTATTGAGCATGGTGCTGCTATTAATCAAAAAAATGATAATGGATTTACGCCACTTGAGCTTGCAGCATTGAATGATAGTGAGGAAACGGCACAATTATTGATCACTTTGCAAGCGGATATTAATTCAAAAGATAATGATGGTTGGACAGCATTACATAGTGCATCTGCAGAAGGCCACATTGATATGGTGAAGCTATTGATAGCGCGTGGTGCTTCTAGTGAAGAAAAAACTAAAGATCTCTGTACGCCCCTGATGCTTGCTGCAATGCACGGGTATGAAGAAGTGGTTACTTTGTTTCTTGGACTGGGTGCTGATGTTCATGCGAAAAACAACGAAGGCCGCACCGCACTTCATTTTGCTATTTGGGGAGGATATGAACACATTATTAAATTATTGTTATCAAGTGGTGCTGGTGTAAATGCAAAAGATGACAGTGGCGTAACACCACTGATCGATGCTGCCGTGAAAGATAATGTTGAAATAATAACGTTGTTAGTGCAATCTGGTGCCGCTATAAACAGCGTAGATGAGCTGGGGGATACTGCGCTCCATTATGCTTCAAGAAATTTTTGCGTTAACAGTGCTCAACTCCTTATTCAACATGGTGCGCTTGTTAATGTAAGAAATAAAATCGGTCGCACACCACTCATAATGGCCTCGATGAATGGTTGTGAAGAGATTGTTCGTTTATTGCTTGCAGTTGATGCCCATGTTCAAGCAAAAGACACATGGGGAGAAAGTGCGTTACATGTTGCAGCGATAAATGGCCATCAACAAGTTACAAGATTATTGCTCGAATATGAACATGATGTCGATCATAGTGCGGCGGATAATGAAGGAGTAACGCCGTTAATGAAAGCTGTTATACACAATGAACTAATAATTGCGCGATTGTTGCGCGATCGCGGAGCATATGTTGATAAACAAGATAATCAAGGCTATTCTGCGTTGCATTATGCTGCAGACACTGGTCAAGCAGAGCTTGTTGAATTACTCCTCAGGAGTAATGTCGACATGGAATTAACAACTTTTGAACATGGTTATACACCGTTAATGTGCGCTGCGTTATTAAATAATAAACCGATGGTTGAATTGTTGCTTTTGTATGGTGCTTCTATTGATGCCAAAGATAAAAATAATATGACAGCATTAGAACATGCTGTGCAGGAAGATAATTCTCAAATAGTACACCTATTGCTTTCGCAGAGTGCAGCATTGAATCGTCAACAAAATAAAAACGAAATTGTTCATTAAAAAAATAAAGGACGAGTTATGAATAATGCAATTTCATATAAATGGCGCTCTATTCTTTTCGCATTGCTTACTTTTGCAGGAATGCGTTGTGAAGAAATGGTTAATAATGAACAATCTGTTGAAACTAAACTTGCGCGGGCATGCCGTGCTGGAAAAATTGAAAAAGTAAAAAAACTGCTCAATGCCAACAATGTCAACGCAACTAATCCTGAAGGCAAAACACTCTTAATGTTCGCATGCCAATTTGGCAATGAAGATATTGTTGATCTGCTGTTGGCGAATGGTGCGGATGTTAATGCACAAACAAAATTAACTGAAAGATCCTATTTGAGCGGCCAAACTGCGCTTTTTTTTGCGATTGGAAAAGAGATACGGTGCTATTGCCCGCAACCAAGAATCGTTAAAAAATTACTTGAACACGGTGCAGATCCAAATTGTTTGGTTACCGATGAGATTAACCCGCGCGAAAATTTACAGTACACAACACTTCATGATGCAATTGAAGGTTTTTTTGAAAATTGTATTCTGCAACATGACGAAATCGTAAATGCCTATGAAGAAATTGTTCGTTTATTATTGAAATATAAAGCGTCACCTAATAAAGGAACATTGTCTCCGTTAATGAGTCTTATCTATCCACTTGAAGATCAACAGTACAAAAATCGGCGCGACGCATTGATTACGTTGGTCATTAACCAGGGAGCTGATGTCAATTATCAAAATTGCATAGGGCGAACCCCTTTACACGAAGCAGTTCAAAGCGGTGATAAACAGCTCATACAATTACTGCTTGATGCCGGAGCCGATTCTTCGATAGTTGATCAAGACGGAAAATCCCCGCTGGAGATGACTGAAGATAAAGAGCTTGCATTATGGGTGCAAAATTATAAAACCTCTTCACAACCAAAATCATCCAATGCATCACTATTTTTTGTATTGTTAATACCAGTGGCAGCGATTTTTCTTTTTTTAAGAAAGAATTCTCCTTAGACATTCCAGTAACATGGATAGTACATTTTGGCCGTGCTATTAATAATTGTTGTGAGTGGTATCATAGTTCATTGTGAATAATTGTTAAAGCTTTTAGGGGTGTTACAATTCATGAGATTTGGTTACTTCTTTTCAATAGTGAGTTTTTGCATTTCAGTTTCTTTGCAATCAATGGAAGAGCAAAAGAAAAACTGTATTTTGCAATTTAAGGATGGTAAAGAAATTCAATTAGATTGTGAAATTGTACAATACATTCCGACTATTAATAATTGTGTTCAAGATTGTGATGTTGAAGACTCTCAAATAAAAATACCGTTAGAATCTACTGATTTTGTTCAATGGCAAACCATTAATACATTTTTACCAGTTTACAATGAATACCATAAACTAGGAGATAGTGTCATTATTGATCCAAACGATTTCCGTGTAATACATTACAAAGATTATCTTAGGGTAGAACATCCTATAACATCAAAATATGAGCGGCTTGGTGAAATTCGTTATTACGAGGATGAGGATTATGCAAAAAAACGATTTTTAGACAAACTTCAAAAGGAACATAAACACAAAAAATTAGAAAAAATAATAGAACTTCATCAGTTAACTAATGGAAGCACGTTCGCTAGTCTTGTAGATCTATTCAAAAATGCTGATTATCTTGGTATGGATCCGTTAATTCAAATTAGCTTATTAACAATCACAAAGCTGTTGCAAAAAAGAACTCATTTTGAAGCTTTCATTCAAAAACTTAAAAATGATAGAAATTTTTTAAATATAAATGCTCAAAATTTTATCATTAGGTCAATTAGTGCAGTTGAAGAGAAAAAACTGAGTCGGTGTTATTTTGAAAAAGAAAGAGTGTCTGGTGAGCCTTTCAGTGATGAGTTAACGTATATGCCAACAAATCACTCTGGTGAAATAGTGAAAATTTGCACCAAGTTTCGGAATACTATGTCCCCTTACTTGGAGGTATACTGTTATACCGAAAAAAAACCGAAATTGAAGTTGTTTAACGAAAATAGTATCTCAGATTATAATTATCAAGAGCTGTTGTTTCTACGTTTTTTAAAAAAAGAATGGCAAGAACTCAATTTACAAAAAGCTCGAAATGCTGATAGAGAAAGTTATTGGGAACGGGAAAAAGAAAAGTGTCATGGATATCACGTGCACAGAGCAAAAAATTCCAATTGCAAAGTGGCACTTTGCGTAAAACATACTCCAGAATTATTTGCGATGTATGATTCGGTAAAAAATAAAAATTTAGTTGCTCCAACAATTGTGGATGTTCGAAAGTGTACCGAACCATCTAGATGGAATATTGTTGGAAGAATTACCTACAATAAAGATCTGTGCCTGGACGAAGCTCGCGCAAAATCGATCGAGCGAAATACGAAACGAAAATCGATATTGGTGTTTTCAGGATTAATAAGCGCAGGCGCTTTAATCCATGGTTTATACAACGAAAATAATACCGAAAGTGTTGTGGCAACAGCTGCGCTCAGTGGTTCAGTGCTTGGCTATTTTTTGATTAAAGATAAAAAAAGTGATGCTTAGGTTGAACGTGTTCTTTTTTTTATGATTACCATCGACAGATTTTCTGATTGTAGATAAAATAGCGGTGTATGTAACGCTCTATTTTTGAAAGAAGATATTATGAAAAGATTAGTGGGGATTTTTATTTTTGTTTTTAGTTGTTCAGCTATTGAATTAAATTCTGCGACACCAGATTCATCGATTGCTCTTCCATGCATGTGCCCAGATTGCGGACAATATTATAATGGCTGGTACCATGTATGCCGGTAAGATGAATAATAAATTATTACTTGCTTCCGGATCTGCTTCGCGCAAATTGCTTTTGCAACAATCGCAGATTCCATTTTTAGTCATCGGGCATAATGCGGATGAAGAATCATGTGATTGGAAAGAGGGTGATTGGAAACAATCACTTGAACAGTTAGTGAGCTCAATTGCGATTGCAAAAATGGACCATGCACTTTTGCCGCAGGGAAGTGAAAACGAAATTGTTTTTGTACTCAGTGCAGATACACTTGGTGAAGATTCACGTGGCACCATTCATGGAAAACCGATCGACAAAGATCATGCAATTTTTAAAATTAAAGCGCTTCGTGGTGCTGGTCGATGCAGCACTGCATTTTGTTTAGATAAAAAGAAATCGATTTCTGGTTCATGGGTTGTGCAAGAACGAATTATCAAAACTGTTACAGCGCAGTATGAATTTGACATGCCCGATGATTGGATTGAACATTATTTAAAAGCAGTGCCAACGTATCTTGATATAAGCGGTGGGGTTACTATTGAAGGGTATGGTGCCCAATTTTTAAAATCAATTTCAGGGTCGTATTCGACAATTCTTGGTTTACCACTTTTTGAACTGCGGCAAGCGCTTGAGCAGATCGGTTTTTTCTAAAAAAAATGTGCACTCCAAAAAATGAGTGCACATATCTATTTTTCTAAAATTATGTTGTTGTTCAGTTGAGTTGACTATTCTTTTGCGGTTTCCATCGTTTAATCAATTCGGCATGGAATATATCGCGGGGATCCTTTTCTGGGAAATCATCAATTTTTGAAGATACTTTATCAAGCGTGGTTTGAATAGTAGCTTTGTCGCATGCAGTTGTATCGATTTGATCAAGTGCAGGAACTAAGTTATATTCAATAGCTTTTTTAATGCGTTCTTCGTGTGAAACTTCAAGCAAGAGCGTGTCTACCATTTCCAAAAAATCTACAATACTTGATTGTACAAATTCAGCAGTGACCGCCGTTGATTTTGGTCGCTCTTCTTTAAAGCCATTTCGAACCGCCCGGGTAACAATTTTTTTCATCTGTTCAGACTCGTTTTCTACAAGCCATTTTAGAAGTGAAAGAAATTCGTAAGAAAGTTCAAATTGTGTATTTTCGTTATCAAAAAATGTGTTGTCAGCCATGGGAAAACCTTTCGGTTTAAAGGGCCTTTATTCCTTCTAATGTACCGCGTTTTAGAAGATAAAGAAATAGTTTTAAGCAAAAAAATATACGACCGAAACGAACCAGACCAGCCTATTCGTCATACGAAATTTCCCATTGAGTCAAATCAATAGGATTCGGTTCGGGTGTTACAGGTTCATTTTGATGCGTTGAAGGGGTGATTTTGGTTTTTTTCAGCTCTAAAAGCCGCTGAGTACGGGCTTTTGCCTGCTGTTTAAACTGTTCGCCTTGATCATTGAGCTGTGTTTGTGTGACAGCAAACGCCCTGTTAATTTCTTTCTGTAATTTTTTTATTTGCTTTTGCAATTTAAGTACCATTTCAACACCAGCCAAGTTAACCCCAAGCTCATGGGTCAAATAGATAATTTGCTCAAGTTTATCAACATCTTCTTCAGCAAAAAGGCGGGTATTGCCGCTTGAGCGTTTTGGGGTGATCAGCCCTTCTTTTTCATAAAGACGGATGGTTTGCTGATGAACCGAGAACATCTTAGCAACGGCAGATATTGAGAAAAAACCCTTTTTTCGTTTCATGGTACCTCCAGATACTCCTATTTTGAGGTATACTTACCGTATAATAGCATGAGTATATCAAAAAAATAGTGCTCGGTGTATGAGGGGTAATCAAAATGATTATACTATTATTTTTTTTCATGGCAGGGGTGTTTACTGTTACCCAAAAGAGTTATGCCCGTTTTATAGAAAAACAGCTCTTAGTAACGTTGACTGATGAACGGGTCAATGGTCACTGTTTTACGCATAGAATTGATGCACTCAATGGTGCCCTCAAAGAAATGTGGGCAATTGATGGTAAAATGGCGAGCCATGATGAATATACAGCGGCGATTTTGGATGCAGAGCGAGAAGAGCTGCGTATTGAGCGGGAAAAAAAAGATCAAGCACTGCGAGAATCTATTCAAGCACAGATTTCAGTGCAGCGAGCGTGCTATGAAAAGTTAATTACTTTGTACATTAAAGATATTGTGCGCTCATATCACAAACTTGCCGACGGCAGGTTGCGTCCTTTTTGGGTTTTTGAAAAATCTGCATTTAATGGTGCTCAAGAAGTTGAACAGCTTGTAAATGAGCAGATACCAACTGCGCAAACAGTGTTGAAAAATAAAGAAACACCGCTTGATGTTTTGCAAAAATATGCACACAATTTTGAAAGTGCAGTAGATAAACTGACAGCGATGTATCACAGCACCATTATCAACGCACAAAACAATGCCGATGATCCTCGATTGCTCAAAGAATTGCTTGCGTTGACTACCGAATTATAAAAAATAAAAAAAATCTTGCTTTGCGTATTCTCTTTTAGATACAACTTAAGTATCGCACAAAAAGGGAGACCTATGCGTACAAAAATGTTGAATTATTCGATTTGGTTAGTGTTATTGAGCAGTTTTGGTTCGATGCATGCTCAGTATGAAATATTAAACCCAGAGCTGCAAAAATTGGTTCAATTATTGAATCAACTGCAAAATGTTCTTGGTGGTGCCGCGTTGCCAAAACCGGTTGTTATTCTGCCGCCCTTAGTTGAGAAAGTTATTAAAGAAAAATTGCCACCTCAAAAAGTTGAAGAATTTCGTGAAGTTGTCGCAAAAGAAAAACTTGAACAATGGTTTGACAATTTAACGGCGAAACATGTTGAAGGCATTGCTGAAACTTTTAATAAAACAACGCCCGGTTCTCTAGCGGGTTTAGTGGAAATTGCTCAACCACAATTAGTACAAGAACTTACGCCTGCAAAATTAGGAAAACTTGAGCAAGCAGTTGCAAATGATCCGGAGTTAGTAAACATTCTTGCAAAATTTACTCCTGAGCAGATCTCTAAGTTTATAGAAAAATATAAATTAGCTACGGGTACTATTGGCAATATCGCGCGTGGTTTATTACCCGATATTGAAACGAAACTTTCTGCCGCTGAACTGAAAAAAATAGAAACCGTATTAACGCAGCGCCCAGATTTGATTGAAGTGCTGGCAAAATTAACTGAAACGCAGCTCAATCAGTTAATTGATGCGGTAAAAAATAATCAAAATATTGACGAAGTGCTTGAAAAAATAAAAGGCGATCAAGAAAAAGTGGAAGAAGAAAGTGGCGAAATTCCACCACCTCCTCCACCATGGGAAGGTGGGGATATGCCGCCACCACCACCGCCACCGCCAGGTCCAGGACCAATTCCTCAACCGAAAAAAATTGGATTAACAGCAGAAGAATTAGCGTTGTTAAAACCTGAGCAACGAGCCAGTTCAGATAACTTTTTGCAAGAATCGATAAGCAAGCTGGGATTTGTTCATACAAAAGATGTGCCAGGATACAAGCAAACTATTAATAATGAATTGAAAAAGATCGGCGCAAGCAAAGGCGCAGGTAGTTTTAAATTTAAAGACGATAATTTGCCTACTGGTTTAGAGCAAGGGGTGAAAAAATTTGTTGACGAGAAAATTCTTCTTGTTGGTGAAAAACCTGAGCAAACTATTGAAAGAATGAGAAAACTTTCTCAAGATCAATCAATCATCAACGAATTTATTGCTTTATTTAAACCATGGGTACTTGGTGATTTTAACGATTTTGCTAAAAATGTTGCACCATCTGTGCAAGGAATTTTAATTAACTTTGGCGCTGCCGCTCGCAAATCGCTTCCGCTTATTGACCTGGGAGCAATTGATTCAAATTCTGATCAAGCACAAAAATCTGATGAACAATTTGTGATGGTGTTTGAGCAAGCACCTACCTATGATGTGCTTATCGAAAAATTAAATCAAATCAGATTGGATCTGCTTTATCTGAAAGTTGACGCGCTTGAAGAAGATTTTGTAAAAAAACAGCGCGGCAAAGCGGGCGATGCTGAAGGTGAAGAGGATGCTAAGCGTGCACTTGAAAGACAAATTCGCGAGCGTGCAGGCAAACAAGAGGGTGGCCAAAAAACGGGCGGTACCAGTACTATTTTTGATGCGCTCGAGCAAAGTGACACACCAGCTAACATAATGAGCAAAACTGACTGGAATAGATATTTGTTTGCAGTAGCTAATTTTGATCAGCAAGCGCAAAATATGTTGCCAACATTTATTGCTCAAATTAAAGAAAAGAAAAAGAAAGAGCCAATAAGGCCAGATGTTCCGCAGTTGCCTTTTGCAAAATATGCTGATCGCATGACAATGGAAGCAAAGAGCTTAAAAGAATTTTTTGATTCTATTCGTGCTATCACAAAAACTGAATCGCAAGTTGCAGATGGTAAGGTTATGGTTTCGCTGCCAGAAGGATTGATAAAACGCGGAACTTACATCACGTTTAAACCGGAAGATATGAAAAAATTCATTGCAGCACTTCCTGATTTAAAGAAAGCTACCCTAGCTATCGGGGCTGAGCAGCGATTGGTAAGTGCTCTTATTTCACAGCTTGGGATACTTTTTAGCCCAGGGCTCGCTGCCAATAGTCAAGAAAAACTCAATAAAATGGCTTCGTTATCAAAAGGTTATTCTGATATTGGTCAAGCATTTGTAGGCTTCTTTGGAAAAATTGCCAATGTTGCAAATCTTTCAACGCAAGAAAAAAATAAAAAAATAGTTGAATGGTACCAATCAATTGAAGAGCTTGCAAAACAAAAAGATTTTGAGCAACCACTCAAAGCGATTCTTTCACTCCTTGTGAGCGTTGATCGCACACCGCTGAAAATACAAACAGCTCTTGAGCCGTTTACCAACCGATTAGAATCTGATATAAAAAATCGTTTATTTTTTGCAATCAGAGGAATTGTTTCACCCTATGGCTCACTGAGTACAATAATAAGGTACTATGAAAAGAAAATGGTATTGGCAACTACTGAGCGGGAACGTATACAGTTATTAAATGAGTTTAAAGAAGCGCTGCAGGGCTTGAATTCAAGTGATATTGTTTCTGATGTTGCCCTATCTCAAGAATCTCCACTTGGTGTGAATGCCAATGAATCGTATAAGGGGAATTTGACTCCATTAATCAAAGCTCTTGACGAAGGCAATGTTGATCACTTTGTTACGTTGCTGAGAGATTTGTTCTTGAGTGCAGGATTAAGTGTTGCTCAAGCTGAAGGGATCAATAGAGATGATGCAATTCAAGGATTTAACTCAGCTCTTGATCGTACGCAGAAAATGTTAACTTCGATGATGTTTCCAACTATTAAAGCTGAGCTTGAAAATATTCAAAAAGGAACAGCTAAAATTCCAGGTTTGATCGCAACTGATCGGAACTCTCAAAGAAATTATCGATTTGCTTATGAACAGTATAATAAACTCATTGGTTCATTTTTATCTTATATTAACAAAGTGAACGTTGCGTTGTTAAATGAAAAAATTAACAATGAAATTGCAACGAATTTTGATGAATTCGGAAAAAAATGGATTGATGCGACTGAAAAAGGAATGCGAGAAGCAATAATTGGTGATATCGTAATTGAAAATGTAGTTAAAAAAATAAATGATTTTATCGTTTCGATTAAAGATCGATTTAATTATTTAGTCAAAAAATAAGAGTATGAGGCCGTAATGCTTATTTCGTATATTGTTATTCCAGCAATTGTTCTTGCATTTATGCTTGCAGGAAAATGGTTTACTGAACACGGTATGGAATGGTATCGCACTTTGATTGTACCACAATTTACACCGCCGCGTTGGTATTTTAGTGCGGTATGGTCAGTGTTGTTTTTTTTAACAGTGCTATCGATTATTTTTTGGTGGCAATCGCCACTACAAACCTGGCCCCAATTTATTTTTATAGGTGCGTTATTTATACTCAACGGTTGTTTAAACGTTCTATGGAGCTATTTATTTTTTTACCGGCGGTTCATTGGGTTGGCGGTT
>CAZUJC010000004.1:0-58055 GCA_964620245.1 uncultured Pseudomonadota bacterium | reverse complement strand
CTGCAAAAAATCGCACAAGAAGTTGTGCATAATTACAACGGCGATTTACCAAACGATCCTGAAATTTTAGATAATTTTCCCGGAATTGGACCTGCAACAGCAGCATCAATTTGTGCATTTGCATTCAACCGGCCAACTATCTTCATTGAAACAAATATTCGAGCAGTCTTCATTCACTTTTTTTTTCAAAACCAAATTGATATCACCGACGCGCAAATTTATCCACTTGTTGAACAAACAGTGGATACTGAAAATGCGCGCACTTGGTATTATGCATTAATGGATTATGGTGTTTTGCTCAAAAAATTGTACCCAAATCCAAGCAGAAAAAGCGCACACCACACAACTCAATCAGCATTTGAAGGTTCAAATCGTCAAATTCGCGGTCTCATTTTACAAATGTTGCTTGAGCAACAATCGTGCACAGTTGACGAATTATGCTTTTTTATTGATCGAGAAAACAATAGAATTAAAGCAATGCTCGCAGAGCTCATAAAAGATAAATTAATTGAACAAAATGGCAGCCAGATTAAACTCACTCAATAAAAAAATGTATGAAAAACAATCATTATTCACGCTTCTTTTTCTTTCATTATCCATTTATACAATGGAGAAAGAACCGCTTATTGAAATTAAAACGCTTGGACAGCTTGCTGCACAAAAAGTTGCACAACAACTGATTGAGCAATTGCACAAGTCAAGCAACAAATTAGGATTTATTGCTCAGCATGGCCTCCTGATTAACACACCAAATTTGTTGCCAGATCATCTTGATCAACTTATCGGACAAGAAATAGTTAATCATTATCCTTCAATGCTGAAATCGATTTTTCAACAAATTCCGCCCCAAAAAAGAAATCTCCCAGTTAATACTCTATGGGGAAGCTCTTTTAGTGCTGATGGATCTCGGTTTACAATTGAATGCTTTGATAATAGTATTAACATCGTTGATGCGAAAACAACCGATTTGATTGCCACTATTCAGGAAGATAGAAAAACACCAATTCGTACCGTTAAGCTCAACCACAATGGCACACTTGTGGCGACACAAATGTATGGCGGACCAGAACATTTCTGCGTGATTCGAAATGTTTCTACAAACAAACTTTTAAAAAAAATAACGCACAAAACGATTAATCATTTCTGTTTTGATCATGCTGGTCACTATTGTGCAATTGTGCATGACGACCTTAGCATATCAGTTTACAATGTGCATGACTGGAGCAAACAATTTAATTTTGAGGTAATTTGCCCAGAAACAATTTCACCCGAAATTGAATCAATTTGTTTTACACCAGATTCATGCCTGATCGCCGCAACGGAAAAACATCTCCACCTTTTCGACCTCAAAAAACCGAGTATTCAACCAACTCAAATTAAAATAGTGGGAAAATCACCTTTATTGAGTCCAAACGGTTCGTTTTATTCAAGTCTTATAAAACAAAATAACTATTTTAATGTATCGTTGCATTTCTGTATTACAAACATAAAAAATCAAAAAACTTTTTTTTTGAAAAATAAAACCAAAGGTTTTGCTGAACGATCTTTTAGCGGCGATGATACAATTTTTTTTGGCGAAACAATCGAGACGGAACCTTTAAAGTTTTGGGTATCTAGCCCCGACGGTTGGAAACAATTGTTTTGTAAAATGCCGTCTGCTGTTTATCATGTTTCATTAAACAATAACGGGACGCAATTGTGCGGAAAAACTAACGACGCAGTGTTATTTGATCTATGGCACAATTCAGCTGAATTTTATAATACACTCACCATTAGAAAAGCATTATTAATTGTTGGTTTATATAAAACAGATAGTTTTCCCTTTGAAGAGTTGCGCAACAAAATAGCCAACAAAAAAAATAGATCAGAAATAAAAAAAACGTACTGTTCATTTAATCCTGAAGTTAGAGATATTTTAATGAGACGGATTGATCAAAAAAATTAATTATTAAAAAATTTCAATACTGATTACTTTCGCACGTAAGTTGATTCGAGATAGACACCGATTTAATGCCTAATAAGCTTTTTAAATAAAAAAACCTCATCTACAGACAATCTTGCAACAATTATTTCTTTGATTATATTAGATCATAGTAACTTTCATTTACAAAAAACAATTTTCAAGGGACAATATGCTCAAAATAAGACTTCTTGGTATTGCCACATTATTTCTGATCGCAACAGTCAATGCGATGGAAACACCCAATGATGACAATAATAACAACAACAATAATGCGTTAGCTCTTCGGGCATCAAAAAATCAATTCAGTATGCCTAATATGTCTACAGTGCTCACCCAAGGATCTCATCTGGGTAGCCAATTTAATAGACCACGCTCATCATCAACCACACAAAATGATCCTATCAATCGCCGAAGCACTATAAAACAGATTTTCAAACAAAAAGAAGTCTATATTGGTGACGATGCTCTTGAATATCTAGTGCAAAAAACAAAAAAAGATAACGTACCTACAGTTAACGCATTTATTACTTTCATGGCAGAAGAATTATTCGCAACGGGCGAAATTCAAGCAACACAAGAATTTTGTCGGTATGCGTGTGAAAAAAAATTCCAAACGGAAGTGGTAGTTAATTCTGTAAAAAAAGAATTGACGGAAACCAAAATTCACGTTCAAGCCACAAACAGCCGACTAAGTTCACTTGAAGAAAAGATTGAAGAAAACAGAAAAATAGCCGCGCAAGAACACGATGAATTAAAAAAAGCAATTGCACAATTAATATTTACAGTAAGCCAACCTCCCATAAAGGATGAACCCCAACCTGGCAGAACACCGATAATTAATAAAACAAAACAGTCATCTATTGGGAGCAAATTATTGATTGTTGGCACACTCGGCCTAGCTGGTTATAGCGCATTTAAGATGAATGAGCTTCAAAATAACAACAACGAACTGGGCGAGAAAATATATAAAGTCGCACTTGAAAATCTAGAATTAAAAAATAAGCTTCTTGAACTGGCAGCAGCGGCCACGCCAAAAGCTGCTGAAGCAATAGCCACATCAATTTGGTCCGGCTACTGTACAATTTTATAAAATATTATATCTAAGCAGAGGGGCAATGCTCCTCTGCTCTAAAAAAGAACACAATGCTCTATTTGATCTTATTAACTCTCATCTCATTACCGCTCAATGCACAATATGTTCATGCGAAAAAAGAACACGTGGATGCATTCAAACAATTAAGACCGTATTACAGTGATGCACATTTTGACGATTTTGTAAAAAAATTGCAAAAAGACCAAACCTCGTCTGGTGCCTGTATAGAAGAATTTATCAAACAAAAAAAAACAACTGCGTTGAGCGCAATATACGGTCCTGAAAGCTATGCACTTTGGCAAGAAGAAATAAAAAAATATAAACGGACCCATGAACACAAACCGCTCAACATGTATTTTGATAAAAAAATACCTGCATCTGTTCAAAAAAAAGCTTTTCGCATTGCCCAAGAAATGAATATTCACGCAAATGTTACGGTTCAATATACCAGAACATCTAACGATTCTTCCAGCATGCAAGCGTGCTTTGCTTGCTTGCCAGGAGATAATTTCGTTATGCGGCTCAACTCTTCAGATTTCGAGCATTTTGGAATTTTTGACAAAGTACCATTCATTTATCAGCTAACCCGACACGATCGTATTCACAATTCCACATTGCGCCACGAGCTAACACATCTACAAAAACAACACACTGCAGTGCAAACCTATAAAAATCTGCTCGAATTAACTTTGAATAAAAAAGACCTAAAGGAGCCCAATAAAGAAAATGAGCTTAAGTTATCGCGCGCTCTTGAAACAGAAGCCGACCTTTTCCCGCTCGCCTATGGACCAATTGAATATGCGGTTGACCAGCAAATTTGCTGGGCTTACCGCAAAAAAAATTACAAAAATAATAATTATGATATTTATAAACCGATCAGTGATAAAGTACATCCTCCTTTGCACAAAAGACTCACTCGAGCAGAAGTGATAGTAAAAATTAAGGAAGCCGAAGAGCGGTTAAATAATCCTGCACAGGCACACAAGAGACAATTTTTTAATTTCATGAAAAGCTTCATTCCTTCATTTCAAACAGGATCTGTATTTTTTGCCGTAGGAATAGGACTACATTTTTATTGTCAGCATTTAGTGCAATCAACAATTAAAAGATTTGTTGACCCAATCATAAATAGATAACATGCGACCAATATTTTTATTTTATAAAGAATGTTGAAACATTTTCGCTTCTGTTATTTTTTAGCACAAATCGATTCTTCAAGTTGTTTTACATACTTTTCAAGATCGATTGCTAATTTTTCAAGCATATCATGGCACTTCATATCTTCAGCCGCCTTTGCATCATGCTTTCCATGTTTTTCTATAAACCATAAAACAGAACTCAATTCGTGCAGTAATTTGATTTTATCGTACATACAATGATTCAACACGGACTCCTTTTGATCGATTTTTCATGGTTGCAGCATCAACAATAGTTGATTTCTATGTCAACATTTCAACCAAAACAAAAAGAGCCTCTCATGCTAAAAAACATGAAAAGCTCTTTTAATATTTAATCAAAAGTTAACGACTAAAATTCTGCTGCGCAGTAGGGAATAAGAGCCATAACGCGAGATTTTTTAATCATTGTTGAAAGTTCTCGTTGGTGACGAGCGCAGGTGCCTGAAATGCGTGAAGGCAAAATTTTGCCACGTTCAGTCAAAAATCCACGCAAAAGCGGAGAGTTTTTGTAATCAAGCATTGCAGATTGTTCGTCACTGCCACAAAAACGACAATGTTTTTTTGGAACAAATGAAAGACGGCGCGCTTTTTTACGTAAAAGTCGCGAACTTACTTTCAATTTTGCTAATTTTTTCTTTGCCATAGTATTTTACCACTTCGTAGTTACGTTAATCGTTATTTTCAACTTCTTCAACTTCGTCAACTCTGCCTTCTTGATGTTTTACATCATATGAAGACACGGTATTTAAAAGTCCCTTCATCTTGTTGTCACGCAAAAACGTGTCAACATCTTGCGAAGGTGCATCTTCTAAAGATTCAGGTTTGTAATAAGCAAGTGACTGTGAACGATTAAGTTTTGTGGTCATGTGACGCATCACAACTTGCGTATATTTTACTTTGAACAACGAATCAATGTCGTTCACAATTGTACCATTCTGCGTTGCATCTGTTTCAAAACGAATCAGGTAGTAAACACCGTAATCATTGTTCCATACTGGAAATGCAAGTCGGTATTTTCCCCAGCGCTCAAATGAGATGATAGTGCCTTGCGCTTTTTTGATAAGCGTCTCAAGTTGACCTTCTAACGAATTTGCTTCGTCAGCGGTGATCTCAGGCACTGCAAGTATTAAAGTTTCGTATCGTACCATAATGGTAAGCCCTTTGTGAAACTAAGTGGAAGTGTTAAAAAACACTATAAAACAACGATTGTTTTATTTAGTGCAGCATTTTTTAGTGTAGTGGAAATTCGAGAAAAATCCAGCCTTTTTTGCTGAAAAATAAGCACTAAAGGCCCTTTTGCAGTTTTCTACCTGAGGGCCTTTAATTTTTTTTAGACTAATTTTTGGTTGCGTTGAATTACGCGACCGATGATTCTGAAGTGATCTTTGCCACGAATAAGGGCAACTGGTGCTTGCTTATGGTTAACCGACTCAAGAACAATGAAGTCTTCAGTATAGGTTACTTGCATAATTGCACGAACTGCAGTGTCATTTCCATATTCAACGGCAGCAATATCACCTGAACGGGTCCATACTTCAGGCGAAATGATCAACAAATCGCCTTTTACAAAGGTAGGAGCCATCAAGTTATTATCAATAGAAAGTGCAAAACATGCACTATCAGTTGTATTCAAAACAGGCACAAATTCATCTTTGTGGCCACTGGTGATTTGCATTAATTGATTATTATAGGGTGACGGATTTGCAGGCACTTCCCCTACAACCGGAACAATTTGAACTTTTAATTTAACGTCAGCTTGCTCAGGCATGCTCACGTTGCTATCAATATTATCGGTGCGTTGTTTTCGCTGCGCAAAAAGGTCTACAGGACTCATTTCAAACGCATTGGCCAATTTTTTAAGAGAATCTTCATTCCAGCGTCTTGTGCCATTTTTTATATGAGTTAAATAACTTTCAGACATACCGGTCTTCTCTGCCAAGGTTTTGGTTGTCCAACCTTTTTCTCTCAGTAATTCTTTAACGCGCAATTCAGTCGACGACGCCATGGGTTAAACTCCTCTAGTAACTTTTATTGACTATGATAGTATGGTCATACACACAATATTAATTCTAATTGTATCCTTCCCAAATATTCTTGTCAAATGGAAAAGATGTCCGATGGTAACGATAAAATATAAAGAACGGTTCAAAAAAGACGATTTTGAGAGGGCCGAGTGGCACGAAAACCGTCTGGTATGCGGTATCGATGAAGTAGGTCGCGGATGCTTAGCAGGCCCGGTGGTTGTTGCAGCCGCAATTCTTTTTCCAAATAAGAAAAGTTCCCTTATAAAAGACTCAAAATTGCTCGATACAGAAGAATTACAAAAAGCCTATAATTGGCTTGAGCGCAACTCATGGTCGAGCGTTGCAATTGTTAATCACCGCGACATTGATATTTACAATATTTATTATGCAACTTTGCGCGCAATGAAACGCGCCGCGATTCAATTATTTTCTCATTGTCCACAAAAACCATCAACAATCTTAGTAGATGCAATGCCCCTTAATTTGGCAAAAACTGCCTATGAAGAAATTAATGTGTACCACTTTCCATTTGGCGAATCTAAATCAAGCTCTATTGCTGCCGCTTCAATTATTGCTAAGGTAAAACGAGATGAATTGATGCGACGAATGTCATCGTCGTTTCCGCAATACCATTTTGCACGACACAAAGGGTATTGCACAAAACTGCATCAACAAGCAGTGAGTGCTCATGGAAGGTCGATTATTCATCGACTCAGATTTTTGGAAAACAAGTCGTTTGCACAAGGAGAGCATGATAATGAAGGAGAACAACAAACCCTTTGCTGAGGTAATTGAAAGCTCATTAACCGGATGGCTTGCGCAAAGTTGGAACTGGAACTATTTTCCCACTTTTGGCTCAATTGTCACCATTGATACAAAAAAACGGATACTTTTTGGAATTGTGTATCAAATTAAAACCGGATCAATTGACCCTATTCGCTACCCTTTTACTTATCAAAAAACCGAAGAAGAGCTCATGCAAGAGCAACCGCAAATTTTTGAGTTTTTGAAAACAACCTTTTCGTGTCTTATTATTGGCTATCGCGAAAAAGAAAAAATTATTTATCAACTTGCTCCCGAGCCACCTAAAATTCATGCATTTGTCTGCCCAGCAGCCCCCGATTTGCACCAAGATTTTTTTTCACACAATCATTATCTGCATATCCTTTTTGCACTTTCTAATAATCTTTTCAATCTTGATGAGCTATTGCTCGCTATTTTAAAACAATTGTCAGATCAGAATCTTTTGGACCAGCATACACTTGAACAATTTGTGGACACATTCTCACTATTGACAGGAAACGACTACCGCAGATTAAAATTATTTTTGCAGCGCGCACAAGATTTGATTCATTAAAATGATTAATCTACGGGCAGGCACTGACGCATGACTATCAAAATTTTACTATGCGTTTGTTTCATCTCATTACCCACCTATCTTATGGAAAATGAATCTACCTTTAACCCACTTACTCGAAGCAACAGCAGCAAATCCCCTGAGCCTGATCTTGAACCATATACCTTGAATGGCAAATTTAAATGCTTCTCCATCCCCAATGATAAACTTCCAGACAAACTAACGTTATTTCCCCACCTCCATGAAAATTTTACACCGAAAGCTAAACCTCTTCATGTGATTTCTTCTATTCACATTGAAAATCCAACTGAACAAAAAAATTACCTAAACGACGTACTTAAGGGTATCACCTATAATCCCAAGCAGGGTATATTATTTTTAACCGGAATTGAAAACGCAATTATTGCTGCATACCACAAACATACTGTTCATACGATTGAAGTAAGCACTCAAACATCTTTCACCTATGCACCAATAATCCGTCGAGCTATTTTTACAAAAACTAACAGGCCTTCATCATGGATTGCACGAAATCCGAAAAAATTTGCCTTCGTTGTGGGCGTCGGTTCAATATGTGCAACTCTTGGTCTTCAGCTTGTTGTACATAAATGGTTAAATCTGAAATTATTTGATAAATGGGTAAACACCATTGAACGATTAACAAACTGATGAATGCAAACTGTTAAATAGCTGTTCTATGATTAGCATATTCACATATTCAATAGCAAAATAACTTTGAAATACACAAAATTAGACTTTACCGCTGTCTTTCACTATACAATACTACAAGCTGCGCGATAGCAAGTAATACAACAATTGCTAATATTACATAACCTACATTCGACGTAAGAAGATGACTCCAAATGCCATACTCAGGAAACTGATAATAATATCTAAACCACGAAAAAAAGACAAACCACAAAACCAATAAATAAAGAATAAAATATTTGTTCGTAAATGCATCTGGAAGCATTTCAATAACATCGCGATTATCACCGCTGATTATACAACGTAGCAACAAAAATGTGCTTACAAATAAAAATAATTTAAGTTGCGAAAGAAATGCACTTAATAAAGTTATCATAGCATTAAGTTTATATTTTTTATGAGTAGACGCCAATGATAGTGACGTGAATGTTTGCTTTGTTTGCAGTATCTTCACGCACTTTTTCAAAATAAAAAAATGATCTTATTTCAAATTGACAATCATTTATAATTTGATAGGATAGTATTAATAGGAGTTCTAAAACATGAAAAAAATGTTATTTTGGGGTCTAATTTTATTATTCGGTATACAATGTGTCCAACCAATTGCGGCAGAAGCTAATTTTACTACTTCAATGCTTGGTTTCTTGTATCAAAACAGGATCGGCAAAACTGTTCGCTCTTTATTTACCGGAAATCGCTATTTTAGCGGTTTAGTTGGCTGGTGCGCAAATCGTTCGCTCAGTTCATATGCAATTAATCCCTTTATAAAAAAATACGAAATTAATATCGATGA
Organism: uncultured Pseudomonadota bacterium; assembly: GCA_964620245.1. Lineage (GTDB taxonomy): Bacteria > Babelota > Babeliae > Babelales > JACPOV01 > JACPOV01. Next base: position 48,939 of record CAZUJC010000004.1, on the reverse strand, counting down.
AGCTGAACCATCAGATATTTCAAAATACAGTTCATTTAATGAATTTTTTATTAGAAAATTAAAAGACGGTTCTCGCCCTATTGATCAAGATCAAAACTCAATCATCAGTCCTGCGGATGGCCAACTCTATGTTATTCAAAACTTAAATACTAACACAGAATTTTTGGTAAAAAACAAACCATTTAATCTTGAAAAATTACTTGGCAACAAATCATTAGCCCAAAATTATCTTGGTGGCACCATGATTGTTGTCTACTTAGCACCACATAATTATCATCGTTTCCATTTCCCTATAGATTGCACTCCAACCCAGCCAATTTCCATCAACGGTCGCTATGAATCGGTAAATAGTTTTGTCTATACATCGGGCATTCAACCATTGACAGAAAATGAACGGCATTTAATTATGCTCAATCACCCAACTTTAGGCAAAATTGCTTATATCCCAGTGGGCGCACTATGCGTTGGTAAAATTGTTGAAACATTCAAGCCTAATAATGCAGTACAAAAAGGTTATGAAGCTGGCTATTTTTGTTTTGGTGGATCAACAATCGTAATGCTTTTTGAAAAAAATACGATTACAATTGATCCTACGTTCACTACGAGCCAACCAACACCAATTAAAATGGGTGAACGAATTGCTAAAACGCGTGTTACTGGATGGATCGATTAAAAATAATTTTTTGCATGGACAACAATGTTTAATTTCATCAAAACACAGTTTCAAAAAATATACACTCAATTTTCTCGTATTGCAGGTTTGTTTAAAAAATCTACCATCGATCAAGCAACACTAAATGAGCTTGAACAATTATTAATCGAAGCGGATACGGGGGTAGCAACTGCTCGATTTATTCTTGCTGAACTCCAAAAGAACAATGAACCACAACCGCTATCAGGAAAAGATTTAAAAAATCTTTTATGTACAATTCTGCAAAATTTGCTCAAACCGTTTCCTAACCCTCAAGACAACAAAATTATTTATCTTTTGGTAGGCATCAATGGCAGTGGTAAAACAACATTCGCTGGCAAACTCGCTCATTCTTTCGTAAAAAATCATAAAAAAACTCTGTTGGTTGCGGCCGATACATTCCGCGCAGCAGCTCCCGAGCAATTGAATGCATGGGCAGCAAAAAGTGGCGCTACATTAATTCAGGGTAATGCAGGGCAAGATCCTGCATCGGTCGTTTTTGCTGGTTGTCAGCAATTTAAAAATGAACATGCCGATTGTTTAATTATTGACACCGCAGGCCGCTTGCAAACAAAAACAAACCTCATGAACGAGCTTGCAAAAATAAAACGTTCAATTGTTAAACAGTTGCCTGAACATAAAATTATCACCCTACTTACTATTGATGGCATGCTTGGTCAAAATTCATTCCAACAAGCAAAATTATTTCATGAAGCAACCACGATCGATGCAATTGTGCTCACCAAAATGGATGGTACCGGCAAAGGTGGTATTGTATTTGCTATTAACCATGAACTTAATATCCCCGTTGCCTATCTTTCCTACGGCGAACAAATTGATCAATTAAAACTATTTAATTGTGAAGAATATGTACATTCAGTACTGAGCGAATAACAATTAAATTGTCAAAATAATATGATTCATAATAGGCTATCTATAAAAATAGTTTTATTGTGAAAGGTGCTGGATGAAGCATCAACCAACAACGCTTATTACACAAATTGCCAAACAACTACAACCAATTTACGATCATCCAGCTGAACAACAACAAGCCGCTTGGTGGTTACTTGAGAAATTAACAAATCTTGATCAAGCACATTTAATTATTACTAAAGAAATAAAATTGGATGATTCACAAGAAAAACAATTAGCAGAGTGGATCGATGCGCATGTTAATAAACATGAACCCCTGCAATATATTCTTGGTTCAGTTCCATTTGCATCGCTTGATATTCTGGTGAAACCACCAATTTTAATTCCGCGACCCGAAACTGAAGAATGGTGTGTTAATTTGTGCCAAAATTTTGCACAATTAAAAAATAAACCACTGCATATTCTTGATTTATGCACAGGAAGCGGCTGTATTGCGTTACTGCTCGCCAAATATTTTGAAAAATCACAACTAGTTGCTACCGATATTTCAGATGCAGCCATTGCCTGCGCACAAGAAAATGCTCAACATAATAAAATCAATAATGTTCGTTTTATCAAATCAGATCTGTTTGAATCACTTGATCCTTCTCTTTTTCAATATGATTTGATTGTCAGCAATCCTCCCTATATTGGTTCTAAAGAGTGGAAAACACTTGACCCCATGGTAACAGAATGGGAAGATCGCGGAGCACTTTTTTCTGAACACAATGGATTAGCACATATTGAAAAAATAGTTGCAAAAGCACCCCTTTTTATTCGCCAAAACCAAGACATGAAAATGCTCCAATTGCCTCAAATTTTCATTGAAATTGGTTGCCGACAAGGAAACCAAGTAAAACAGTTGATGAGAGATGCACTTTTTGAGCATGTTGAAATAATAAAAGACCTGGAAGGAAAAGATCGAGTCGCATGCGGAAGGATGCCATAAAAAAATGTTCAAGTTATGGAGCAAAAAATCGCCTTCGTTTGTTGGCATACGGATTTCCGACAATTCTATAAAATGCAGCATTATCGAACAATCTGAACATCAACAATTAAAGTGTGTTGCTATTGAGTCGATACCACTTACTAGCTATGAAGTAGTTAACGGTCGCATTTTTAATCATAAAAAAATAAATTCTATTATTTGGCAATTTATTCACTCCTACAATCAGCACGAAAGTTACATAGTTATTTCGTGTGATGATTCATTAGCAAAAAACAATGAAAATGGTCGCCATTTTCATTGTGCACCGCACATTCTTTTCCATTTTTCACTTTTTGCCATTGCACATAAACTGAAATGTATCGCGCTCACCACCCACAAAGGTGCACTAAATAGTGCAGAGATGTTTTACAGTACTATTCATCAACAACAAATGCGGCTCGATGAATTGATTGAAGATAAAAATCATATTTCACAATCACTTTTACTTGAAGCTATCGGACTTTTTGCCATAGGAAAACAAAGCTATGAAGAAGGTTACTAATTTTTTATTACTAATGCGCGCACAACAATGTGAATCGCTTAATGCGTGGTACTTTTTTTCATGTTGTGCATTCTTTTTAACAGTTGCTCTTCTTATTTCAACCAATATATATCAATCAATACAAATCATGTCTTCACTACAAAATAAAAAACAGTTGCTTGCCAAAAAATCGATGGTTACTACCGTACATCAATCAATTAGTTCACTTGAACAACAAGAAAAAAAATTACAGCAACAACTTACCGTTCTGCATTCATACGAATCTTCATGCTCTGCTTCACTCGCTCTTTTAAAATTACTTTCGCAAACTATTCCGGCTGATGTTGTATTAACTCGTTTTTCGTATCACTATAATCAACAGCTACAACTCGAGGGTAATAGCTACCACCTGCAATCGCTTACAAATTTTATTAATAATTTGCAAACCGATAATAGATTAAAACTAGCACTAATTGATTCGCTTAATCAGACGCTCGATTCAGAAAAAAATATTCCTGTACTCCATTTTAAACTGATGGCTTCATTAAATTAAATTTGTTACACTGAGAAAAATTTAATTTGGGCGGAATCATCATGGGAAAAATCAAACAATTGCCGCCTCACGAGGCACATAAAATTGCAGCAGGTGAAGTAGTCGAAAGACCTGCAAGTGTTATTAAAGAATTAGTCGAAAATGCGGTTGATGCAGGTGCGACAACTATTTCAATTTATATTCAGCAAGCTGGCAAGCAATTAATTCGCATTGTTGATAACGGTTGCGGCATGGATCAAGATGATGCCGCTCTCTGTTTTGCACATCATGCCACTAGCAAGCTAAATTCTTTCGATGAGCTACAGCAAGTTACAAGTTTTGGTTTTCGTGGTGAAGCACTGACAAGCATTAGTGCCGTGAGTAAATTAGTATTACAAACAAAAGAATCTCTAGCTGTTCATGGCATAAAAGTTGAACGAGAAAATAATATTAATTCGATCGCACATGTTTCATGCCAAACAGGAACTGACATTTCGGTTCACGATCTTTTTTATAATGTTCCCGCACGAAAAAAATTTTTAAAAGCCGATCAGACCGAGTGGCGGCACATAGTTCAACTATTTCAAGCTTTTTGTTTTTCGTATCCGAAAATTCATTTTAAATTGTACAATGATGAAACCCTTTCATATAATTGCCCACCAACACATTCTCTCATTAATCGCTGCGAGCAGCTCATTGAATCGTCAATTGCACAATCGATGATTCAACTCATTGAGTTTAAAAATGATTCAGTAGAAATAGCGGGAATTGTTTCTAATCACCATGTATTTCGTTATGATCGCAGCCTGCTTTTCTTTTTTGTAAATAATCGTTGGGTAAAAAACGGTTCACTTTCAAAAGCGATCATGAAAGGCTATTTAAATATTTTACCTCCGGATCGATTTCCTGTTGCTCTATTTAACTTAAGGGTCAATCCGCAAGAAGTTGATATTAATGTTCATCCTCGAAAAGAAGAAGTATCTTTTTTGCATCAACGAAAAATTGAAATCGCATTACAAGAAGCTATAAAAAATACACTCACACATTCTGTTATGCCTGAAAAAAAAGCAGTTCATGCATACCAGCATTCGCCAGTTAATCAAGTTAAGCAATTTGCATCAATTTCACTAGAAGATAAACCGAGCACACAGATACAAAGCCCTGCGACAGAAATATTTCAAACGCTACCTACACACAACGCGCTTATCAATTTTGATACAAACACTAGAACCCAATTGCCATTTACTGATTTTATTGAAGAAAAACAACAACCAATTTCAGATCCTGAACATAATTGGCATCTACTTGGATCATATGCTTCAACCTATTTGCTGGTTGAACGTCATGATGGACTTATGCTTATTGATCAACATGCAGCACATGAGCGCATCCTTTATGAGCAATTTAAGAAACGATTTGGGCAATTACCAACCATTCAACTTTTATTTCCTGAGTTAATTGCATTGTCGATGAATGATATTGCGCTTATTCTTGAGTATAAAGATTTTTTTTCACAACACGGTATTCTACTTGATCAAATAAGCCAGACACATGTGGCGGTACACTCTGTTCCGATACATTTAAAAAATTGTTCACACACTCAGTTAATAAAAGAAACAATCGCACTCATAGTTGAACATCAAGAATTGCCACGCGAAGATTTTTTCAAAAAAGCACATGAAAAAATGCATGCACAAATGGCCTGCAAAGCGGCAGTTAAAGCGGGAGATAACCTCTCGGTTCAACAGCAACAAGAACTCATCACACAACTTTCAGAGTGTGAAAATCAAATTGCATGTCCTCACGGCCGACCAACGCGATGGTTGATCAGTTTGTATGAGATTGAAAAGAAATTTAAGCGAAAACTCTAATCAATTACACCCGCGCAAGCAGTTTGCGATAAACATAGGCATAAATAAGTGCAAATGCAGGTACCACAATAATTAATGCAATACCAAAAAGTGAAAGTGCCGCCCATTTAATGATGCCCATTAAAAACATTAATCCAAAAAGATCCATTTTATAGCCACTTGTTAATTGTGCACTTCTTTTAAACGAATCAAACACACCGGCGTCTTCATCAACAATGGCATATTGGTAGAAGCCAAACGTGATTGCAATATAAACTCCAGGAACAATCAGCAAACTAAATCCAATTGCACACATAAGCCAATAAAGAGATGTGGCAACAACATCACGTACTACTAAGCGCCAACAAGAAAATATTTTTTGTATCTTACTTTCACCATTATCATAAAAATCGAGTGCTATTTTAACCATACCGAGTGAAAGTAATCGGTACAAAAAATAAATTAACAAAATAAGTACACTTAAACAGACAGTAAATGCTGGTCCGCTGCTTGTTAAAAAATCTTTAACAACTTCGCTATTAGTTAAGCCAATCGTATTAAGTGTTTTACCAATTTGAACAATATTATATGAAAAAGGTAAACACAAAATTGCCAATCCAATAAACGAACCAAAAACAATTATGCCCAAATAAGAAAGCATCAGTGCGATAAAAAAAGCAAAATGATCAATTACAGTAGAAAATCCAAACCAGAGGGCTTGTTTAATTGAAAATCGATTATTCATAAAATCTCCTTGCTGAAAAAATACTAAAACAAAATCATCCTACTGGCGTTGCTTTTATTGGTGCAAGTTTCCTGTTAATTGAGCATTATTTGTAGCTCAAGGCTGCCTTTCTATAGCAGAAAAAAATTTCTTGACAACCCTTTTTTGGGCTGCTACGATCAGCGTTGAATTGAAGAAATTTAATAAGTGTCCCTAAACGAACAATACAATCTTATGTATTGTTCACCCCCCTAGCCCTTCAGCTTATAACAAAGTTGGAGGGTTTTTTATTTGGATAATCTTAAATTTTAACTTTACAAATTGATCCATCTTGTTTCTTGATAATTGTAGTTCCGTCTTCTAATTGTTTGATGATTTCCCATTGAGTTGCTTTAACTTCCAGCTTTTTTTCTGCTGTTTCAATTTGCGTGTGTTGCACTACTAATTTCTCTTCATTCATCATCACTGGAAGCGAAAAAGGATCACGTAACGATTCAGCTACGCACAAAGCAAAAAAAAAGTGTGCAAGAATAATTGCAGAAAATTTAAGCATATGCTTCATCTTTAATTATCATTGTTTCAAAAACTACATGCGCTCTTAAGAGATCTCCCGTTTTTTCAAGCGAAAATTCTTTGCAACGAACTAATTTTTTTTGCTCGTTAAGCGTATTAAAAAAATTAAAAAACTGGGCAAAATTTCCTTTCAACATGTATGAATAACCCTTTTTTTGACACCAAACTTTTTCTTTTTCATACTGTTTTGAGCATGATTCAACTGTTAGCCCGTTAACTTGTGCACAATTTAAAATTGCCAACAAACAATCGACCGATTGTTTGTTGGCAAGATAATTGAATTCTTTCATTTCTCGCTTAAGTGATGAACATGATGCATGTAATTCTTGCAAACAATGCTCATCTTGATCACCTGATTGAATGATCTTTTGTATATGTATTCTATCAGTATCAATCTGTTGCTTATAGTTGTTCAACCATTGATATGGTCCTTTGAACCAAGAAAAAACAACAACTGAAAGCACAAGAATAGTTAAACAATACCGCACAATCGGCGAATAGGAAGCAACAACTGTGCACAATTTATTCACACCAAGAAACACCTGCATTTTTCTGCCTTATTTAATTAAGTAAAAAATTTGGCTTTATCCATTGCAATGGATCTACAGGAATATTACTAATTCTCATTTCCCAATGTAAATGGTACCCGCTTGCATAACCGGTTTTTCCCAATGTTCCGAGCGGCATTCCTCGTTTAATTTTTTTCCCAGGCGTAATATCGGCAAAATCATCTAAATGATAAAAAAGTGATAAAATACCGCAGCCGTGATCGATCACAACAGTGTTTCCACTGTATGCATATCTATTTTTTAATACAACAATGCCATCTTGCGGCGCCCACACAACACTTCGTGGCGTATTAAGAACATCAACAGCCTTGTGAACATAACGCCCTTTTTCTTGCGTAGTACGAATTGTACCAAAGTCGGTCGAAACGGTTTGAATTTCTATCGGTGGATAAAAAGTTCCTTGCCAAAGTTTTTCTTTAGGAGATTGTTTAGCCATTGCTTCGAGTTCCGACTCAAGCTGATCGTTACTAATTCCCATCTCTTTTTCGATTTTTATTTTTTCAGCACTAACATGCAATTGTTGTTTTTTAAATGGAAACATAATTACTTGAAATTTACCATCAAGCCGAGTTGAATGCCCTGTTTTGTCAAAAACTTCGACCGACGCAACATATTCACTCGCTACTTCTTCGCATGATATAGGAATAAAACATTCATAAATACGAGAATTTTTTGATTCGGCAAAACATTCAAAACTATTTGACAGTGCATTCACCACTGCACGATCAATTTCTTTGTTGACCTGAAATTGAACATGCAATGTTCTTCCCTGAAATACTTTTAATTCCGATTCAGGACGCACAAATGCTACCTGTAATGGATCGTTATCCACAAAGAATGATCGCTCCTGAGTGATTTTCTTTTTTGCGTAGGTACCATTGGCAACTTCAACTTTTAATACATGCTTACCATTTGGCAATGTTTTAGTTGGTACCGTAAATGGATGCTCAAAGCGACGACTGTTTATTTTATACTTTGTCAGCAATGGTGTTCCATCAAGCCAAACAGAAATGTCTGATACTTTGTATCCGTCGTTACCAGCCAAAATACAATAAACATCTCCAGCATAATAGTGACCAGATTCTATTCCTGTCAAAAAACACTCCGGGGCATTTAGATCAAAAAAATAATGGTATCCGCTCCAACCGATCAAACCTGCAACTACCAGCAATGCGGTAGTTGATAAAATTTTTATGCGCATAGGTATACCTTGATTTATTAAAGTGTATTTATGAAGAACATCTTTTTGCATGTTGGCATTTAATATAATTCTTTTTTGTCAGGGAGAAAAGCTCATTTTCTAAAAAAATTAACAAAACCTTGCTATCAGTATTGTCAGTTCACTAAAATTCAACCAATCAGTTAACCCAAGGAAGAAATATGCATTATTGTCGGTGCTTTTTCCTTATATTCGTAGCTCTTTTTATTGATCTGCCAGTAAGCAGTGATACCTGCGTACCAACAGCAACACTTAATTCGTGCCAACTTTTTCACACGTGGCAAGATAAATCTGGCAATCCACTACAAATAACTTCGCAAAATAAGTACAATACCCCCTTAGGTACTATGGCATGTGCGCGTAAATTCAATTTGAGTCACTTGCGTCTTGCAACAATAAAAAATCACCCGAGTGGGCAAACATTGTTTCCAACAAATAGTGCATTTGCAGCTTCACTTAATAATTTTCTTTCCAGCATCGATAATAATAACTACTTTCTTGTTTATTTTAGTCGCATACATTTAGTAATTTTGCATGAGCTCTATTCATATTTAATGAAAATTTATACCACATTTAATATGAATGTCACTCGAGAATTGAAAGACTATTTAGCAAATGAACCACTTCAAGCTCTCAATCGCAAAACACATATTATTAATCATTTTTTAAATATTATTGAAGCTCAATCCAATCAAGCAATCACTTCACGTATGCCTGCTTTACCAAAACATTTAGCAACATATACTGGCAACACCCTTCTTCTTAACCATGATTATGGCGCAGACCTTAATTTATTAATTGAAAATCAAGAACTCAATGTTGTAAGTGATCCCCTCGTGCAACAAGGTATTCGCGATATGCGATCTGCCTATTTAACTATTTTTGGTAACTATCTTCAATTTTTTAAAATGTATACAAGCTCTTTAGAGCAACCGGATCCGACCTACGGTTCTATTTTTGTACGGCATGCAATAGAAATTCAAAAAGTTATGGCCGCAGCAACGCCAACTATTGATCAAAATACACCACTTAGTCAGCGCGCAACAACCTTGCGTCAAATTCAACTTATTAATCCTCCTCTCTTTTTTTATGATGATGAAACAATCAGAAGCTTAAAAGTTATCCCAAAAACAGCTTTGAGCTTTGGTCCAAATATTCAAAAAGTTGGCTGGCCAGCAAAAGTTGTACAAGATGCACAAAATCCAAAGCCAATTGTGGATAAAAATGGCATTGTTATCAGTCAATTGCCTCCAGCATACTTTGTTGACGCGCAGGGTAATCGAGTAACAAATGTTGCCGCTGCCGCACGTTTGTATGTAAATATTCCAACATTGCAAAACATGTACACACAGCAAATCTTGCAACAACCAACATGGCTCAATTCATATGAAGGGGTTATGTTGATGTTGCGCGCATGTCTTGGCGATTTTACTGCCCTCTTTGATCCAATCTTTAAAGATGAGCTCATATTAGATCCATGCATGCGATGCATTATTATCAATAGCGCTGTTAAAGCAGGAATCATGTCTTCAACGCAATCTGCACAAATCTGCCAAGAATGCCAAGACTATTTAAGTAGTTTGCGCAAACTTATTTCGCAACAACAGCAATCACAACAGGGACCACCGCCACCTCCGCCAGATCTTTCACAAGGACCACCATAGGAAGATGCACATGAAAAAATTAATTATTTGTTTTTTTATTGCCGCATCAACTCTTGTTGCACAAAAGGAGGGTGTAAATCCAGATCTCCTTTATGGCAAAACAGGAGTTCATTTAGAGCAGAACATTTTTGAAGATGTAACCAAACTTTTTGATGCATTAAAAGAAGCAACTCAGGAAGAATTGTCACAAGCAGCACAATTGGTACTCAATAAATTACAATCGCAACATACACAACTCCGTTCTGAAATTAAAAAGTTACAGGAACACAACCAACTTGTTCCTCAAGAACTTTTTTTTAAAGATTTTTTGTTAGAAAATCAGATCAATCATTTTAAAAATTTTATTAAATACACAGATTCAAATAGCTCACTCTGGCAACAGGTAGCAAAAAAAATCGGGGAACTCTATTCTAATGCAACCCGTTGGTTTGAAACAACACAAAACAATACTCCTACGCAACAATTATCAAATCAATTAGCCAAGCTAATTTTGAAATATATTGATATTGAACGAGAATTTATTCTTTTTGATTATCAACAACTATTGCTTTTTTTCGTGTTGCGCAAAAAAATGATAATGCCAACAATTATTGATTTTTGGAATACGGCTGATTTACAAGAACGAGTAAAAAAACGAGCAAAAAAATTCTCACCGCCTAAAGTACAGTTTGTTGAAATGCTCGCTAATATCGCTATCCAAGCCATTATTATGGCTGGTGGTTCGCTCGCAATTCAATGGGAAGATGATACAGACAAGCAAGCGTTTGATGAAGCAACTAAACAACAAAACGCAATTACTGATGATTGGAAACTGTTCCAAAAACAGATAGCCAATGATCAAACAGCAACAATGGGTTCAATCACAAACGCATTTGGTAAATCGCAAAAACAAGTAACTGATTTGTATGCAAAAACTAATCAACAACTTCAAGAAGAAGTGATTTATCTGAACCGATCGATCAATTTAGATGCGCCAATTATCAAAAGCCTCGTATCACCTATTCAATATGATCTTTATTTTGAAAATGGCGTTATGCTCACACCACCAAGCGGGTTGCAATGGTACAATATTTATCAAGTAGCTCAAGGCGATTGGGAATTCGATTTTAATCGCAACAGTTTCTGGCAAAATGGTCTTGCACTATTTCCAAAACCTATCTGGCAGAAACGCACCGACAAAACTGCTTCAATTTTTACCGATGATCCTGCTGCCAATTCAATTTTTACTGAATATGCAACCGGAAGCTCTACCTACGACATTGAAGTTGAATGTACGCTGGTAAATGCAACATATCCATTTTTTGTAGGTATCATTTGCAATCGAGGACATTGGATTTCAGGTGACCCGGAAAGAATCTGGCAATACCGTCTCTTTGGGCTTTACGGTGTTGAAATAACAAAAGGCGATCCAAAATCTCGCAAAGTTGATCTCTGCTTTGCGCAACAAATAATTAACAAAAAACAGGGACAAACTAAGGAACGCATCATTTCTCCTCTTGAACAAATTGCAACACAAGGATCGACTCATTTATATCAATTAGATAAACAAGATGTAGATTTTCTGGTGAACAATCCAATTACTTATATCTTTAAAATTACTACATCACCAACAATTGCTGCATGTTTTTTTGCAAAAATTAATGCTGACGCAACACAAACACCGCTATTTAGTAAAACAATTAGTCAGTTAGATAATTATCTTTTTATATTTGGTGGCATTGGCTTTATGGCTTCGGGATGCCAAGCAGAATTTAAGATTAAACAGCCAACTGATCTTGTTTATTCACAAGATCAACTTACTGAAATTTCTCAACAGGTAGCTGCGCTCATGAAATAATGAGCACAAATAGGTGGAGCAGTAATGAAAATATTGAAACATATTTTAGTATTGAAGATTTTACTTGTGTCATGTACAACACTGGCACAACAACCATCGCCACAAATTACACCATCACAAGCTGTTGATAACTTACAAGGAAAATATTCCGACGTAAAAATTGTTGCGCAGGCTCTTTTTAATCCAGTATTTCCAAATAGCACACCTCCGTCACCAAACCCATATCCAACAACTTCCATCAATGAAAATGCGGTTACAGCATTGTTTGGTAGCGCCGGATTAAATGTTGATGCAGATTTGTTGCGCTACATTAAAAATTTCTATTTTTATCTTGAATATGTAACTAAGTTAGAATGCGCGGCATTACTAGCAGCCTATGGACACCAACAAAATATTGATGTAACTACATTACTTGAAAAATCAACATGGATTGAGTTTGTTGATGCACTTGTAAAAAAAGCTGGATCTTGGGCAAATCTCGTTGTCATCATTGGCTCAGGAACTCTCACACCAGATTGGCAAGAAGTACAAGGAAGTATTGTTGTTTCTTCTTGGAAAGATGTTGTTAATACACCATTTTGGAAAGCAATCTCTATTACACCTACAATGATAATAAATTCATCTTTTTGGCAAGATTTTTGCAAATATACGATTACGCGCTCGTTTTTACAAGATGCATCAATTTTGGAATCAATTTACGAAACAGATCAATCAATTTTTCGATTCATTCCTAATATTGAAGTTGCTTATTATCACCCCGACTTTTCACAACTAAGAAATGCTGCAGAATTTCATCGCTTACATTTAGTTTTAACAGATGAAGTGCGCAATCGCTTACTAAAACAAACAAAAGATTGGGCGACGATAATAAATCCAACAACAAAACAATTCGATTTGGTTAAAATTAATGATCAAGCAACTATTTATCAAAAAACTGGTTTTTACCAACTTATTTCAATCGCTAATTCATCAAGTTTAGGCGATCTCACGCAACAAGGGCTGCAAAAGCAACTACCAATTGATCCTAATTATGTAAAACAACCATTGGTCCAAGAAAAACTACAATGTTTGGCAATGTTGAAAAATATTCAAGCTCAGACCTATTATTTATTTGATGCAACGCATCTTGATCAAACAATGAAGGCACTAACCAATTTCGCCAATCTTCCTTCTCCTGCATTTCTTCTTTATACCACCGATGATTATGTCTATCTTGAAGATTTAGATCGCTTGCTAACAAATTTTAAGGATACCGCTGCACAAGAAGCAGCAAATCCTTCTGCCGCTTTACAGATCGTAATGAATTCACCCACAAATTCCACAAACAATGAATTGGTAACAGTTCAAGATTTTGGATCATGGATCAGTGGTTTATGGAATGATATTAAACAAACAGGCCAAGATATCTGGCAAGGAATGCAAGATTTTGGCAAGACAGTCGCCGATGAAGCTGAAGCACTGGGCTATGGAATCGCAGGAGCTTTTGTTGGCGCAATTGATCCAAACAAAGCAAAAGATTTTGTTCAAAAATCAAAACAACTCCAGCAAGACGTTTCTAATGATATTACCAATACCATTCAGGATGCACAAAATGTTATTAATGATACAGCACAAGCAGCCAAAGATGTCGCCTCAGGTGCTGCATCATTAGTAGGTACCGTATTCTCAAAAATAGATGACAAACTTGGAAAAGATATAGAAGGCGCTCTTGATGCGGTAGCAGATCGTGTTATAGATTTTTATGCTGACATGCAACATATTGTTGTTGCCTATGAAGGAGGCATTGTCCGCTTAACTACTGATGCGGTAAATTATGCAACAACAATTGTTGCCGATACAGTAGTTGCAGTTAAATCTGGTGACTGGCAAGGGTTGGGTCAAGATGCTCTCAATGGACTCAAAACCATAGCTTATGATGTTGTAAGTTCTATTATTTCTGTTGGTACTTTTGTTGTGCAACAAATTGTTGATCAAATTAAAGCACTTGTTAAGTTCGCAGGCTATATAGTAAGTATCATTACTGATTTGACTATTGATACATTCAAAGCAGTGTTTAATGGGTTATCAAGCGCATTCTCGGCATTTGGTTGGCAAGGTGGTCAACAAGCTATGCAAACCGCGTCCGACTGGGTTCAAAATCATCGACGTCTCATAGAAGCGACCGTTACTACCGGCTTACTAGTTGCAGCCGTTGTTGCAACAGACGGCTTGGCACTTCCAGTGCTTGCAATGACTGTTGGTCCACAGCTTTTTCAGATTGCTGGTGGGTATCAAGCAGATGAAAGAGCGGTTGAGAAAAAAGCGGAACAAAAACAATTTGTCAGCGACTATCAAACATACGTTGCAAATAATAAAATTATTTCTGCGAATGCAAAGGATGCATGGGCAGATGAACTGAGCAAAAAATATCAAGCTCAGATTACCAATCAAGAACGTGAATTAGGATTTTATCAAGATTTTGTTCAAACTTATTTTAGTAATATGGAAAGTCAAATGTCATACTATTTAGGGCAATCACTCACCCCACAAATTACTCCCGACCCAACGTTTGGCCTAATGAGCGCAGATGTTGGTTCAATATATGGTTTCAACACGGGCGTTTTAAACCTGAACCCATCTCAAGGGTTCCCGTTGTATAATAATGGCAGAAAAGCATTTAGTCAGGAAATTGCTGTTTCGCCAGCATTAGCAATTGCTTCCGATGGGCAATCTATTACTTCATCAACACCACGTAAATTTTGGTTCAATCAAAAAGAAACAGTGCCACTTGCTCAGGATACACCAATTGTAGAAATAAAATGGCGCGCGCTCTATACCTTAAATAGTTTTTCAATAGGTGTTTATTTTGGTGGTGATAGTATCGATCTTGATGCCATCAGAAAATCTGGCTCCGCGCCACTTGATGTAAGTCATTTAGCAAAAATGCTTGTGTATAAAAAAGACGCCAAAGATCAACCAACAACTCTTAATCTCTATGAACATGAAGGTAAAGGCTGGTTTGCACAACCAACTGGCCCCGAATTTGCAATTGGTCAGTGGTACCACATGCGTCTCCAACTGAACGATAGCACATTGACTGTGCAAATATGGCAAGAAGGAACAACCCCTCCTGCTGCACAATCATTTACCATTTCACCAACAAAGCAACGAACTGTTGGTATGATTTCAGCCGGCGCATCTATTGAATATGAAATAATTAGCCCACAAGTTCAACCACAAGCCAATCAAAAATTGCGGCCAACTGGTGCGCTTGGCATTCCTACAGAAAAACAGCGTGAAATTGATGCGCGCAAAAAAATGCAACAATTGACCAACCCAACAGTTGGATCATTTAATCTACAAGCAATCAACAAACCATCAATTCTTAAAGGACAATATATTTATGCAACAAGCGCAACAGGATTAACTGATTCACAAAAGAAACCAATAGTTGATTATGTAGCACTTGGGCAAGCCTCGGTGGGAACACAAGGATCAACAATAATAAATCAAATCGGCATTTCTCCTCTGATTGCACTTTCTCCAGGCGCACCATCTCCTTCACTGGTAAGCTTAATTTCGCAAAGAGCATACGATCAGAATGCAAAACAGATTGCTATGTGCCCCAATGTTCTTGAATCATTCGTTCAAACTCACGGACAACTTCCAGATGGCACAACCAAAACTATCAATGCACTCAGAAATTCTTACGCCTCAACCCTTATCGGACCATTTAGTTTCGGCACCATCTCATTACAAGCAACAAGCACACAAGATGTAATTGACGGTCACTTTATCTATAAAACAACATCACCCACTGCTGAGCTACATGATAACCAAGGGAATCCAATAAAAGATAGCGCTGGAAATCAGCTTTACGATTATTTCTTAATGAAGACAAACGATGGAATTCTTGGTGCACCACATGATGCAACAATCTCCACCATGCGAAGCTTGGTAACAGGATATGAATATAAGAGAAACAACAACACCCCACTGTCAATCCGCTACAGTGCTCAAACTACACTCAATGTATATCAAAAGAATACCGGATCATTAACCACATCACTCTTAAATGCAATTAACTCATCAACCACTTTTTACCAGCAAGCGGTCAAACAAGAGCAAGCAGTAGACCAAACTCAGCCTGATACAACCACAACACAACCAGTTGGCGGCGGAAATATATCAAACCCAGATGGGGGATATAGTGGAAGTGGTGGCAATCAACAACAAATCGACCCCAATAATCCTGCCGATCAAAGCATACAGGATCGAACCGAGCAAGCAAGCAGCGGCGATATTTCATTTGGCGGATAAATAATAGAGATCAAAATTGATTACGATAAGAAACTATTTAAGCGTGAGAAGACATTAGCTCATGACTTTTTTCCCTACCGCTAAGAAGGAATTGTAGTAAATAATTATCGTGAACTAATGCCCTCTCAACATAGCAGTGCGTCTAACCATACTACCTTTAGAAGCAAAACTGCCATAGGAAGTGCCTTTAATCTTTTTCAAAGATATCAACATCTAGTTTTATATATTTGATAACAAAAACAATAAAATCTCAGTAACAATTTCTGCAACAACAAAAAATGCTGCAACAAAAGGCATATTTCATATGTTGCCCGATATTTTAAACAAAAGCAACCGCAAGACAACAATTTAATTAATCAAAACCAAAATAACTTAAAGGTACACAATATGAAATTAAAACCGAGAAAAAATAGCCATACAAAAAGAAAGAGCAGCGATAAAACAACAAATTGAATAAATGACATTTCATTGTAAAATAACAAATACGACCAGCAAAAAAGGCCTAAAGAAAGGGTAAAAATATAGATAAGAATTAAATTTTTGCTCCAACCATTGTTTCTCAGATAGAGTGCAAAATGATCTGGGCTGGCCTTGTAAAATGGAATGCGTTTATAGCTTCTTACGAGTATCAACGATGCCACCTCTAAGAGTGGAATTGCCAAAACAATCGCCGGAACCACAAAACCATAGAAATTATGAATACTCCATTTGAGTAAAAAAGGAACTGTGGCCAATATACCACCAATAAAGAGCGAGCCCGCATCGCCTAGATAAATATGAGCAGGTGGTTTGTTATACCACAAAAAAGCGACCAACGGTCCTAAAAAGGAGCTCAGCAACAACGCTACTTGCCACTGTTGATTAAGGCAGGCAATTATCAAAAAAGCTGCAGATGCCCCCACTGCAATCGTCGAGGCAAGCCCATCCATAATATCTACTAAATTAAAAGCGTTAACAACCGACAAAATCCAAAAGAGAGAGAGCGGCACGCTCCAAAAATTATTAAGAAAGAAGCTTTCTTTTAAATAAAAACCAGAACGTACCAAACAAAAGGCAGCAATAAACTGACCAGAAAATTTTTGATATGGCTTAAGAACAACCAAATCGTCAACCAACCCAATAAATAACAAAAGTGTTGTACCAATTAAAAAAAGCATTAATTGGTTTTCAAACGAGAGAGTGAAAGAGAGCGAAACAATAAACCCTACAAAAATTGCAACACCACCCAAATAGGGAATCGGTTTTTCATGCTTCTTAATTGTTCCATCGGGAATATCAAGCGTACCCAAACCAAATTCATTTAGTCGATGCGCAATTGTCGAAATTAGCGGAATCAAATATAAGGTAATTAAAAATGAAATAGTTAATGCAAAGATAAGCTTAATTACTATGAGTTCCATGGTGCCCTTTTTTTGCAGGAACAGATTCTCATTTTTGGTTAAAAATCATACCAAAAATGAAAAAAAATACCTAGACACCAGAGATAGGTTTATTAGATTTTTTTATTTATTTTCTGGAACTTCGATAAAGCATTCAACGCGATCGTCAACTTCCCACGTTTCAATTCCGTCAGCTAAAAAGGCAAATTCGAACCCTGCATGTACTTCTTTTACCGATTTACGGTCACGTTCAAGGCCTTTTATTTTTCCTTCACCGATCTTTCTTTTGCCGCGCCACACAATAACACGTGCATCACGAACAAAGCGCCCTTCTCTGACATACGAACCAGCGATAATACCAATGTTCTTGATATCAAATACTTTTCGTACTACGGCTTCGCCAATTTTTTTTGCCACCATTTTTATTGGCGCTGCTTTTTCAAGTCTTTCTTCCAACGCTTCCAAAAGTTTGTAAATAATGTCATAAAGATGAATTGTGATCGCTAATTTTTGAGCTTGGGTTGACGCATTTGATTCAACTTTTACGTGCAATCCGATAATTTCAGCGCCAGTATCACTCGCTAAAGTAACATCGCTTTCAGAAATATCACCAACGCCGGCAGCAATAACATTGAAAGGTTGCTTATTTTTATCCGCCATTTTTATGAGCGAATCGACCAAAGCTTCCTGGGTCAACACACTGTCAGTTTTAACAATAATATTTAAACCTTCGACACCAAACACTTTTTTGGGCAAGATCAACTGAGATATCGCCGAATGAGAATCCCTGGCTTTTCTATAATCTTGCTCAGAGATAACCTTAAAGATCTCACCAGCCTGCGCTAGCTCGGCAATACCTGACACTTGTACAGGAATTGAAGGCCCCACCTGTTTTAACTGTTGCCCATTCGAGCTCGTGATAGATGTCACTTTTCCAGCAACAGTCCCCGAAACAAAAAAATCACCAATGCGCAGTGTTCCGTGGCGACAAATAATTGTTGCAACAGGCCCGCGTCCTTTTTCAATTTTTGATTCTAAAACAAATCCATCTGCCGACTGATTTTCATTTGCTCTTAGATCCATCATTTGAGATTGCAATACGATCATTTCTAGAAGTTGATCAACACCTTGACCAGTTTTTGCCGAAATCGGAACACAAATTGTTTGCCCGCCCCATTCTTCCGAAACAAGCTCATAGCGAGCTAAATCACGCTTAACAACTTCTAGTCGCTGCTTTTCAACTTTATCTACTTTATTAATAGCTACAATAATAGGAACGTGCGCTGCCTGCGCAGTTTTTATAGCTTCTACTGTTTGAGGCATCACGCTGTCGTCAGCTGCAACAACAAGAATTGCTATGTCAGCAATATTAAGTCCACGCCCACGAATATTTTTGAAAGCTTCGTGCCCAGGCGTATCTAAAAACACCAAACTGCCCTGAGAAGTTTCTGCTTGATATGCGCCCAAATGCTGAGTAATGCCACCTTTTTCGCGAGAAGCAACACGCGTTTTCCGAATAAAATCAAGCAATGTTGTTTTTCCATGGTCAACATGACCTATGACAACAACTATTGGCTTGCGCACCTGTTCTCCAGTTGAACCAGAAACACGTGGCTGCATTTCTTGCTTGTGAACTTGTTGATGTACTAATGCAACGCCAAATTGTTTAGCAAGCGATTCAACCATTTTCTCAGAAAGTGTTTGGTTTTTTGCACAAACAACCCCTTGCCGTAAAAGTGCAAGAATTAATTCACTTGATGTTTTTCCGAATTTATCTGCTAATTGTCCAACAGTCATCGGCTGTGCGGAAATTTCAATAACCATTGGTTTTTCTTCTTTGATGATTTCTTTTGGTTGAGGAGATGATTTTATTTCAGCATGCTCTTTATGCCTGAACTCTTGGATTGCTTCTTTCATTTCCATTTTTTTTGCGGGCTCTGTTGTTTTAACAGTAAAATCTTTTTGGGGTGATGGTTTACCTGCAACAACCGCTGCAGGCTGTGTCTCGATTTTTTTCTCTTGTTTAAGCGACTCATGCGTTGGTTTTTTTGGCGCTTTAGACTCTTCCAGCTTTTTATTCAAAAACTCTGTAGCTTCTGACGATAGTGCAGCCATATGACTTTTTACCTCAAAGCCGTTTTGGGCAAGAAGCGTAAGCAAATCTTTATTTGTAACGTTGAGCAATTTTGCAAATTCATAAACACGCATAGATGTATTGTATCCTCAACATAATAACTTATTCAACTGCTTCATCAATCTGTTCGTCTAGCTCAGCATCACGTTGTTGTGTGGTTTTTTCACTCTGTACAAGATTAATATTCAAACCAACCAACTGAGACGCAAGTGCTATATTTTGTCCCATTTTACCTATTGCTAACGATCGCTGATCTTCATCAAGCCAAACTTGCGCTGCGGCTATGCCCACAAGCTCAACCCTGCTAATGATAGCGGGCTTAAGTGCATCTGCAATCATATCTTCCACTGATTCGCGCCAAGGGATCACGTCTATTTTCTCACCACCCAGCTCTTTTAAAATTGGCTTAATACGCACCCCACCAACTCCTACGCAAGTTCCAACAGGGTCAATATTTTTTTCGTGCGAAACAACGGCAACCTTGGTTTTATACCCAGGAATGCGCACAATTTTTTTGATTTCAACAATTTTTTCAAAAATTTCGGGAATTTCTAGCTCAAATAATATTCGTACAAAATCAACCGATGCGCGATCAAGAATAAGCTGATAATCGTTGCGTGGTTCTGTCAAAACTTCTTTGAGTAGTGCACGAATAGAATAACCAACAACACATTTATCTGTGGGTAAAGAGAGCGAATGTGGCAGAAAAGCTAAAGTTTCATCAATCTTAAGCGACATTCCATTGCGTTCGCATTTATGAATGGTACCATGGACGATGGTATCTTTTCTGTCTTTGTATTGATTATAAATAGCGGCAGCTTCAACGCCACGGATTTTTGTTGCTATTACTTGTTTTGCGCGCAAAATTTCTATGCGTCCAATCTTTCCTTCAAATGGAACCCATACCTCGCCGCCCACTTCAACACTAGGATCAAGGGTGCGAGCTTTTCTCAGAGAAATTTCTATGTCTTCGTCGCTGACAGACGCAACAACCGTCTTGCGTACTTTTATTTCAATTTCATCACTTTTTTTGTTGTATGAAATGTCAAATGTAAGCTCAGGGAACCGCTTGGTATATGCAGCCATCAGTCCTTCGCAAATAATAGAACTTAAAAGAGAACGATCAAGGCCTCTCTCTTCTATGAGTTCCTCGATTACTTGTGCAAGTTTCACAGGGTTCCTTATGATCGAAAAATTAAATAAGACTTTATATAAGTGTAGCAAAAAATTAAATAAATAAAAGAAGATGTGCCATCGCAAAGCAAGAATGCCTATTATCATACTTATTATATTTCTCTTTCTTTAAACTAGTAGTAATAGGTGAGCTCAAAATTGTGGATAACTTGGCATAAAATATCAGAAAACAATGAGTAGTTAATTCTTTTAGAGCGCCATGCAATTGTGGATAACCTGTGGATAACTTGTGGACAGATTGTGGACATCTTTTTTTAAGAATATTTTTTTCTTGCCAAAGTGATTAATAGATCATTGTATTGATATCTCGGGGGCGCTTAATCTTTGACCTAGTCAGTTTTTATTAAAATCTAGACAAAGTTATCCACAGGTTATCCACAGGTTATCCACAGGTTATCCACAATTTCTATGTGAATTATTTTATTTGTCTAGTTTGGGCTTGTTCAAGAGCAAATTTAATATCATTGGAAAATGTTGAAATTTCTGATGGGTTTCTCAAGATGTATGCTGGATGATAGGTGGGAATGACCATAACTCCATCTTGTTCGAGTATTTTACCTCTGGTGCTCGTAATTTTAAACTGTTTTCCAGTTAAATGAGTAAGTGCGGTTGAGCCAAGAGTGCAAATAACGGCAGGCCGTATGATTTTAATTTGTTTTTCGAGCAAAAGTTTTTTGCAGGTAGTGCTTTCTAACTCTGTCGGGGTTCGGTTGTCAGGGGGGCGACATTTAACAATATTAGAAATAAAAACATTTTCTCGTTTTGTATTGTGCGCAGCTAATGTGCGTGTCAAAAGCTGTCCGGACCTTCCAACAAAAGGTCGCCCTTGCTCATCTTCATCCCGTCCCGGTCCTTCACCAATAAACATTAAGTTTGCATCTGGGTCGCCTTCGCCAAATACGACCGATTTGCGTCCCAATGTGCCAAGCGGGCACATTGTGCAGTTTTTGTATGGTTCATAAAGTTGATTGAGAAGTGTTTGTTTATACGATTTAGGATCCATAATTGCCTGTTATGTAAAAAGTGTTACTTGGTATGCAGTTTAACAAAATTGCAAAAAAAGTGCTGCTTGATTTGGGCAACACTTTTTTTATTTGTTTTAATAGGTCTATTAAATTCTCAGGGAAGTGATAAGTAGGTAATCAAAAAATTGTACCAGTTGTTGCTTGTTGAGAATTTTGTGCGGTGGTATGAAGAGTGGAGAGCTCGTTCTGGAAAATATATTGAAATACCTTTTGCGCGAGCCAGATTTTTACCAGTCGCATTCGCAATAACCATTTTTTCAATCAATTTGAGGCCTAGTTGTAAATGCTCTCGTAGGTTCATAACAATCATGTTTCCCTTGTTGGCATCATTAAATTTAAAGTGCACTAGATTTGAAAGAATATTGCTATAAAGATGATGAAGGTCAAGGTAGGCTGGCTCATCAAAATGAGTGCAGAGCATTTTGTGCCTGCACGATTTGATAATGTCTCGAATTGTAGTTGCGTATTGCAAGCTGAGTGATTCATTAAGAAGATTGCCAATCGCATTAATGTTTTTTTCTAGTGCACCCATATATTCTAGATCAATTGCTGACTGGGTGAAGTCGTTTGTAATATTGAAATATGTTTGCTCAAAAGAGCTAACGAGTGAGCGAGCAAATTCGGCCGGTTTAAGCAAACGCTCTGCAACAGGTGTTAATGCTCGGCGATAATCGTAACCAGGCCCGAGCTCGACTTCTTGAGAGCTGACCATAATTTCTGCGTAATCTTTTACGATATTTGCAATTTCTACCATCGACATCAAGCATGCATCAAACGCAACAATGGTTAATTTTTTCCCTCCTAAAAATCGTTGCGTAATTTCGCGCAGAGCACGATCAAGGCCTTGATTTGAAATATAGTGTCCGGTTGTGTCGTCAAAACAAATAGCGCGCGGATCGTTGTCTTGAATAGCTTGGACAAAATCAAGAAAAGGAATGGTTCTGTCGAGTTCAATCAAATGTGTTTCGGGATTAAAAAAGAAAAGCTGCACTGGATTAATGCTTCGCGGTCTGCCAATATCAATAATGCCTGTGCCGTGATTCCAGAGTACAAGCATATAATAACGAGCGGGGAAATGCTTAATCGCCCACCCACAAAAATCGATGAGTGTTTCCGGAGAACCACTGTCCATTCGTTGCGTCGCAGGATCGTTGAGATTTTTAACGATTAATTTGTCTTTTTCAATATAATAACGTTTGGTTATTTTGTTATGTGGCCCGATTCGTGTATCAAGTTGTGTAACTATGTTGATGCGATTGTTTGATCCTACATCTGCTTGTTGTTTTAAGTTTTTGCGAGCATAGGGTGCAAGATCGTTGTCGGCTGCCATATACGTGAGAATTGTCCACTCTTTTTCGTGAGTTACTAGTTTTGTTGGTTGAATGTCGGCTGGAACAACATGAAGCGTTTCAGGGTTTTCTATTTGGTTTTCAAGTGCACTGGCAAGATGATTGACCGTTGTTGCGTTTGTTGCATACAAAAAAAAGGTACAGAGTATATACAATAAAAATCGTGTAATTCCCATCATTATGACACCCCCTTAAAGCTCGTATATAAATAAGAATAGTTTAATATGGTTTGATAATGGAAGAGTTTTGCAGCTGCTGTGTTCGCATAATTTTTTTGAAGTGATTTATCCACGCTAATAAGAACGTAATGCCAAAGCTGAGCTGAAAATCGAGAAAAAAAAGTTGAGCAGGATTTGCAACAAGAACAACAAATGTAATTAATACGATTGCATGCACTGTATGAATTTGTACATTTCTAAAAAGGTACAATTTATAAAGCATAAATGTTAAAAATGCGCGGAAAAATGAAACGCTGTTCCAGGTAAGAATAAAATAAATCACAGTGATTACTATCAGCAGTATTTGTTTTAAGAGAAAAAAAATAGGAAGAAATCGAAGAATATATTCCCACGCCATAATAAAAATCACTAAATGAAGTCCCGATCGTGCTAGATAGTGTGAAATCCCCCAATATTTGCACTGATACTTTAATTCATCGTTTTCTTTTTTGTTTATTCGGCGATTGCCTAAAAAAAATGACGAAAAAAAAGTAAAACTGGAACGCGAAAGTTTTTTTTGCAACATGCGAAAATTGTTAATCTTTTTTTCAAAAAGCATCCGAGAGAACGATATCTTTGGATGCATTACTAGTTTTGCTTCATCAAAATTTGCAACAATTGTTCCAACGATTCCTTCTTTAATAAAAAAATGCAACAACGAATGAGATGAGGCATTTTTAATTTTTATATTACTCAATGAAATGCTATCACCAATGCAAAATGGAACGTGTTGCGCGGTATAAATCAATAATGATTGATTATTTGTCGCAATACATTTTTGCGTTTCGGCAAATTGTGCATTTTCAATTGTTGCACTTACCAGATTGCGGAAACGTGGGTGGTCAATTGTATTAATATCATTAATAGTCACGGTGCAATTGATTAGTTGTGCGCTCATTTGTTTTAAAAACTGTTCATACGAATTTATTTGTCGTTGATAAAGAATGCCTCCGCAAAAAAATGCGGGACCGATTAATAATAAAATAATATACGGACGTAAATCGTTAATGATTTTGAATGCGGCCAGAGTACCTACGCATAAAATTGAAGACATTAACGATAAAAAAAGGATCGAGTTGAAATAATAGATGAGTAAAATACCACCAATGTACGCGCACGAAATCCAGAGCAATGGCGGTGTGAAAAAAAACAGTGAATATAAACGAGCAAAATGAAGCATAAGAAAAATTAAATTATGTGTCCCTAAACAATTATCCAACATAACAGATTTGTAAAAAGTATACACCAGCTTTGTTGAATATATGAAAATTAAATATGCTCTTTGATGATTATAAATAAATAATTTCAAATCAATCCATAACAAAAAATTCAAATATGCATTTGTTGCGATGATACTAATGCTCTTTTATAACCTACAAATTGATAAAAATGAGCCGCTGCTGGGATCATCTTTACAAAAAATCGATTTGCAATTACGATAAATAATCATCATTTTGCACTTTCTATTCTTGATGTAGGAGAACAAATTATATGGAATATCTTGGCTATTACGGGATAATTGCCGCGTCTGGGTTACTTGGTATCGGCGTTATGCTTTATTTATTCAACAAAATTACGTCGATTTCGGTCGATCATGAAAAAGCAACATCAATTGCGAAAGCAATCCGTGATGGTGCAATGACTTTTCTAATTGAGGAATACAAAATTATTGCGGTAGTTGCTCTTATTGTTGCGGTAGTTCTTGGTTATTTCCTATCTCCTTTGGCAGCAGGCGCGTTTATTTTTGGTGCACTTTTGTCACTTTCTACAGGTTTTATAGGTATGCGCGCTGCAACTCTTGCTAACGTTCGCACAACGATGGCGGCAAAAAACAGTGGCGAATCTGCAGCCTTTATGATCGCTTTTTTTGGTGGCGGTGTTATGGGATTTGCTGTAGCAAGTTTTGGCCTTTTGGGATTGGGTGCCATTTTTTATTTTTATGTCGGCAATACTATTTTGCTGTTGCAGCTTCTGACAAGTTTTGCGCTTGGAGCGAGCTTGGTTGCTTTTTTTGCACGAGTTGGTGGTGGTATTTTCACTAAATCTGCCGATGTTGGCGCCGATCTTGTTGGTAAAGTTGAAGCAGGAATTCCTGAAGATGACCCACGTAATCCAGCCGTTATTGCTGACAACGTTGGTGATAATGTGGGTGATACTGCAGGAATGGGTGCCGATATTTACGAGTCATATGTAGGTGCGACTGTTTCAGCAATTATTTTAGCAACAACAACTCCTGCGTATAATAACTTTACCTATTTAATTTTCCCCCTTTTAGTTATTTCGTTTGGATTAATAGGTTCGGTAGTTGGCTTGGTAGTTAATTCGTTTTCATCATTGCATCCTGCGGCAAAATTGCGCAATGCAAATTTTGTTGCCTCCGCGGTACTGGTACTCCTTGTTGGGCTCTATTTGTATTTTGCTCATATGGACATGTATTTGCTTGGGTCAATTATTATTGGTTGCTTGTGTGGCATGGTTATTGGTACCATCACTGAATATTACACTGGTGGTGCGCCAATTAGAAGGTTGGCCGACATTTCGCGCTCTGGTGCAGCAACTAACTTGATATATGGTCTTTCGGTTGGCATGGAATCGGTAGTTGCACCCGTGATAATTCTGGTTCTTGCTGTACTACTTTCGTTTTTCTTTGGCGGTGGCGTTTACGGCGTTTCATTGGCTGCATTGGCGATGCTTGCAACAGTTGGAATCTCTATGACGGTGGATGCATATGGGCCGATTGCTGATAATGCTGGTGGTATAGCAGAAATGGCTGGCCTTGGTCATGAAGTACGCAAAATTACTGACCATCTCGATGCGCTCGGCAATACGACAGCGGCAATGGGTAAAGGATTTGCAATTGGCTCAGCTCTTTTAACTGCCCTTGCGCTCTTTTCAGCGTATGCAAAAGAAGCGAATTTAAATGATGTTCTTAATATTATTGATCCATTTGTTCTCGCGGGAATGTTTATTGGTGGCACATTGCCATTCTTAATTTCTGCGCTTACTATGCGTTCAGTTGGTAAAGCAGCATTGCAAATGGTAATAGAAGTGCGCCGTCAATTTAAAGAAATTCCAGGTCTTATGGAAGGCCGCGCACAACCTGACTATAAACGTTGCATTGCAATCAGTACAAAAGCATCACTTCGTGAGATGTTGTGGCCCGGTTTAATTACCCTCACATTGCCTTTAATTATCAATTTCTTAATGGGCAAAGCTGCTGTTGGTGGATTACTTGTTGGTGCAACAGTTGTAGGTATTATGCTTGCACTGATGATGTCCAATGGTGGTGGTGCGTGGGATAATGCAAAAAAATATATTGAAGCAGGCAATGTTGGTGGCAAAGGTTCTGATGCGCACAAAGCTGCTGTTATTGGTGATACGGTAGGCGACCCATTTAAAGATACTTCAGGTCCATCGCTTAATATTTTAATTAAATTAATGTCGATCGTTTCATTGTTATTGGTATCACGTTGATTATTGATGGGACGAGATAATGTTTAAAAAAACGATTTTGTTTTTCGCTTTGCTTTTGGTATGTAGTTTTAATGTTTTTTCTAATAATAATGTACGATTAGAAATTCAACGAAATTATGAAGAAATGTTTGAAATATTGGAAGAAACAGCAGAACTTGGTAATGAAGAAGCAGTAATTCTTTTAAAAAATTTGAAAGAATATTGTAATGGCTCAAGAAAATTTATCGATTCGTGGGGACTGTTAAAATTTCGAGCTAATGAGCAAATTATATGTAAGGTGCTCAGAGAAATGCAAGAGCGCGGTTCACAAAAATAATTAATCACAAACTTCAGTAATAAAAAAAGCCTGGTTATTCGCCAGGCTTTTTTTATTACTGAAGTTATTTTATATTATGGCACATAAATTGGGCATGAGCCTCTATGTTCCGCTGGAATTGATTGTGCATCAACGTAT
Source organism: uncultured Pseudomonadota bacterium (assembly GCA_964620245.1). GTDB lineage: Bacteria > Babelota > Babeliae > Babelales > JACPOV01 > JACPOV01. The sequence continues at coordinate 21,373 of CAZUJC010000004.1, read as the reverse complement.
TCCATTTTGCCTCGTTTTGCGCTTACTTCTCTTCCTGATAACTTGCTACGTTCTCTTCGTGTTTGTGCAGCAGGAGCTTCACCCATCATTTCACTTGTTTTCATTGTTTTTCGCGATGGTTTTGCAGCTGGCATGCTCATTGGCTCAGCCATTTCCTTTTTTGACATTTTTTTTGGAGATGATTTTTTCTGCATCGGCTTTTCTTCGCGCATTGGTTCTTCGTGCATTTTATCTTTCATTGGTGTAATTGCAGCGCGACCACCATTCAAACTACCAAGATGACCATTAATAGCATCTTTTCCTGGATAACCGCGAACTGAGTTTACTATATTTCCTTTTGAGTCAATGAAAATAAATGTTGGAAGTGCTTGGATCCCATATTGAGATTTTAAGCTTTTTGTTGCTTCTACATCTGCGTCAACAAAAGTAAAAATAATGCCTGGATAAGCGGCAATCAATTCATTTTCAAAATCAGGTGCTGCTATTTTACACGCACCGCACCAATCTGCGGTAAACATAATAACAACCGGTTTACCTTTAGCCAGAATTTCATCATGATGTTGCTTGCTGGTGATTTTTGTCATTCCTTTAATTGCAACAGCATCGAGTGAAAGTGAGCTGATTAAAGTAAACGCGAGAAGAGTAGATACTCTTAAAATAATTTTTTTCATTAAAACTCCTTATTAATAAAAAAGGGTGAATAATTTTGATTGAGCTTAGATCAGAACGGAAAAAATCGTCAATCATTTCAAAAAATTAAAAATAAAAATTAATTTTTTGAAATATTTATGAATGTTTTTTGCAAAAAAATTAAGAATATATTTTCATAAAAAAAAGAGTGAATTTCCTTTGCGTGAGTGCGATGGTCATGTTAAAGTATCTTTATGAAATCATTCACGAAAAAAATACTCAAAATGTATTAACGCTCTGGTAGCTTTTTCTAGTTGCCACATTTTTTTATTAACATAATGTGTTGAGTGCTCATAAAAGTGCCTCTCAAAGGCATGAGTGCATCTTTGTATAAAAAAAGAAGGAGGAGTAAAAATTGCGGGTAGTTATGGCTGGAAATTTTTAAAAACGTTGTTGCAAAGAGGGATTTATGGAAAAATTACTCAATAAGGGATTGTCAACGATCGCGAGTGGCAAAGAAAATAACGATTTGTTCGTTACAAAACGTGATGGTCGCGTTGAGCAATTGTTGTTTGAAAAACTTCGTTCATGTTTTGAACGCGCTGCATACGATTGTGCTGGTGATGTTGCTATTGATTCTCTTATTGCAGAAACAATTCGCAATATTTATGACAAAATAAACACGCAAGAACTTGAATCGGCGCTTATTTTTTCAGCGGTTGCATTTATTGAACAAGATCCCTCATATGATAAAGTTGCAACGCGGTTGCTTTTGCAAAAAGTATACCGTGAAGTTATTGGTCACAGCGTTGAGCAAGCAACATTTACAAATGATTATCAAGCTGCTTTCATTAATAGTATTTATCAAGGCGTAAAAGGAGATATTCTCAATCAAAAATTGCTTGAATTTGATTTAGAATATTTAGCAAAACAGTTGCGTTCTGAACGTGATAGCTTGTTTATGTATCTTGGTTTACAAACGCTCTATGATCGTTACTTTTATAAAATTGATAAAAAACGGTATGAGCTTCCACAAGCTTTTTGGATGCGCGTTGCAATGGGATTAGCACTCAATGAAGCAAATAAAGAAGAAAAAGCACTTGAGTTTTATGAAACATTTTCAACGTTGCGGTATGTTTCTTCCACGCCAACACTTTTTCATTCTGGCTACAAAATAGCTCAGCTCAGTTCATGTTATTTATCAACAGCAAATGATGATTTAGGCCATATTTTCAAAGTCATTGGCGATAATGCACAATTGGCAAAATGGGCTGGTGGTATTGGCAACGATTGGACAAATATTCGCGGCACTGGTGCAATGATTAAAAGCATTCATGCAACAAGCCAGGGTGTTGTTCCTTATCTTAAAATTGTAAACGATGTTGTTGTTGCAATTACACGCAGTGGAATCAGGCGCGGTGGCACCTGTGCCTATTTAGAAACATGGCACATCGATATTGAAGATTTTCTTGATTTACGTAAAAATACGGGTGATGAACGCCGTCGCACACATGATATGAATACTGCAAATTGGATTCCAGATCTTTTTATGAAGCGTGTGATGCTTGATCAAGATTGGACGCTTTTTTCTCCAGAAGAAGTGCCTGATTTACACGATTTATATGGCAAAGCGTTCGAAAAACGCTATGAGGAATATGAAGAAAAAGCACGTAACGGCCAAATTAAGCTTTTCAAAGTACTATCTGCGCCAAAATTATGGCGTAAAATGCTCAGTCGACTTTTTGAAACTGGCCATCCATGGATTACATTTAAAGATCCATGCAATGTTCGTTCGCCGCAAGATCATGTGGGTGTTGTACATAGTTCGAATTTGTGTACAGAAATTACACTCAATACGTCTGCCGAAGAAACTGCCGTATGTAATCTTGGCTCGATTAATTTATCTGAGCACGTTATTAACGGAAGTCTTGATAAAGAATTACTTGCAAAAACAGTGCGCAATGCGATTCGCATGCTTGATAATGTTATTGATTCAAATTTTTATCCAACGGTAGAAGCTCGCAATTCAAATATGCGCCATCGCCCTATTGGAATGGGTGTGATGGGCTTTCAAGATGCACTTTATAAGCTTGATATTTCGTTTTCATCAGAAAAAGCTGCATGGTTTGCCGATTATTCTCAAGAATTAATTTCGTACTATGCAATACTTGCATCATCTGAATTAGCGCGAGAACGTGGCGCCTATCCAACCTACAAAGGTTCAAAATGGGATCGAGGTATTTTACCACTCGATACCGTTGCGTTGCTTGAACAAGAACGTGGCATGCCAATTGAGGTATCAAAATCATCTTCGCTCGATTGGCGTTTTATTCGCGATCATATTAAAGAAAATGGCATGCGTAATTCAAATGTGATGGCAATTGCACCAACGGCAACTATTGCAAATATTGCGGGCTGTTATCCAAGCATTGAACCGATTTACAAAAACATGTATGTAAAATCGAATATTGCTGGTGAATTTACCGTAGTAAATCGTTACTTAGTAAATGATTTGAAAAAAATTGGCTTGTGGAGCAAATCAATTTTAGAACAACTCAAATATTTTGATGGCGATATTTTGCGCGTAAATTCAATTCCTGAATATTTGAAAGAAAAATATCGTGGTGCGTTTGAATTAGATCCAATCTGGTTGATTAAAATTACTGCCGCTCGCGGTAAGTGGATTGATCAAAGTCAATCACATAATGTGTTCATGAAAGGTGTTTCGGGTAAGAAATTGAACGATATTTACATGACTGCGTGGCAATGTGGATTGAAAACAATGTACTATTTGCGGACTCTTGGTGCAACACAAATTGAAAAATCAACACTTGGCACTGAATATGGTTTTACTCAAAAAAGACAATATTCTGATGTAGATATTGTTTCGCCAAAAATGGAACAGCCGCTTGGAGAACAAATCGAAGAGCAAAAATTTGTTGCAAGTGGCGTGACATGTAATCCTTTTGGTAACGAATGTGAATCTTGCCAATAACAAGGAGGACTTATGGCAAAAAAAAGAATTATCAACAACTCGCAAACTGATCCTAATAAAATCTTACCAATGACTTATCATTGGGCGCGTGAACATTATAAAAATGGAATCGCGAATAACTGGTCTCCAGAAGAAATTTCCATGCAACAAGATATTGAGCAATGGCGATCTTCGCATTCACTTACGGAGCGAGAGCGACGTTTGATTTTATGGAATCTCGGTTTTTTCTCAACAGCTGAATCATTAACAGCAAATAATTTAGTTTTAGCGGTATACCGCCATGTAACAAATCCAGAATGTCGCCAATATTTGTTGCGGCAAGCATTTGAAGAAGCAATTCATACCGATACATTTATTTATTGTTGTGACTCTCTCGGCTTAGATCCGGATGAAATTTACAATATGTATAACACAATTCCATCTATTGCTGAAAAAGATACGTTTGTTATCGAATTGACCAAAACAATCTTCGATCCAAACTTTAGCACCGAAGGTGGCGTTGAAGACATTCGTCGTTTCGTTCGTGACCTAATTGGTTACTATGTGATCATGGAAGGTATTTTTTTCTACGCTGGCTTTGCAATGATGCTTGCACTCAAACGACAAAATAAAATGATTGGCATTGGTGAACAATTTGAGTTTATAATGCGTGATGAAAGTGTTCATTTAGCGTTTGGCTGTGATTTGATTAATACAATAAAAGCAGAAAATCCTGATATTTGGACAACAGAATTTCAGGAAGAGGTTGTTGAGCTTATCAAAAAAGCAGTAACACTTGAAAAAAGATATGCCTATGATGCATGTCCAGAAGGGCTATTGGGCATAAATGCGCAACAGTTTATGGATTATGTTGAATATATTGCAGATCGTCGCCTTGAACGAATCGGTTTACAACGTCTTTATTTTAAAGAAAATCCGCTACCATGGATGTCGCAAGTTACCGATTTAAGCAAAGAAAAGAATTTCTTTGAAACGCGGGTAACTGAATATCAGTCAGCAGGCTCACTCGAGTGGGAATAGTTTTTATTACATAATTTTTTTGGGAGCCGCATTTAATGTGCGGCTTTCTTTTTTTTTCCAGCAAGCAAAATAAGAATTATGCAGAGCATGATAAATGCATAATTCATGAGTGCTGTTTCTTGTGGGGTGAGTGGACGTCCAAGCAATGCTTGTGCCGTAAACTGAGTTGCTTGACCTCCGTCGAGGAATGGAAGTGGTAATAAGTTAAAGAGCCCAATTTGAGTGCTCAACAAAGCAATCCAAAATAAAAATGTAGACCAACCCTGAGTGAATGTCTCACCCGTAATTGAAATAATACCGAGCGGTCCAATAATCTTTGCTTTATTTTTTTTTTGCGCAGGACTAAATAGACCACCAAAATCCTGAATTAATGTTTTCATGAATAAAGTTGTTTTTTGTGCGATATTTACAATCGAAAATTGCTTTTTTTTATCAATTTTTAATGAGAATCCGGCATAGCCGATTTGATTCCCGGCGAGTTGTTGTGAGTCAATTTTCATCTTTGTGTGAATAATTTCATGATTTCGCTCAATGGTAAGTGCGACCTCTTGGCCACCCGCTGTTTGTAAAAATTGTATGAAAGGAATAATGTCTTTCTCGGTTGAATGTTCATTGTATGCTACAATTTTATCTCCAGGTTGCAAATTTGCATTGGCAGCTGGACAATCAGGGTTGACTGATGCAATTTCACACGTAAGTGGTCGACGGTTGCGCATAAATACAGCGAATATCAAAATAAAACTAAGTAAAATATTATTAAAAATACCGGCTAAAGTAATAATCATTTTTTGCCAATATGGTTTTTGATTTAATACATCGGCTGCAATGCTCACATAACCGCCAAGTGGCAAAAGAGCTAATTGGAATGTAGTTGCCGTTGTTTTGTATTTGAGTAAAGCTGGGCCAAAGCCAATTGAAAATGTTGGTGTTGGTACATTAAAAACCTGACATGAAACAAAATGTCCTAGTTCGTGAAAAAAAATAATAAAGCTCAGTGCTGACAGCGTAATAAAAAAAGCCCTCAATTTATTGAATGAAGCATTCATAATCTCATCCCCCTTTGATATGCTTCTTTCAGAGTACTATAGTGCTGAGCGCTCTTGCAATCTAATAGAAATTGTCGTTTCTAGAAAGAGGCACCAATCTTGCCCCACACACCAGCATTGTTAAATGCAGTATTTTGCTGAGGAAATTCAATAAACGCACCAAAACCAAATAACACAGTGTAGCATTCACGATCGAGAATTGCTCCTACTGAAATACTTGGCCTATGAACAACCGCTGCTTGAGCAGCTCCAGAAAGTAGATTTAGATCAAATTCGTCAATTGGAATGAAAAAAGGGTCGTTGAGTGCACGAAAATTAATTGTGCTACCACTTGCAGTTGTGAATGGTACAGTTCCTGCAATTCCTAAGTCTTTGGGAAATTCGCGATCATGAAGGTCTAATTTTTCGTCAGGGTGAACCCATAAATTGTAAGCAATTTCCATATCAAATTTGCCAATATTGAAACGAAATCCTGTTGATAAATCGGCCATGTTAAATGGTCTGACCGTAACTTTTCTGGTAAGAACATTTACTCCTGGAATGTTACTTTCTCCATTTGTTCTGTTGAATAATAAAAATCGACTCCATGGTTTATCTATTAAATCAAGTGTTCTGTATTGACCATTTCGGATTAGATAAATATTTTCAATGTCAAAAAAGAAGGCAATTAGTTTGCATTGAGTATCATCGTTGAGAGGTAGTTGAAAATGAACACCAACGCTAAACCCAAAATGACGGTTATTACCTAAAAAAGGATCAAAAATAAATTCAGGATTTTGGCCACCAGTTAACGGCACAAAAATGGAACTATAGTACCCAATTTGAAACCCTTTTTGTGCCATAAATGTTGCACCAAGTTTAACATTAATTTCTGCAGCTCCAACACGATGCTCTTTTTTTGGATTTAATTTGCCAAATCGCCATAATCCTTGGCTAAATGCAGCAATAATATCAAAATTATTTGGTCCAGAATTTTGAACATTTGCTTGGGTAAATCCTAAATCGTTTTCAACAAATTGAATGGGCATCGAAATTGCAACCCAAAGCGAATCTAAAAAACTGCAATTAATAAATTTTTTAATATCTTGGTTGTATTCAAACCAAACAGATGCTTGTGTTTGACGGGGATCAATCTGCAGTGTTCCACTAAAATTTGCTGGCAATCCAACCCATTCTGCGCGCACATCACGTAACGTTGGTTGAGGAGCTGAGTCACCTTTGACCACAAGCGCATCACGATGATTAATTAAAAAGTAGCGCTTTAATTTATCAAGTGAGCTTGATTTTTGATAAACACCAACAGCTTCTATGCTTGCAAGCATGCAGTGATCTTTTTCGTATACTAAATCAACCCAACCGGTTGCTAATTGAGACATGAGGTTATGATACACAGGTCGAGGAAAGATAAATGATTGTGATGATTTTTCATCAACGATTGGATCGCAACGTGACATAAATTCAAAGCAATCGTCTATGGGGAAAGCCCTAAACCAATAAAGGATGAGAAATATCATTACTACTATGCGTCTATTCATTAGTGACGTCCTTTTTTTAATATCGCTCATTTTGTTCAAGTTTAGGATAGCTCGGTGAGAAAAACAAGGAGTGTCAACTTTGAAAAAAATAATTTACGTGATATCATGTAACGAAAAAATAAAATTAGAGAGAAAGGGTGTTTATGAAAAGAGTTAAATTAATATACGTGCTTTCAATATTTTCGGTTTCTCTATATGCTATGCAAAATCAAAAATTAGTTGATTTAGAAAAGAAAATTCCGAATGTTGTTCTTGATATTAAATATGCGACTGAAGACAATTTTACTCATAAAGTTGTATATCCTGCAGCAAAAGCATATTTAGTCAAAGAAGCGGCTCAGGCTCTTTGTAAAGTTCAAGAAGAGCTAAACGAAGAAGGACTTGGATTGAAAGTTTTTGATGGCTATCGCCCATTGAGTGTGCAGGTAAAGTTTTGGCAACTGGTACCAGATGAACGTTATGTTGCCGATCCAAAAAAGGGATCAAGACACAACCGTGGTTGCGCAGTAGATTGTACGCTTATTTGCTTGAAAGATGGCAAAGAATTGGAAATGCCAACGCCGTTTGATGATTTTATAGAAAAAGCACATCGCGATTATATGAATATTTCAGAAAATGTGAAATCAAATCGTGATAAATTAGAAGAAATTATGAAAAAAAATGGTTTTATTGGTTTACCAACAGAATGGTGGCATTTTGATTACCAAGGTTGGGAAAACTATGCGCTTCTTGATAAAACTTTTGATGAATTAGAAGCTCAATAATTATTTTCTACAAAAAACTGTTTGTTTAGATAAAGAGCGGAAACTATAAAATTCCGCTCTTTATTTTTATGTTTTTTTATTCTATTTTACCAGAATTTCACGCGATACGCGGCTTTCATATTTTTTATGCGCTCTTAACTATCTTCGATCAACGAGCGTAAATAATGGAATTGACTCAGCGCGCTTTCTTGATTTATCAGAGCTCCATTTTTTTGTGACGGAGTTGGGATGTGCCGGGGCAACTGATGTTAGCCCTTTTTCATAGAGAATTCGAAGAATATGATTCCCGGGATTTTGCTCTGCAAGAACTATAGTGCTTGGTGAAATATCAGCATCGCGCTCTTGAACCAAATATTGAAATAGATTTTTTGCTTTTAGATGTACCGCAATATTAAGAAGGCTTTCGTTAGATGCAGTTTGCGTTTTAGAATTACAAACATGAAGGATTATTTTATTTACATCGAGGTCTTTATATTCTTCTTTATTGAGCACTTGTTTAATTTTATTGCCTGCTGTTCCATTTTTTGTGTCACTTCCACCGATAAATTTTTTGATTTCATTAATAAATTTATCATTTCGTTTTTTGTTTTCAATAGTAGCGAGGACGCTTATAGCAGTTTCATACTCCGCATTTTCTGCAAGATCTTTTAGAATTTGATGTACGGTTTGTTCATTTCGCTCAATTTTTTCAGCAAAAGTGTAGAGACGCTTTCTTTTTTTGTGTTGAAGTTCGTCATTAAATTTTCCGCCAGGAAAGATAGCATTTACTTCGTTGTCTGGTTCAAACAAGCGAGCTTTGGCCTTCGTGGATCTGGTTACAGGATTTTCTATTTTTGTTTTTCCCGGTGATTGATGGCCTTGGTTAGGCTTAAATGGTGAACCCTCAAGAGTTTCGCTGCAGAGTAATAATGAAGGCAAGTTTACATTATTTGTCTTGTTTTCTTGCTCATTTTCCATTGCATTAGCATTTTTATATTGTGCTAAACTCATCATTAACGTTAATAAAAATATTATTTTTCTCATAAATGTCCCAGTATTGTAATTTTATATAATTGAATGTTGCTTGAAAAATATGGCTCTAATGCAATGATTTGTCAATTGTCAACAGAATTCACATAGAAAAAAAAGGAAATCAAAAGGTGGAAAAAATTGAACTTGAATTTGCTGATGCATTAATTTCTCAGGCCGATTTGCAGAGACAGTTAAAGCTTTTGGAAATTGAAAATAAATTGATGCGAGAAAACTTTAAAAAAAAATATGACTCAGTTTATGCATCATTATATTTATCGCATGATGATCAAATGTTGCATCAAATTAATCAAGAAGTTAAGCGGGCACAATCATTAAAACCCACCGTACTTGTTGTTGTGGGAATTGGTGGCTCAAACTTAGGAACAGAAGCAATTGCACAAGCGCTTTTTGGTTTTTTACCAAATGAAACAAATAAATTGAACGTGTATTATGCCGATACGGTTGATAGCGATAACATTGGTCAAATAAAATGGTGCGTTGAAGAGGAACTGAAAAGGGAAAATCAAATTTACTTGGTTGTTGTTACAAAATCTGGTGCAACGACTGAAACAATTGCTAATTTTGAGATTTTTCTTGAGGTGCTCATGCGCTACCGCACAAAAAATTATCATGAATATGTTACCATAATTACCGATGAAAATTCTCCATTGGCGCTCATTGCTCAACAGAAAAAATTTTCAGTCCTCTATATTCCCAAATTGGTTGGCGGTAGATTTTCAGTATTTTCTGCAGTTGGTCTATTTCCACTTGGGTTGATGGGGGTTGATGTGCATTCATTATTTGCAGGTGCACGATCAGCGATCGATGAAATGCTTGCAATTGAAAATAATAGTGCGGCAGTGAGTGCTGCAGTTAAATTTTGGTATTGGCAAAAAAAGCAAATTTATATCAACGATCTTTTTTTGTTTTCGGTTTCTCTTGAAGGTGTTGGTAAGTGGTACCGCCAGTTAGTGGGGGAAAGTTTAGGAAAAGAGCATGATCGTGATGGCAAGATTGTCAGAGTTGGCATTGTGCCAACCGTTTCGATCGGTAGTATCGACTTACATTCAGTTGGGCAGTTATATTTGGGCGGTCCGCGAAATTTTTTCACCACATTTGTTACAGTGGAAAAAAATAAAACGGAAATAGATGTTCCAAAATTTGATGAATTTGATTCGTGCGTCAAAAATATTCAAAAAAAATCATTGCTGCATATTATGAATGCAATAATTTTGGGGGTAAAAGAAGCGTACAAAAAAGAACAGTTGCCATTTTGCTCGATTACTTTACCGGAGCGATCTCCATTTTATGTTGGCCAGTTATTGCAATATGCTATGCTAGAAATCATGTATCTTGGCAATTTGTTAAATATTAACGCATTTGATCAGCCACATGTTGAATTGTATAAAAAAGAAACACGAAAGATATTAGCTGATGAATGAGTGTACTTTTATAATTCTTGGTGCAACCGGCGACTTAACAAAACGCAAATTAATTCCTGCGCTGTATAAATTGGTGCGAGATAAAAGAATTGAGAAATTTATTATTGTTGGTGCAGCATTTGAAGATGTAACACCGCACGAATTTTTATCGCGCGCAAAACCGTTTATTTCGTCACTTGATGAAAAATTATGGTCAAAAATTGAACAGGCAACTACTTATCAACGAATTGATTTTCGCAATGAACAAGATTTTGAACTCTTGCATCAGCATGTTATAAAACAGGAACAAGAAAACAAATTAAACGGAAATCGCCTTGCATATCTTGCTACCGCGTCCGCGTTTTTTTGCGATGTTAGCAACGCTCTTGGAAGCAGCGGTTTAATTAAGCGAGCCGATGCAGATGGTTTTTGCGGGAAAGTGTGGCAACGCATTGTTTACGAAAAACCATTTGGTCTTGATCAAAAAACTGCGCATCAAATTAACGCATGTATCACAAAATGGTTCAATGAAAATCAGATTTTTAGAATCGATCACTATTTAACTAAAGAACTTGTGAGCAGCATAGTTCTTGTGCGTTTTACTAATATTATTTTCGAGCCTTTATGGAATCATAATTATATTGATTATGTTGAAATTATTTTAAGTGAAACGCTCGGGCTTGAAGGAAGGGGGCGCTATTATGATCAATACGGAGTGCTTCGCGATGTTGTCCAAAATCATGGCATGCAACTTCTTTCATTAATTGCAATGGAGCTGCCGCAAAAATTAAGTGCATCTGGAATACAAGATCAAAAAACTGCCGTGCTGAAAAAAGTAAAAGTAGAAGATGGGTTTTTGGGACAATATGCAGATTATCATGATGAAGCTGATGTTAATCAACAATCGCATATTCCCACTTTTGCCTGTTTAAAACTATCAATTGATACACCACGGTGGCACGGTGTGCCGTTTTATATTAAGGCAGGCAAACGATTAGATAGAAAAGATACATCGGTCCACATTAAATTTAAAAATGTCGATTGTACACTCAAAGAAAGTTGTGTGTACGAATCAGATTATTTAACGATTCAAATTGAACCGGAAGCAATTTTTTCATTGCAATTGAATACCAAGCAGCCAGGTTCAATGTACGAAGTAACGCCGGTATCGCTTGCGTTCAACCACAATTATGTTTTTAGAACAGCAACTCCAGAAGCGTATGAAATACTGCTTGAACAAATTATGCTCGGTGACCAATCGGTTTCGGTGCGATTTGATGAAATTGAATATGCGTGGTCGGTAATCGATTCGATTGAAAAATTACAGTTACCGTTTTATCAGTATCAACAAATGAGCAGTGGTCCTGAAGCATTAAATGCATTTGCGCAAAAATATAAAATGAGGTGGCGTGTATGAAATGTGCTGTAGTTGGTTTAGGGCGGATGGGAAGTGCAATTGTGTACCGTTTACATAAAGCGGGGCACGAAGTTATTGGCTACGATCCGAGTGCCCAGGCGCGACAAGAAGCTGCAACATTAGGTGCAACAATTGTTGCAACGATTGAAGAATGTGCGCATCATGCACAAATAGTATGGTTAATGGTGCCAGCGGGACCAATTGTTGATCAGGTATTGAAAGAACTAATGGAGCATTTAAACGCTCAAGCAATTATTATTGATGGTGGAAATAGTAAATTTACCGATTCAATTCGCCGTTCACAAGAATTTGCGCGTACCGGCATTTCATTTTTGGATTGTGGCACTTCTGGTGGTTTGCATGGCAAAGAAATCGGTTTTTCATTAATGATTGGTGGCAGTAAAAAAGCATTCGATTTTGCAGAGCCAATTTTCAAAGCAGTAGCAGCACCCGAAGGGTATGGACTTGTTGGGCCATCAGGATCTGGGCATTATGTAAAAATGGTTCATAATGGCATTGAATATGCTCTCTTGCAAGCCTATGCTGAAGGACTGCAATTATTGCATGAAGGTGAATTTAAAGAGCTTGATTTGGCCAAAATTACTACAATTTGGCAGCATGGATCGATTATTCGTTCATGGATTTTGGAACTTACTCACGAAATTCTCAAAAAAGATCAACAATTAGAGGCTGTTTCGGGCTCAATTGCCGAAAGTGGCACTGGAGCATGGACTGTCCAGGAAGCGCGCAAGCAAAAGGTGCCCGTTAAATTGATAGAAGATTCGCTCGAAATTCGTGCGCGATCTCGAGAAACTGGGGGTAATTATGCTACCAAGTTGGTTGCGCTCATGAGGCATGCATTTGGTGGCCATCCATTGGGAACAAAAAAGACCATAAAATAGGGAAAATCCAGCAGTTATTTACTCTGCTGTTTTTTACAAATTGCGTTTATTTTGATATGCTCACTAAAGAGCGTGTTTTTAATGGTTAAAAAAGCTAGAGATGAGCAAGTCTATGGAACCCAAAGTTCAAGCATTACCGTTGTTGCCAGGTGTGTATTTGTTTAAAGACAAAGACAATGCCATAATTTATGTTGGCAAAGCAAAAGTACTGCGCAAAAGGGTTTCAAACTATTTTCAAAAACAGCACATTGATTGGAAAGTAAAAGCACTGATTGATGAACATGCTATTATTGAGCATGTTGTAACGCATTCAGAAACCGAAGCGTTGCTTTTGGAAGCACAACTCATTAAAGAACATCAACCCAAATTTAATGTACTTCTTAAATCCGGCCAACCATTTTTGTACATACAAGTTACCAATGAAGAGTTACCGCGCATGCTTTTGGTGCGCAACAAAAAAGGCAAGGGAACGCATTTTGGTCCATTTTTGTTTAAACGCCCTGCTCGCGCTGGTTACGAATATTTAATGAAAACATTTCGCCTTGAGTTCTGCAATCACAAAATTAAAGATGGTTGTTTAAAATATCACATTGGCTTATGTGCAGGTTCGTGTCGCGACGAATTTGATAAAGATAATTATATGTTGCGGTTGCAGTTGGCAATGAATGCGCTGCGAGGCCATTATAAAGAATCGTTATATGAATTAAAAAAATCGATTGCATGGTGCGCAGCACGTTTTGAATTTGAAAAAGCACAACGTTTAGCAAACTATTTACAAAATCTCGATATGATTTTTGCAACATTAAAACTTAAATTTTCAGAAAAAAAATATGAAAAAGAAGTTTCGCTTGCAACCGCTCCCGTAAAATTTTCACGCTCACCAAATAAAGATTTGGGAGTTCAATTGCAGCAACTATTGCAACTGCCACATGCTCCCTCATCAATCGACTGTTTTGATATTTCGCATTTTCAAAGCAATGAGATTGTTGGTTCATGCGTTCGTTTTGTTGATGGAGTTCCGGATAAAAATAATTTTAGACGATTTGCGATAAAAACATTACAACAGCAAAACGATTGTGCAGCATTGCAAGAAATTGTTGCTCGACGTTATCGCAATCCTGATGAAATGCCCGATTTAATTTTGATTGATGGCGGCAAAGGACAACTCAACTCAGTTGCATCGTTATTTCCAGGTGCGTCAATTGTAAGTTTAGCAAAAAGAGAAGAGCGACTTTTTAGTCAACAGTATCCACAGGGCATTGTACTTGATCTACAAACAGAAGTTGGCAGACTATTAATAGCGTTGCGAGATTATGCACATCATTTTGCAATTTCATATCATCGCAAAAAACGTTCAAAAAAATTGGAAGGTGCATTATGAATTTAGAACAATTTACTCATGCTTCAAGTGAACTTTTACAACGAAGCGTCACGCTTGCACAATCGGAAAAAAATCCAACACTGCTCCCATTGCATACGTTAGCAGCAGGGGTTGAAGATGAATTGTGTGTTTCGGTTTTTAATGCGCTTGCATTACCGCTTGATCAATTACGGTTACTTGTTACTGAACAGTTAAGCAAATTACCGCATGTTGAAGGTGGAAAATTAAGCACCGATTATTCATTTGACACTTTTACACAAGAATTAAAAAAAGAAGCAGATTCGCTTGGCGATGCTTATATTAGCGTTGAACATTTTTTGCTTTGTTGGTCAAAAACAGCACTATTACCTTCCCAGGTTCAACAATTTTTCAAACAACATAGTTTTGCCTATGATCGCATTTTGAATCACATCAAAACGTTGCGAAAAGGAAGAACTGTTCAAGAAAAAAATGCTGAAAAACAATATCAGCTCCTGGAAAAATATTGCCAAAACATCACCCAGATGGCAAAACAAGGAAAACTTGATCCGGTTATCGGTAGGCATGATGAAATTCGGCGCGTAATTCAAATTTTATCGCGTCGCACAAAAAACAATCCGGTACTTATTGGTGAACCGGGTGTTGGTAAAACGGCTATTGTTGAAGGTATTGCGCAGCGCATCATAAATAATGATGTCCCTGAAGGATTGCGCAACAAACAAATTTACGCGCTCGATTTAGGTTTGTTGATTGCCGGTGCAAAATATCAAGGTGAGTTTGAAGAACGTCTCAAAGGCATTTTGAAACAGATCGAAGAAAGTGGCGATAATATTATTCTGTTCATTGATGAACTTCATATGCTTGTTGGCGCGGGGGCAACGGGTGGTGGCATGGATGCATCAAATTTACTCAAACCAGCGCTTGCTCGCGGATTGTTGCATTGTATTGGTGCAACAACCATTAAAGAATATAAAAAATATATTGAAAAAGATGCAGCCCTTGAACGCCGTTTTCAAAAAGTGCTTGTTGAAGAACCATCAGTTGAAGATGCAATCTCAATTTTGCGCGGATTGAAAGAGCGCTATGAATTACATCATGGAATTCATATCAAAGATCAAGCACTTGTTGATGCGGTAATGCTTGCAGATAAAAATATTCCTGACCGTTTTTTACCAGATAAAGCAATCGATTTAATCGATGAAGCTGCAGCAATGGTTCGCATGTCAATTGATTCATATCCGCCCGAAATTGATCAACTAGAGCGCAAAATTCGTCAACTTGAGATTGAAAAAGTTGCGTTGCAAAAAGAAAAAGAAGATCACGCTCAAAAACGATTAGCAATTCTGGAAAAAGAACTTGCTGATTATAAAGAAAAGCGACAAACGCTTGAAAGTCAGTGGCAAGCGGAAAAGAAACCGCTAGAGACAATCAGTAAGGTAAAAGAAAAAATCGAACAAGCAAATTACGAATTTGCGCAAGCTGAGCGTGAAGGTGATTATGCAAAAGCGTCTGAAATTAAGTACGGAAAAATTGCAAAATTAGAAAAAGAGTTAGTAACTGAACAAGAAAAACTCAAAAAATTAAAAACGCATTTGATCAAAGAAGAGGTTGATGAGCGTGATGTTGCAGCAGTTCTTTCTCGCTGGACAGGAATTCCCATTGAAAAATTGCAAACAACCGAAACGCAAAAACTGTTGCGCATGGAAGATACACTCAAAAAACGTGTTATTGGCCAAGATGAGGCAATTTCAGCCGTTGCGCATGCAATTCAGGTTCACCGTGCTGGTCTTACCGATCCACGAAAACCAATTGGTTCGTTTTTATTTTTAGGACCGACCGGTGTTGGTAAGACTGAAGTTGCAAAAACGTTGGCAGATTTTCTTTTTAATAATCCAAATCGGTTGATCAGAATCGATATGTCTGAGTATATGGAAAAACATGCTGTTGCACGCTTAATTGGTGCGCCGCCAGGATATGTTGGCTATGAAGAAGGTGGTCAATTAACTGAACAAGTGCGTCAACATCCGTATAGTGTTATTCTGTTTGATGAAATTGAAAAAGCGCATCCCGATGTATTTAATATTTTTCTACAAATTTTAGATGAAGGGCATCTGACCGATAGTCAAGGAAGAACCGTTTCGTTTAAAAATTGCATTATCATTATGACTTCAAATATTGGTGCAGATTTAATCTTGCAAGCAAAAGATTTGACACCACACGTAAAAGAATCAATTGAGCAATTGTTGCACAAAACGTTTAGACCAGAGTTTCTCAATCGCATTGATTCGATTGTCTTCTTTAAAATGTTAACCCAAGAAGATGTACAAAAGATTGCGCTCTTGCAGCTCGATGACATTGAAAAACGGTTGGCAGAAAAAAATATCAGCCTAAAAATCGACGATTCGGTTGTACAGGAAGTTGCGCAGCGCGGTTACGTAAAAGAATTCGGCGCTCGTCCATTAAAACGAGCAATTGGGCAATATATCACCGTTCCACTTTCTCGCTATTTACTTGAGCATCCTGAAGCGCAAAAAGTAACTATTGTTATGAAAAACGATGCAATTGTGATTCACAAATAAAGAACGCTTTATTTGTGGCGTGTTTTTCATGTTATTTTTAATTTGAATTTATTTAAAATAAATTTACACTAAGCTCCTCTTTATTTTTTTGACAATTTTTTTGGTGGGGCTCATGAATAGTTATTTTTACGTACAGCGAATTGCTACCGTTTTTATTTTTTTTCTGCATGTTTTTTCTTTTGGCATGGAACAGCCAAATAAATCATTCAGACAGCGAAACGAAGAATTTGCTGATTTGATAGATAATCGACAGATATTGAGCTTTCAAGGCTTGGAAAATTCAATGTTGATTATGGTAGATAATGGATTCAATCCTGCTTTGGCATTAAGATTTTGTGTGAGTAAGAACAAAGATCATTGTTTAGTTCTAACTCCGGTCGATACCATTGATGAACTTAAAAAGTTATCAAGACATTATTCTCTTTTTGATGCTGCACGCGATGGCAGGTGGGAAGATTTTAAGAGTTTGTTGATCGATGAGCAAATAGAAGGAAATATAAAAGATAATCGTTTGTTTTTAGTTTGTTTTAATATTCTGCGCTCTTCTGATCAAAAAATATGTAGATTGGAAGATCTAATGCCTGGCAACCAATTTAGGCTTGCACGGAGCGTAAATCCTATCCTTGCACCATTTCCATACAATAACACTGTTGGCTTTGCTCCAGTTGACTATGCATTGCGCAACTATAAACACCATATTTTACAAATAATGATCGAGCACCCTTCTGTTTTTGCTATCGACTCGCAGCAAAAAAAAGAAATAGAAGACCTTTTGGTAAGAGTGAAGGAGGAAGAAGCGTTTCTGTCAAACATGCGTGACACAGTTCGTGATATTTCTCAATGTGATCAATTGGATAAGCTGGGTATTGGTAGTTTGGGTAAAGAATATGCATCGCTCATTGCTT
Organism: uncultured Pseudomonadota bacterium; assembly: GCA_964620245.1. Taxonomy (GTDB): domain Bacteria; phylum Babelota; class Babeliae; order Babelales; family JACPOV01; genus JACPOV01. The sequence continues at coordinate 3,788 of CAZUJC010000004.1, read as the reverse complement.
TTAAAGAAAAAGAAGGGGAGGCTCTTATTGGTCGTTTTAATGAATGGAAGCGATATGAAATGTTAACGGTGAACATTGTGCAGACACTCTGCGAAGCAATGCGTTTGTACCCACATTTAAAAAAACCGTTTCTGCCTAAAAATATAGTGCACTTTTCATACAGAATTGCACAAGACGAAAAATTGCGTTCATTAAATAAAGCGCAAGAGTTTTTTGCAAATGTAATAGCGCTTAGTTTGTTTCATTCAGAAAATCTTACTCATAAAGAATTCAATAAAATCTATTATGATATGCTCGATTTATTGGTACGCAATGGCGATGGCAAAGTGTTGCTTAGGGCACTGTGTGATGACAAAAACAACAATAACGTCTTTGTGTCGACAATAAAACCATTTATGCAAAAAATATTGTTCCAGAACGCTCTTGCAAGGCAATTGACGTGTGCAAATCCTCCATTTGTCAAAGATATCGCCGCATCGATTGCCGCTCATTGGCAACCGGATGAAGAATATAAAAACTATTTTCGAAAATTGCCAGATCTAAAACGGAAATTGGAAGACAAGAGCGATCAAGGCCTCGAAAAAAAGCAAAAGCATGAAAACGATTGTGATTGAAAATTATGGAATCGCGATACGAAATTAAAATGCTTTTATTAATAAACAGAATCGTATGATTATTTTAGTTTGAATTTATTAAAAATAGATCTACAATAACTACTTCTTTATTTTTTTCAGTATGTTTTAGCGGGGGTGCATATGAGTATTTTTTATTGTTTACAACACATTGTTACTATTTCTTTATTCTGTTTATCTGCAATTGGTTTTGGCATGGAACAAAAAGAAACAAAAGCAGATATTAATAAAAAAATCGAGAATAAGCTAGTTGATAAGCGAATAAGAGGGCACAGAATAATCGACAATATACTTACTGTGAATTTTCATGATCAAGATGAAAATTTTATACACAACTTTTACCTATCTTCAGATAGAAATGGAAATATGGTTTTTTCTTTTATTGGGGAGGAATTTCATGAAAAATTGGGTAACTATTATCGCCTTCTTGAGGCAGCAAAAACTGGCAACCGTGAAGAATTCAAAAACAGCCAATTATCTATTGGTGAATCAATTACAGACTATCTTTCGATTAAAGATCTGCGCTGGCAACGGCTGTTGAATATAAAGCAGCAGTCAGATGGCTTGATAATGACCAAAGAAACGTTCGATAAACATGGTCTTGTGCCAGGTTCTTTAGTATGGAGCAAAGAACCTTCCATTGCGCCATCTCCTTGGGATTGGTTTGGGCGTAATGCGTTCCAGTATGCGTGGGGTGATCGCAAAATTGATATTTTGGAACAAATAATTAACGATCCGGTTCATTTTAATCTTGCCGATGAGGATAGAAAAAAAGTGGTGGACTATTTAGATCGCGCGAAAAATGAAATAAAGTCAGTACCTGCTTTTTTGACTCAATTTATGCAAGAATTTTCAGGAAAACCGCAGTCCGATCTAAGTGACCTCGTTAGCTTGGGCAAAGAGTGTGCAACGATGATTGCATTAAAAGAAAAAGAAGGAGATTTGCTGCTTACTCGTTTCAATGAGTGGAAAGAGCACGAATTATTGATGGAGCAGGTGCTGCAATCGTTAAGTGAGCTGGTATGTGCCTATCCCAACGAACCGCTCATGTTAAGAACCACAAATTTGGCAGATTTTTCTTGGCACGTAATAAGAGATCAAAAAACTTGTAAACTGCCTAAAAGTGAAAAATTCGTGGCCAATTTATTAACACTCAGCTTAAGGTATAGCCAAGATGGAAAAAATAACGAGTTCAAAAATGTTTATGATTCAATGGTAGATCTCTTGGCATACTATCAAACTGGACGAAAACTGTTGAAAAAACTGTGTGACGATGAAAATAATGAAAAAATGTTCAATGCAACGGTAAAGCCGGTTATGCAAAAAAATAAGCTGAAACAATGTCTGAAGCGTCAACTTCAACGTGCGAATCCACCTTTTCCGGAGGATCTGGCAATAGAAATTGCTAACGTGTGGGAACCGGGCAATGAATACAAACAATATTTTAGAGACTTAAAAAACAACAAGCGTGTTTTAGAGGACAATAATAACAACACTATTTCTAGTGAAAAAAGATCAAAGCAAGAATAGTTTGAATAAAAAACTGATATACTTGCAGTGAATAGTTAATTATTAATAGGAGTAATTATGAAAATGCGTTTACTGTTGTACAGTTTTTTCTGCGGTATTGTGTGCATCAATAGCACTGTTCATGCATGGAAATTTTGGGAATGGTCTCAATCGTCGGTTGATTATGCTCAGTTGCAAAGTGATGTAAAAGATGAACTAGATCGTGTGGTGTTTAATAGGTTGGAATATGTCTCGCAAGAAATGATGCTTGCGCGTTATAAATTGAGCAAAGGAATTGTGGATCATGTGAGAGAATGTAAATATGATTCACAAGAAGAGGCGCGCGCTCAAGCTATTGCAGCAGTTAAGCCAGCTATCAAACATTTTATTGTTGATCTTGGTGCCGAAAAAGTTAGACAAGAAATTGGAATGTACTACAGTGGCCGCCCACCATATAATCCACAACAGTTTGAACAACGTGTCAAAGAAGAACTTGCAAATCAAGTTGACGATGCATTTAGAAAAAACAAAGATGTAACGCCATTTTTGAAATTAGCTGCACTCAAAGAAATTATTAAGCAATTTGATAAAAATTATGGTGTGCAAGCTGGAGGGGCGCCAGCAAGTTCCTCAAACACTGGGTTGTATCCTAATTTAGATAAACCGTCGAGCCAAAATTACACGGCGCAATTGCCTGCGGGAGTTGATCAACCAGCAGGAGCACCCAGTGACAACATTCATGAACTGTATCCACAATTTAATGAAAAAACAAAAGAAGGGCTTGAGAGAAATGAAAAGTTTTTCGGACCATTTTTTGAAAAGGTAAAACAATTTCGAGCGAATGAATGTCCAGTGTGCAAAGAAGATTTTGATGTGCAACGTGCGCGCGTTAATTTATTTTGTGGTCATTCTTTGTGTGCCACCTGCTTGGCTGGTCACATTCATATTAATGAAAAACGTGATTGTCCAACATGCCGGCAAGAAATACGAAAAGAAGAGTTTTCGGCACAATTTCTGCGCAAATTTATCAATAGCGTTGAACTTAAACACCTATTTCCTCGTATGCACGAAAAAATACGCAGACTCTTTGGCTTTTAAGGGATAAACGGTAGTTATCGCCGTTATCATTAACTAACGGCGATATTTCTTTAAAATTGGGCATTACATGCGTCAATTCTTGTTTTTTGGCACAACACAGTGCTAAAGTGAGAACAAAGAGGAGAAGGCATGAAATTCATTAAAAAATGGATGAATTCCAACGAAAACCAAAAAAAAATTGAACATAATATGAGTATTAAGCAGCATGTTTCAACACGCCTTTCTCATATTCGTCGCAAAATGAGCCGTGGTGCTTCAGATATTTATCGCATGAGGAAAGTTCATGCAAAATGGGGCAATAAACAACTCTGGGGATCACGCGAAAAAGGCCGCAACCGCCACAAACCTGAATAGTTATTTTTTTTGCTGAATGAGCAATTTCACTAAAGCATTTGAATTATTTGTCTGTAGAGCATCAAATGCTTCTGAAAGAATGCTATTTTTTATTTCCAGTGTTGCCACTTGAGTCTTTAGTTCTCTATTTTCTTTTTCTGATTGAGCCTTAAGTACCGCCACTTGCGTATGTATTTTCCTGTTTTCTGCTTCATT
>CAZUJC010000003.1:43595-63533 GCA_964620245.1 uncultured Pseudomonadota bacterium | reverse complement strand
GAGCCGCGTTGGATTCGAACCAACGACCCACAGCTTAAAAGGCTGTTGCTCTACCAACTGAGCTAGCGGCTCGTACAAATTTCAAAATTAAGACTTTTAAATCGTATAAATTTAGGCCTTGTTTGTCAAGAAAAAGCCTGATTTAATACAAAATTAATTTACTGATATAACAATAAATCAATAATCCGAAAATATCCATCAATGTTGCTAAAAACGGTCCTGCAGCATATGCCGGATCAACATTGAATCGTTTAAGCAAAATAGGAATACCTGCACCAAGCAAAACAGAGAGAAGAACAATAAAAAACAGTGATAAACTTACCGCAAAGCTTCCAAGTAACTGGCCATAAGTAAAATAAACACGTAAAAAAGAAAAAATACTCAACACCCCTGCAATCATAAATGCCATCATGAGCTCGCGCCGTAAAAAGCGATGAATGTTGCTTGGGTTTATCTCACCTGCAGCCATACCTTGAATCACCAGCGCTGAAGTTTGACTGCTTGAGTTGCCACCAGTACTGGTCAACATCGTCATAAAATAAATAAGAAAACCGCACATGGAGAGTGTGGCTTCGTAGTATTTAAGAATAATGCTTGAAAAGGACTGCGCAAGAAGCAAAATGATTAATATGTAGCTCCGTTCGTAAAATATTCTAAAAAAAGAGGTCTCAAAATAAGGGTATTTGATAGGCGTCATTGCAGAGATGCGATACACGTCTTCGCTCGCTTCTTGCTCAATAACATCGACCAACGTATCACTAGAAATTACCCCAAGAAACTGTTCTTGCTCATTCACCACTGGCGCTGACATGAGACCATAGTGAATCATTTTTTTTGCAACTTCTTCACGATCCTCGGTTGCAAGAACAACCAGCTCATTTTTACGTAAAAATGACGAAAGTCGATCTTTAGGGTTTTTGAGCACTAAATCTTCAAGCTGTATGTGCCCCACAAGCCTGTTGTCCTGATCGGTCACATAAATTTGCTGGTGCAAATCACGCCGCGGTTGCAGCCGCTGCAAAACGTGAATGCATTTTTCAACCGTAAAATCTTGCAACAGGGTAAGCACATCGGTATTCATAATACCGCCGGCCGACTCAGGATCAAATTTCAAAAGCGAAAGTACTTTTTGGCGGTCTTGTGTACTGAGCAAGGTGAGATAATCTTTGAGTTCTTCATCTGAAAGTTCGTCAAAAAGGTCGGTTAATTCATCGATGGGGGTATTGTTCAAAATCCCCGCTTTATCTTGATCGGTTAAAAATGAGAGAGCTAATACTTTCATGGGAGTGGTTAATTCAGCAAAAACTTCAAGACGCAACGATTGAGACAAATCCAAAAAGAGTTTTTGAGCGTTTTCACGACTCACCATAGAGAGAAACTGGCCAATATCGGCAGGGTGCATCAGCAAAAACTGGTCCCAGCGGGCTTGTGCCTGGGGAGTATCTTTGGCAATTAGCTCATCAACGTGTTGTTGCATTTCATGCAGCAGCATTTCTGAGTTCATAGCGCTGACCTCCTTAGAATTGATTGGGTGGTTATTTTAACACTTGTAATCAACGGTTTTTCCTTAGCATAGGGCATCAACACACTATTGTCCATTTGACTTTAAATAGTTCTCTCTTTAACCTAAAGGTATACGTAGTTTTTCCTGTTATTTCAACATAAAACGCAGGTTTTACTACTTTGCATTTTAAACTGGGGATATAAAAAATGGAGAATCATTTGTCTGCTTCTGCTCATACTACTCATTCCTTGATCGTACCTCAAGAAGAAGAACCAAAACGAGCAGATTTATTTATTTCTCAACAATTTCCGCTCTATTCTCGTACTTTTTTTCAAACACTCATTGATCAAGATCTGGTCACCGTAAATAATAAAAAAGCAAAACCAAGTACGGTCATCAAACCATTTGATACAATTACGGTCCAAATTCCTCCAGTACCGACTATTAATTATGTACCAAATGACGAAATTAAAAAAAAATTAGCTGAATTTGATGTACAAATTGTTCATGAAGAACAGGAGTTTTTGATTATTTCAAAGCCTGCTGGGCTTATGACACACAAGCCATCGGTATATAATTCTGAAGTAACCCTTGTTGATTGGTTGCTCTCTGAGTGGCATCAATTAGCTCTTGTTGGCCACCACGATCGTCCGGGTATTGTGCATCGACTTGATAAAGATACATCAGGTCTGATGATTATTCCACGCACTAATCATGCACATATGATTGTCAGCGATCTTTTCAAACAACGTGCAATTAAAAAAAAATATAGCGCACTTGTGCATGGACACCCAGATCGCACCGGCACCGTACAATTTCCCATTGCTCGCGATACCGTTAACCGCAATAAAATGACTCACAAAAATCAAAGCGGTCGTGCTGCGGTTACTCACTACACAGTAAAAGAATACTTTGAAAATACTTCGTTAATTGAACTATCTCCAGTTACCGGCCGAACTCACCAAATTCGCGTACACTGTGCTGCAATTGGCCATCCTCTTATTGGTGATCATTTATATGGGACAAAATCACCACTCATCAAGCGTCATGCACTCCATGCAACATCACTCGCTTTTGCATTTAATGGTAAACCGTTTGTGTTTGAGCAAGAGATGCCAGCAGATATGCAACAAGTCATTAATCAATTGAAAAAAACCACCCAATAGCCCATTACGCAAACGCCAAATTTTGCTTGATTTTTTTTCTAAACGGAAATAGTCTGAAGCCAAGCTAAGAAGGAATTGTAGTAGTGAAGCACGCCGTTCTTATAAATTTCATGCATCTCCTTTTTAGCTTTTTTCATCTTATATATTTTGCATACATTCGAACTATTTTTGTTGAATCATAGACAATTTTTTTGATTTTTATTCTTTTTAATGCTTCCACAATTTGTCCTGGGATACCCGTTAACGTAGAGCGTTGCAACAGACCAAAATGTTGTTTATAACTTTCAACAAGGTCAACAGAATTTGTCACAATCAAATTTTCATAGTTCCGCCCCAACCCGCCTTTAGTACTATTTGCAGATCCAGTAACTAAAATTGGTTTGTCTAAAAAATTATCCATAAATACAAAATATTTGTGGTGCATAATCGAATAGGGAACTGCATAGTAGCGAGTTAGAATCCCACTCTCAAAGAGCTTGGTCACCTTTTCGTACCGTTCTGCAAAATTACCATAATCGGTAATCAGCGTTACTTTTACACCGCGAGCAAATGCTTCAAGCAATGCTTGTGCAACATCCGGGTCGGTCAATCTAAATTGCGCAGCACAAATTTCTTTTTTTTCATTTTTAATTAACCCAAGAAGCATTTTTTTCATTGAGCCACTTTTGTCCGGTGTAAAAAACGCTTGTTCAATTTTTTGATTTTCTTGAACTAGCATTTTACATGCAAACTCAATATCATCATCGACAACGGCTTGCAAAAACGGAGATGAGAAAAAAACGATAAAAAAAACGATGCGCACAGGCGCAAAAAAGGTCACAGATGATCGATTAGACTTCATAAATCTCTCCAGACTTTTTTTTAGTACGAAGTAATGTACTAAAAGTTTTGTAAGATTGCAATGCTATGCGCAATAAATTAAAGTTAAAATTTTTTAAAATTTCCAACGCATTTCAACTTCGCCACCTAAATCATTATGTTCATCTTTAATGCCACGCACTGTTACATCATCGGATAAAAGATATTCAACTTCAAATTTAGTATCTTCAAGTTGACTAAAATTTTTCTGAATCAATCCATGCAATTGATCATTAACGTCAATTTCGATCGCGCCGCGCAATCCGCCTCTTCCTGATTGATCAGTAAAACTTGGAACAATACGAATATTTTTAAGCGGTGCTAATAAACTTTTAAAATACATTTCTAATTTTGATGTTGATTGTTCCGGACCAAAGAGAATATGTTGCATATTATTCATAATCAGTGTTGGCATAATCAGAGCAAACGAGCCACTTTCCGAACCAATCAATAAAAGCGTAATAATTTGTTCTTCGGTGAGTGGCGGCGTTGACTCAAAACTAATATGTGGATGTTGTACTGAGCCACCAATGCGCAATGAAAGATCAAAATGTCGTGCACGCCCTTTTGCCACGAGCGTAATTTCAGGATCAAATGTGTGCGGTGGAACAAAATATAATTTTCCCTGCACAATATGAAGCGGTTTATAGGGAAACGAAAGAATGCCGCGCGATAATGAAATAGTTCCTGCCACGAGCGGATCTTTAATAGTACCTTTTATATGCAAATCAATTGCTGCATCGGTATCAAGAAACGATGTTTTAATGCTCATTGGTTTTCGTGTCAACACTGCCAAATCAAGCGCGCCATCAAACACCGTCTGCTCAAAAGGAATTTTGAACGGCGCTACAAACTGCTTTGATGTTACAATGGAAAATAGATTCTTCTTCAATTGACTTTTATCAATAATAATACGCCCCGTTATTCCCGCATGATCTTTATTTTTAGAAAAAAGTGCAGCACCACACATAACGATGAAACAATCTTTTTCAAAATTGAGAAACATTTTTTCCATAACTAATGGCAAATGCACAAATGAAACCGCTCCGTCTTTATCAAGCATGCACACAGCACGCGCACATTTCATATTTCCTTCATGCAATTGCACAAGAGCATTATTGAGCATCATTGTTCGTTCAGACAAATCAAGATGCATCTCAGTTTTAAAATTTTTAATAAAATTATAGGTAGGCACTAATTGAATCGTACCGTTTGTCATTGCCAAGAAACCATCAAATCTCGCATTTTGATACTTACCACAAAGGGTAATTGAACCTTCTCCTTTAACACGAATATTAAATAATCTTTCAAACAAGAGCCGCAACAGTTGATAATCGATCGTACTCGTAATCGCACCATCAGCAGTCCGCTCGACGGTACCCATAGTTTTATTTTTATCATTCGCGTACGAACCCGCACATGCAACACCATCATTATCAATGGTTACCGCTAATTGATACGTATCGTCCTTGTACAAACCAGTAAGTTGCGCATGTTTGCTGTGCGCAAAAAATACACCACTCGTTTGATAGGTAGTTTCATTTTTTTCATGCATTGCTTTCAGTAAATACGACCCCCGCATTCCTGATTGAAAATCGTATGAACATTCAATCATTGTTTCAGGCGATTGCACATAAAATGCAGTGGTACCAAGTTGATACGGTTTACTTAAAAAAACAGCACCTGAGCCGTTTTGTTTTTTCTGGTCATAGTGATAAGCACCTTTCCATAAACCACCAATCGCTGCATCCACCTGCACTTTTCCTTGCCACGTATCGTTCATTTTTTGCACATCAAGCATAAAACTACCAAGCGGAATCGAACGATAACTCAGATCGGTCAATTGTACCACACCGTCCAATTCAATATCTTTGTGTGGAACACTCGTGATGTTCATTGTTCCTTCAACTGTTCCAGTCAACGTATCACTTTCTACTAATTGACCCAAAAACGGCGTCATTAATTTAATTGGCACAGCACCTGAAACTATAAGATGTAGATTATTAAGATCATGAATCGCTCCCTGCACTTTAATTAATTCACCTCGATTTTTAGTGCCAAGAACGAACGTTGTTTGCGCATCATCGATTCGCACATTCGTTATCAGTTGCTGTGAATCGGCTGGCAACTGCGGACACTGACAGTGCAATGAACAGGTAACACGTGGAATTTTTTTCCCAGCTCGCTTTTCGATAATGCACGTAGCTTGGATATTTTCAATAGATGCAAATCGATTATCAGAGATCATTCCACCATGAACATAAAAACTCATTTTTAAACTTTCAGGCCGATTACTCAACTCTCCATTAAACTCTAGCTGAGCATTGAGTGCATTGGTATCACTCACCTGCAGCTGACTATGAATAATTTTAAGTGAATGAAGTTCAATCGGCATTCCTGGTGCTCCAGCAATCATTTTCACAAGGTGATCAACAATGGCTGGATAATTTTGCTGAAAACTAGAGGTTGCTGAAACACGGTTAAGTGTAATATCAAGACCAATTTTTTTTTTAATGAGTAAGTGTAACCACGATGTTTTTACTTTTACTTCATGTGCTTGCCACCGCCACGAAAGAGAATCTTTTGCCACAACGCATACAGAATCTGCCGTTAATGATCCAGTAAAAAGATTGAGTTTATTCACATGCGCACTCAGTACACGACAATCAAATGCTTCTTCAAATAATTGAATGAGCATTTTTTCACATTTTTGCTTAAAACGTTGATCATTTTGCATAACGGCAAGCGCTATGCAACCACCAACAACAACTGCTACAAAAAATTTAAAAAAAAACGACCATCGAATCATGAAATCAATTTCCACTCAGTATCATAACGGTATATGCGCGCATAACTGATATCGCCTACCGGCGCAGTAAGTGCATAAACAGTACTCTGTGATTGCATATGTAAATATACGGTACCAGAAGAAATCGTTCCATCAGGACGAAAAATTACCTGTTGGTTTTCAAACGTAATTGGTGAACGAATAACTGTTTTGGGGTCCGAAGGAGGCCCTTTTACTCCATTTGTAACACCAAATTGCACATTTTGCGGTAGTTTTTCAACAACAGAATCAAAACGATACAATTGTTTGACCGTGTCAAAGTCCAGAATCATTTCTTTATTAAGCGCAACTGCACGTTGCTGCAAATACCAAAATAAAGAACGCATTTTTTCAACTTCTGCGCGAACTGCCAATCGTTTTATGCTATTTGAGTGTGAAACAGAAAGTGTCATAATAATCGCAATCACAGCACACACAAGCAAAAGCTCAATCAACAAACTTCCCGGTGCTGCCCTGATTGTTTTCATTGCATCCCCACACTTGTGATTTATTCTACCATTTCTTCTTCAGCCGCAGCGACACGAATTACTTCTTGAATTGTGGTGATGCCCATTTTAATTTTACGCAAACCATCTTGCACAAGCATAGTCATTCCTTGCGCGATTGCTTCTTTTCTAATTACTGCCATGTCGGCTCGTTCCATAGTCAATTTTGCAACTTCATTGGTCATTTCCATTATTTCAAAAATCGCAATTCGACCCTTGTAACCGGTGTTGCTACATTCTTCACAACCAACCGCTTGATAGAACGTAATCGAGTCAGCTTGTGCTTGTGTAATACCGAGACTTTCGATTTCCTCAGGCGTTGGTTTATACTTCTTTTTGCACAGCGGGCACAATGTACGCACCAAACGCTGCGCTAAAATTGAAACAACCGAAGAAGCAATTAAATACGGCTCAACCCCCATATCCAACAAACGAGTAATCGTTGCCGGTGCATTGTTAGTGTGAATAGTGCTCAGCACTAAATGACCAGTGAGTGCTGCTTGAATAGCAATTTGTGCTGTCTCTTGATCACGAATTTCACCAATCATGACAATGTCAGGATCTTGACGCAAAATAGAGCGCAGCGCAGCAGCAAAGGTGAGCCCAATTTTTTCACGAACTTGAACCTGGCCAATTCCTGGCATTTGGTATTCAACCGGGTCTTCAACGGTAACAATATTAACATCGGGCGTATTGAGTTGAGATAAAATTGCATACAAAGTCGATGTTTTACCAGAACCGGTTGGACCTGAAACAAAAATAATACCGTTTGGTCGCGCAATACTTTGTTCAATCACCTGATAATCACGATCGCTAAAACCAAGATCGCGTAATTTTGCAAACGTGCGTGATTTATCAAGTAAGCGAAGTACAATTCGTTCGCCAAAAGTAACCGGCAAGACAGAAACACGAATATCAATCGCTTTTTCTGCAACTTTAATTTCTATGCGACCATCTTGAGGAATGCGTTTTTCAGCAATGTTAAGATTCGCCATAATTTTAATACGGGATGACAATGCTGCTTGCACCCGTTTTGGCGGATTAAAAGCGTTGTACATTACCCCGTCAATACGGTACCGAACACGAACTTCTTTTTCAAACGGTTCAATATGAATATCTGAAGCACCGCGCTTGACCGCTTGAACCAAAATATGGTTGACCAATTTAATAATTGGGGCTTCAGTCGCCATCGACATAATATCTTTATCTTCAATTTCAGCAAAATCAACCGCTTCTGGTGCACCTTTTTCTTCACCAAGCTCTTCAATCATCTGCTTGGTGCCTTCAAGAGGATAGTACCGATTAATTGCATCAATAATCATGTCACTGGTCGAAACAGCAACTGAAATTTCCTCACCAAGGAGCATAGTAAGTTCGTCGATCGGTTGATAATCAAGCGGATTGGCGGTAACAACCGTTATTTTGTCATTAATAATGAGCGGAATTACCAAGTTTTTGCGCAAAAAACGCAATGGTACTTTGGCAAGCAATGCCGGATCTGCCATTTTTTCAGTAATTTTTGTTACATATTCAACACCAATAAAAGTGGCATATGCTTGAGCTAGCGCTGAAGGCGCAATCAATTTATTTTCTTTAAGATAATTAATCAGGGTTTGTCCAGCCCCTTGTGCTGCAGTTTGGGCTTCTTGAAGCTGCTGGGCATTCAAAGCACCCTGTTCTATAAGAATTTCATCAAGATTTTTTTTGATCGCCATTGAACATGCCTTATGAATAAAACAGATCCTCTTTCAACGCAGTAAGCGTTGCTTTCATTCACCATATCATAGTTATTTTCTACTTGATAGGTTTTTTAGGCGGCCATGCAACCCGTTTTTTGCCATTGCTCCCACCGTGCTTTTATGATAGCCTATTTTGTAAAGATTGCACCGTACCACACTACCCAAAAAAGCAATGAATACGAACTCAAAAATTAATTTTTCTTGTGCGCTTATTCTTCTAGCTGGATTAACCGGTTGCTATAAAACTAATAGAAATCGGCTCACCCTCAAAAAACCGGTCATTGAACGGGCAGCAGTAGTTCAAAGTACAGGCAAAGAAGTTGCCACAACCCCGCCCAATGAACGTGAACTGCTGGCAAAACCAGTCAAAGATCTTACCACCGATCAATTGCGCCAACGTCTCGCTCTTGATCGAGAACGTACCTACACTGAGGATGCAATTAAAGTTATTCAACAATTGATTGCACTGTGCAACGATCAAAACGATCAAGCAGAAGTACAACAATTGCGTCTTGAAATTGCTGATCTTTATTTTGAACTTGGCAAACTCAAAGATGCTGCAAAATTTTACCGCGAATATGTAAAATTGTACCCGGGTAGCAAAGAACGTGATTATGCAGAATATAAAAAGATTCTGTGCAATTTTTATGCACAATTGCAACCACCACGCGATCAAACACGCACATCAAAAACAGTTGCGCTTACCACCGCCTATTTGAATCAAGAATCTGACGAGCAAGCTTTTCGTTCCGATATTGCCAAAATTCAAACTGCTTGTTACGAAGATTTGTTTGAACACGAAAAAGGAATTTTCCAGTTTTACTGTAAACAACATAACTACAAAGCGGCTGAAACACGACTCAAAAATATCAAAAAACAATTTGAAACCATTCATTTGTTTGATGCAGTTTGTTTAGAACTTGAGCTGTATTTAGCACAATTACAAAAAAACCATGAGCTTATTGCAAAAAAAGATGCTGAAATAAAAGCAAAATTTCCCACCTACACCCTCACCCTTGCTGCAACAAAACAAGTCAATAAAAATGTTCATCGATTCTAAAAAAAATACCAATCAACGCAAAACAATCGGTAATTATGGTGAACATTTTGTCGCTCAGTGGTTAGAACAACACAACTATACCATTTTAGCATGCAATTTTCGTACAAAAATGGGAGAAGTGGACATAATTGCACGTAAAAATCACGCAATTATTTTTGTCGAAGTCAAAACGCGCACATCAGATTATTTTGCACTCTCTCAAATAATTATTCCTTCAAAACAACGCAAAATAGTTGCAACTGCCGCATCTTTTATTTTAGAAAATAAATTATATCAATGTAGCTATCGCTTTGATGTTGCATTGGTATGCAAAAAAAATGATCAGTTTGAACTGAATTATATCGAAAATGCGTTCGCTCCAGATGATGAAAAATGGATCTCTGCATCACTCTTTTAAAAAAACAATTCCCCTTTCTTTTTTTCATACATGTGGTAGCTTAACCAGGAGTTTTTTTACGACTATTTTTCTTACCAGAAGGGATTTACATGAAATTATTTGCAAAATCAGCTCTGCTTGCTGTTATTTTTTCAGTTGGTGCACAACAGGTGCAAGCAGAAGGTTGGCTGGATACCATTAAAACAAATTTAGATTACAAACGACACAATATGATAAAAGTATCAATAGGCGCACTTCTTACCGGTGTTGGATTTTGGACAACCTATAAAGGCGCCGTTCCATTCTATGGAAAAGTTAACACACAATTCACCAGTAGCCCGCGAGTGAATACACTTTTCAATCACACACCTGAAACTGCTTTAATTAGCGGCGGTGTTTATGTAATGTATAGCGGTTGGAATGCAAATGTAAAAGCTCCAAAAAAACCTGACACAAATTAATTATTATTAACAAGTCATAAAAAGAGAGCGGACAATTAAAATCCGCTCTCTTTTTTATTCACCATCTATTTTTTCTGGATGCACATGCTTCATGATCATTTCGTACCGTTTGCAAGCGCGTGCAAGCGCAATTGCCTGATTGCTATACATCAACGGTTCACGAATACAGTGTGTTAAACTGCCACTCATTTCAGCATTGTTATCTTTTTTTGTGATTTGATATTTAATTTTTTTTTGTTTCAAGCACAAAATTTTTTTCATTAATTGTGAAACATCACTTTCATGTGTAAAAAAAAACAAAAGAGCAAAAGCGAGTGGTTTCATGCAGCTTTTTCTTTCTCTTTGGCCATCAATTGAGCAGGCTCTTCCATAATTGCATGCTCTTCAAATCCCAATGTAATAATCGTATCAATAAAATCCATTGGTTTCATACCAATTTCGGCTGCTTGATGAAAAATGCATGTTGCTGGAGTCAGTCCAGGAAGTGTATTAATCTCCAAGGTGACGACACGTTCATTTCCGGTTGGGCTTTGTGTTGCATCTTGATAAAAACAATCAATGCGCGCGTATCCTTTGCAACCAACTGCTTTGTACACATTTTCCATTGTTTTTTGTACCAAATGTAATGTATTTTGCGCAAGCGGTGCTGGGGTTTGATTCTCGCCGGCACCCGGCAAGAATTTTTCCTCAATCGATAAAATTGAATGCGCAGAAACTGCCTGACTTGGTGGCAATGCATGCGGTTGTGCATTACCAAAAACACCAACCGTAAGTTCCATACCACGCACAAATTCTTCAACTAGAACCGCATCTTTTTCATGTGCAAAAATAGTTTCAATTGCCTCGTGCAGTTCTTGAATGGTAGAAACTTTACTCACCATAACACTGCACCCATCATCATGCGGTTTGACAATTAACGGAAATGCATCAATGTTGTGTATTCGTTTAATAACCGCTTGATAATCTGCAAGCCATTCAGTGCGCGTTATTAAAAGATTGCGCGGCACATCAAAGCCTTCTGTGCGCAAAAATGACGTTGTTTTCCATTTATCCATGCACAATGCACTGGTGAGCACCGAAGAACCGTTGTATGGTAATCCAAGTATTTCAAGAGCACCTTGAATTTCACCATTTTCACCTGCTCCACCATGCAACGCAATGAAAACAAAATCGGCATACTCTGCCAATGTTGCCCACGAAATTTTGTGTGCAGTTTCAAGTTTTTTTTCAAGCTCAAACGTAGAACCGGCAACTAAAAGTTGTGAATCGACAATAAAAAGTTCTAATTGTTGATTCACATACACTGCTACCGGTGCATATTTATGTGGCGACAGTTTATAAATAACATTTCTGCCCGATTCGAGAGAAATTTCTTTCTCGTTCGAATTGCCACCAAATAACACCGCTACGCGTACTTTTTTTTCGGGTGTACCCATGTGACCATTTTCCATTTTTTGAGTGCTCAAATCGTCAGATACCATACCATACGCATATAGTTCCGTTTCAATTAAATGATTAATGAGTTGAGTATGGTTCATGTTGCACTGTGCTGCTTGTTTGAATAAAAAACTGGCAGGTCCGGCGCCTGAAAATGTATTGGGGTCAATAATAACTACGTGGCCCTCGGTCGTTAAAATACCATCAATTCTGCCCATATTTTTAAATTCGAGAATGTCCATAACCTGGCAGCACGTATCTTGTATCAATTGTTGTTGTTCTTGAGAGCATCGCGCGGGAGTAAATTGTATTGATTTTCCGGGCATATATTTTTGTTCATAATCAAAAAATTGCCGTTCGCTGTCAACAACAACTTCGGTCACCGAAAGCGGTTTAAATATATTTTTTTTGTAATCGGTAATAATAATGGTAGTAAATTCCATACCGATTATTTTTTCTTCGATTAACACCGATTGCACAAGCCCTGGTGCACACAATGCTGCTTTGGTAATTGCCGGCATTAATTGTGCAGCATTATGAACTACCTGCACACCCAAACTTGAACCTTCCTTGTGCGGTTTAACGATGCACGGAAATGCAATTCCTGCATCAACTAATTGTGCAGAAAGAGTTGATTCATCAATTGTTGCTAGCTGTTCAGGCTCAACAACAATACCGCGCGGAACTTCAATACCAGCAGCTTTCAAAATCTTTTTTTGCATGACTTTTTCCATGCCAACCGCACTGCCAAACCGCTTGGTTCCTACATATGGAATTGCCAGCACTTCTAACATTCCTTGCAGCGTACCATCTTCTGCAAAACGGCCGTGCATGGCAATATAAATAATATCAACTAATTTGTTTAAATCGTCCCACACAACTGCGTGCGCTTGTTTTTCAAGACGATGTTCAAAATCAACCGTTTTTCCACGATATAAAAATGACCAAGGCATTACATACAGTTGTCCACTCACTGTTTGATACAGAGGAATTATGTCATAACGCTCAACATCAAGGTGATCACAGACGGTACGTCCCGAATTAAACGACACTTCGCGCTCAATTGATTTGCCTCCCATTAATACCCCGACACGAATCCTCTTCATGAAACTCCTTGCTCTGCACATCAGGTTTTTTTTATAGTAAGTAGAAGATATTTTAATTGAAATAACCCTCGAATAAAAATACCATGAACAATCAAATTATTAAACGGGATGACTATTTAATTTGGATCGATCTTGAAATGACCGGTCTTGAAGTTGAACATGATGTCATTTTGGAAATTGCCACTATTATCACCGACAACGATCTGAATGTCGTTGCTACGGGACCGCATTTGATCATTTCACAACCTGAACAGACACTCCTTACCATGAACGATTGGTGCAAAAAGCAACATGGTCTTTCTGGTTTAACAAAAGCAGTACAAGAATCAACCGTTACACTTGAAGATGCACAAGAAGAAACACTCGAATTTATAAAATTATTTTGCAAACCAAATAGTGCACGGTTATGCGGCAATTCTGTGTGGCAAGACAGGATTTTTTTACAAAAATACATGCCGATGTTATTAAGCTATTTTCATTATCGACTTGTTGACGTCACCAGCATAAAAGAAGTTTTGCGCCGCTGGTATCCAGCCAACCAATATTTAGATTTTAAAAAAACAGACACACACCGCGCGCTCACCGACATTCAAGAATCAATTAATGAACTCAAACATTACAGAAACCATTTTTTCATGCCAACGCAGCTATAAAAAAGGGGAAACAAATGAGTTATCGCGCATTATGTGCGATCTTTTTTTGTATGAGCGCACATAACTGTTCTCAATTGCTTTCAATGGATGAATCTCGATTCTTAACATTGAATTCAAAAAAAATGGATGCATTGAAAAAAAAATATCAAATGCACAGTCTCGGTCGAAAACAAGCCACAACTTCACCTACTCCGCATGCTGCAACTATTTTTAATCAACCATTGCCTCTCACTCCCCAGCAAGCAACGTATAAACTAATGCAAACAGTACAAGAACTTCGTGGGTCAAAAGAAATCTCAACAAAACAAAACACAAAGATTTCTACTCTTTTACAAGCAAACGCAAACGCCTATCAAATTATGAACTCGCACAAAGATATTAATGATACAATTGCTCATAAAATTCTTGAACATGTCATCTCAAGCGGTAATCTTCAACTGCTTACAGAATGTCTCAATCACGGCGTCAATTTTAAGAAAAAAATGCCGCAAGCAATCGATGCACCCTATGAAATGGTTTTGAAAGTGTGCAAAATGGATGAAGTAAAAGCGTTCAAACACGCTCAAACAGTTCTCGATCTGATAGATGAACACGAAAAAAAAGAATTTTCAGCTCAAGGGATTGGGAGTGAAATAAATTGAACTGGCATAATCAGATTGATCAATCAATTGAAACAGGGCAATGAGCGCGTTCATTGAAGCACATTTTAGATATATTTTTCTACTTGATAAATTCTTGATCATATGCACAAGCGGTCGCGCTGGGCCAAGCACGCAAATAGTTTCTTTTGTTTTTTCAACGGTGCTGCGTAAAAATGAGGCAAGTTGTTGCGCTTCACGCTCAACGCCAACTGAATCGGTCGATTTCAGTTCAATTTCTACAAAACGAACACACGGTGGGTACCCAACCAGCTCGCGACTCCCAATTTCGCTATCATAAAAATTCATATAATCGGTTTCTGATAAATAAGAAAAGATGTGATGCTCCGTCATTGCTTGAACAATCACTTCACTTTCATGCGATGCTCTTCCCGCTCTTCCTGCAACTTGAATGAGTTGTTGCAAAGCGGTTTCGGCTGCATTAAAATGCGGAAAATTGAGATTAAGATCGGCCCATATAACTCCAACCAAGGTGACCTGTGGAAAATGGTACCCTTTGGTGATTGTTTGTGTACCAATTAAAATATCAAGATCTCGAGCATGAAATGCATCAACGGTCTGCTTCCATTTTTTTTTATTGAGAGTCGAATCGACATCGGCCCGCGCTATGCGCGCTGCAGGAAATAATGATTGCACAATTGCCACTAATTGTTGCGTACCAATCCCTTTTTTTATAAACGGGTCATCGGTAGATCGGCACCCAGCGCAAGCATGTGGCATTTGTTTTGCAAAACTACAATAATGGCACAGGAGCTGATTGTATTCGTGCAACGTGAGTGTTACCGAGCAATTTGGGCACCGCTCGCTCGCTCCACACTGTTTGCATTGCACAAAAAAACTGTGTCCGCGACGATTCAAAAATAAAATCGTTTGTTCTTTTCTATGTAAACGATTTGCAATCGCTTCATACAATTGTTTGCTGATCCAAAAATGCGGCCGTTTGACACCGGTTGTAAAAGGAACCACCGTAATTCGCGGCAATGAGCCGGCGTACCGTTTTGTCAGTTGCAACAAACGCCATTTTTTGGTGCGAACCGCATAAAGTGATGAAATTGATGGCGTTGCTGAACCAAGTACAATTGGAATTCTGGCAGTTTGGGCTCGCATAAGCGCTGCTTCTTTACTATTAATGCGGGGATGTTTTTTTTCTTGATACCCCACCTCATGTTCTTCATCAACAATAATCAAGCCAAGATTATTAATCGGCAACATAATTGGTAAATGTACACCAACAATGAGCACCGATCGTTGCTGCATGAGTGCATTCCACAATGCTCGTTTTTCTTTAACACTCGTTGCACTGTGAAAGCCATACAGTTCAACACCCGAAAGTGTTGCTGCAAACAAAGCGGTGAATTGTACCGCCAATGACACTTCTGGAAGCAACACAATCACCGATTTATTGTTGCTCAATGCATGTAGGATCGCTTTTTTGTATACTTCAGTTTTTCCCGATCCGGTTAAACCGTGCAATAACAACGGTGCAAAACGTTGTTGGATAATTTCGTTATTTATAGTTTCCACCGCATCATGCTGTTCTTGCGTCAGCATAACTGTCGGTAACACTTGCTCGTTCGCAGCACTGTAATGTAATGCACTTTCACTGTTTGCTTGTTTTAAAATTGAACGCAACCGTTTTGCAAAATAAAGTGGCGACAATTGATAATAATTTGCTACTGCACGAATAAATTCTGCGTAATGCGGATCATGTGGAAACGGCTCTAATCCAATAAGTGAACGCAATTGCCAAGAAACACGCGGGGGCTGCGATGAAACTTTTTCAACATAGGCACTGAGCGTGCGCGCGCGCAATGGCACCACCACAATTGAACCAGGAACAATCGTTTTGAGTTCGTGCGGAACTTCGTACCATAATGGTTCTTGAAAACCGTTCAAAAGTTTAACTTGTGCATACATGATTTATAGAATCGCAAATAAAATCGACGAAATAATCTTAATCAAAAATAATTAATGATGCTTTTGATAGTAACAAAAAAACGGCACCTCTAATAGAGTTAGTACCACCATATATGAATAAAATCATTAAAAAAATTGCTCATTAATTGCTTTTTGGAGTATACTGCGTTGAACAAACAAGGGGGAAGGAGCTCTCTCAATGCCAAATAAACAACGCAATTCATTACTCATTCCAGTTGACTTTGAACAACCATGGTGGCAGATAATCTGGCAACAAAAATGGCGCGTTTTTTTTATTATGCTTGGTGAAGCAGGCATCAATATTTTCGATACGGTCAGTCCTATTATTTTAGGATGGGTTTTTACCTCAAAACGGTACGATTATTTCGCCTATTTTTCTATTGCGTGGCTGAGTTCAATTGTGTTTCAAGATTTTGTACGAAAATTAAACACCACGTTGCAACTGCGTTGCATTCACAGCATTCATTTCAATGCGCATCAATACTTGTTGCAAGTTGACCCCGTTTATCATGCGCATCGAGAAAGCGGTACCGTTCTTGGTAAAATTGATCGCGCTTCACGTGCTTATGAAACATTGCTCGATTCTGTGTTGATCGACATTTTAGGCTATTTAGCAGCAATCATAACGGCACTCATTTCGCTCGCCTATGAAAGCATTTGGCTCATGGTGCTTTTGTTCGTTTTATTGGGCATTATTCTCATTTTTAGTCTGACGCTGTCTCGTTTTTTTATTATTCCACGAGAAAACGATTTAATTCGTGCTGATGATATTGTTAAATCAACCGGTCAAGAAAATTTGGCACAAATTAATTTGATACGTTCCTATTTTGCAAGTAATGAAATTGATAACTTGCTCAGAACGCGCGACCAAAATTTGGTAAAACAAGAACGTAGTTTGTGGAATGCCAATATTACCATGTGGTCGGTCATTAAAATTATGTATTTAATTACTGTGTTTGTACTTGGCACATACATTTTGCGCAATATTCACCACGGTTCAATGAACGCAGTTGATGGAATTGCACTCATGATTATGTACATTCAAGGAACGTACGGCATTATCAGTCTTGAACGCCCAATGCGTACCATGACCAAATCAATCACCCGCATCAAAGATCTTTTTGCATTCATTCCTGCGTTTGGTAAACAAACGTTTCCCGTGCTGCAAGAATCGCTTGAAGAACCAGTTCCCCCAATTGCTGCAACTGATACCATTTCGCTCAATGCTCACGATATTTCTTTTTCATACGGTAATGCGATTACCATTTTTGATCATCACAATTTGTTACTCACTATTGCCCACGAACAACAATCAAAATTGTATGGCATCATCGGACCATCGGGCGTTGGCAAAAGTACCCTCATTTCAATCATCGGTGGCCAACTCAATCCCACAACCGGCACAGTTACGATTAATGGCATTAATATTTATGCAATAGATGATCTCATGCGCCGTTCATTAATTGCCATGCAAGGCCAAGTTGCCTCAAGTATGCGCGGCACTTTGCGCTACAATTTGTTGTTTGGGCTCCCGGAAAAAGATCGCAAAACATACAATGATGTCTATTTAATTGATATGTTGCAACGCGTTGGTTTGTGGTCAATTTTCCAACCCAAAAAAGGACTCAACACGCTCATAGGTGAAGGTGGCCTCACTCTTTCAGGTGGCCAACGTCAACGACTTAATTTTGCAAGTTTGTATTTACGCTCACACGCCTACAAACCTTCAGTTATTTTGATTGACGAACCAACCAGCAGTTTGGATGAAGTAAGTGAACAAGCAATTACCGCAATGATTTTCGAACTATCCCGCTCTGCACTCACGATCGTGATTGCTCACCGCATCAAAACACTTGAAAGCGCCGTTGGCATTTTAGATTTTTCATTGATTGCACAAGAAAAAGAACTGATTTTTTACACGCAAGCACAATTGCTTGAACGTTCACCGTATTACCAACAACTTATCGGCGGCGCTGTATCGATTGAAGAATAATTAATCAATCATCGATTGATACTTGAGAACAAAATAAAAAGGGGCGATTTTTGATCACCCCCTGATTTACTCTTGCCATTCTGTTGCAACAAAAATTCTTTTTGCATTGGGGTCAATAGGGTCAGTATTAATTCCCAATTTTTTAATAACAGAATCACATTTCTGCTTTAATTTTATGAGCGAATTTCTCTCAACCCTAATAACTGCAATCGGTCTATAACTAGAAATAAACTCATCAAATGAAATATAATTCTCGCCCTCCTTCGGATCCCTATAAGTCCAAGGATAAAGAGGACTTATTTCAATACAAATTTTATTATCTTCAGCATTGTAAATCCATGTTGACACATAATTGACGCAAAGCATACGCGACGAATCATATTGAAATGTAAACTTCTCTGAATTGTTATCAATATTATAAAGCTTTCCAATCTTATTTTCTAAAAGTTTCGGAATCTTCAATTGTCCTTTTAAAACTCGATCAATGCACTCGCTTAATACAATAAGAATTTCTTGAATTGCATCTTTTGCAAGAATAACAGAAGATTCTCTATCATCATAAAATACAGTCGCTTCATCAAACTGATGCAACTCAGGTGTGGGTTTATAAAAATAATTCGTTTTGTGTTCAAACTTAGGGACACAAATAATTATTCGCTCATCTCTATTTAGCCTATGAGATAGTATTATTTCTTTGCAATGACAATCCATCAATCAAACCTTTACTGTAGTTATGCACAATAACTGATATCTTCTGGTAATTCACCTGGTTTTCTTAATGCTTTAAATGCTTTCAGAACAGTAAATGCTAATGTTGCAGCAGGAATTCCAGGCACTTTTGGTAGAGCTTCATTGTTCAACTTAATAATACTAATGGCTTTAAGGTGATCATTTTCATAAATTTCAATTTCATTTTTTTCTCGATTTATACCAATATGAAAATGTACATCTTCATGAGAGACTTCGTAAATCACGATTCCATCTCTTTTCGCGCCTTTTTGTATTTTTACGTAAATAGCCATTCAACAATAACTTATTATTATTTTAATTAAATTTTTTTCATGCAAACAAATGAGCGTTTTCATCATTAATAAACATTCTAAGTTGGTCTATTTTTTAAATTTATAGCGCGCAAACAAACCCATTAGATCAAGCAAATCTTGATTAGAAATTTTATTTGTGTCTATTGTGAGATGCAATTCACGACCTATTCCTTGAACATTTTTTATACTTTTAATCTTTGAAATCCATTCAAAATAGACTGTTTCATCATTTTGACAGTAAAAACGAAGCGGAGTACAAATGAGAATATTTGTTTTCATATTTTATTCAGTAATCAACCAAATATTTTTTTATGCCAATATGCTTTATATTTTCCCAAATAAAACCACTCCTCATTAGCTTTACTTAAAAAAATTTTCAACTGCTTCATATCTATTTTATATCGATAAAATAATCCAATAATTTCCCGTAAATCAGCATCATCGATCCGATTGCTTTTTATATACAAACATAATTCATCGCCGGAACCATTATATTTCTTAATCGATTTTATTTTGTTTATCCATTCAAAAAATGCTGCTTCATCATTGATTGAATAATATTTCACTCTTTTACAAATCAGAATTACTTTTTTCGTTAATACGTCTCTCATA
>CAZUJC010000003.1:13584-43495 GCA_964620245.1 uncultured Pseudomonadota bacterium | reverse complement strand
ATATTTCACTCTTTTACAAATCAGAATTACTTTTTTCGTTAATACGTCTCTCATATTCCTAATTTTAATCTCCTTGTGTGATATGGTGATTTATGTTTTTCCACAAACAATCCAATTTGTTCTATTTCTGCTAGAACTGGTTTGCAAGTTTTTTTGCTTCCAAAATACATGTAATAATCCCAACCAAAATGCACATACATCTTTTCTGATTCCAAACGACACCACAATTTATCGCGCAAAATTAATCGCGCAATCGCAAAAATAAATTCCTTATTAGCAAGATGGCCATCTTTGATAAAATGGTAAATCTCAACATCATCTATAGGAGAAAATTCAACGTCCCACTGATTCTTTTCAAGTCCAGTAACTTTAAGTTCATCAATCTCATTATAATTCATAAATAATTCAATTGCGCGAACATAGCGCGCTTCAACTTGAAGATATTCATCGAGCGTAAATTCTTTACCTTCAAAGAGATCACCAATTTGAGAATACAATATCCATTCATCCTTTATATAATGACCACGCTCATTTCAACAGACAGGGTTATATTTTGTTATTCTCCATGAAAACATAGTTTGTTCATTTTAATCATTAGCGCTATCAGTATGCATTTCTTTATTTTTCTGGTCATAATTTCTCAGAACTCTTTGCGCCCAGTGTTGTTTCAGCCCAATAAGATATTTGCCTAGAGCTCCTTTTGATTGAAGCTGTCTTTTTATTGGAGAATTATCATTTAGTGTCAAACGCGCAAATTCAATTACTTCAGAATCATTCGGATTTTTTTCATAAAGATGCCAGTAATAATTTTCTTTATACACTAAATTACTTGGATCCATTTTTTTAGCTTTTTCGATCATTTCCAGATAATCCTCTTGCGAAATCCCAAAGTACCACTCAGCCATTACAGCAGTTTTAGCAGTAAGGTACAAATATTCCGCATTTTCTGAAAACTTCGGATATGACTCATCAAAATACCATTTGATTAATGTTGTATAATATTGATCTTTGCTTTTATCATAGTCTTCTTCGACAAGAAGATTCATCAATAAGTAATTCATCAATAAATATGCATCCATGTCATCGAGGTTTTCAAGAATGACATCCTGCATAAATTCTATTGCGCAATCCCATTCTTTATTTTGTTCAAATAGAGCTAACTGAATTTTCCAATCAACTTTGCTATCCATAATGTTCTGCATCTACGAAAATTCGTTTCCCATTAGAGTCTCCTGGCTCCGTATCAATGCCCAATTTTTTTATTAATCCATCACATTGTTGCTTAAACTGTATTAACTCATTTCTATCAATTTTAAAAAAGGCATATGGTTCATAATTTTTTATGAATTCATCAAATGGAATGAATTTTTCATCTTCTTCGTGATCCTTGAATAGCCATTCCCAAGTAGGAGCAATCTCAATGTAAATTTCGTTTTCATAATTATACATCCATACTTGAATCTTTACTCCAGACAAAAAAAGAAATTTATCATATGGAAAATCATCTTTTTCAAAATAGATATCAATATTGTACTGCTTACCTAATTCGCCCTTGTTTATCTCTTTAGGGAGAATCGCACTATTGTTTAATAATTTTTCAGCACGCCGCGTTGATGTAACTAATATTTCTTGTAATGCTTCTTTTAATATGAAAATTCTTTGTTCTTTTTTTTCATAAATCACGGTTACTTCATCAAAGCCATGCAGTTCGGGAGAAGGTTTGTAAAAATAGTTAACTTTATGAGGAAATTTAGGAACAAATATAGCAATCTGCGACAAATCAGCAATTTTAAGATACAATAAAGTGTCCATTATTTGTTTTCTTTCTTAAAAATTTTTCCCTTTAAGTTAGTTTTCCCCGATTTATAAAGGGCATTTTTCATTCCTTGATTAAGATCCTTCCATTCACGGACGTGCCCATGAAATAATTCTATTTCTTTGCGTGTCGGTGATAATACGACGAATTCTTGCTCGCTGATACCTATTCGTCCATCGCTATCTCCGCCTATTGGAACAGAATTATCTAATGCATCTTGGCCATTTTTAGGTTTTTTACTTTTGACAGAATTATCTTTTGTTCCATGATAGGGCGCATCCTGATACGTACCGTTTGGGCCTGCTTTTTTTTCAGATGAAGCATCTTTTACTGAGCCTTTTTCTTGACCCTTTTTCGGCTGCTTAGAATTTTCTGAATCTTTTTCTT
Organism: uncultured Pseudomonadota bacterium; assembly: GCA_964620245.1. Classification (GTDB taxonomy): domain Bacteria; phylum Babelota; class Babeliae; order Babelales; family JACPOV01; genus JACPOV01. The sequence continues at coordinate 41,292 of CAZUJC010000003.1, read as the reverse complement.
TAGGATTGTTGGATTTTTTGCCATCATTTTGGTTAGTATTCTTTGTTTTTTTTGATTCTTCCTCTTTTGGTTTCTCATTTGGTTTCTTATCATGATCAATAATAATCGTTCCACCGGGATTTTGTTGTTCCTGTGCTTGTGGGCAGATACTTCCGTCAACCAGCTCATCTTTTTTAGGATTAAAATATTTATTAAGGTCTGCAATTCCCTTGGCCTGTGCCTGAATATCCCAATTAACTGTTGTATCAGCTTCATTTTGATTTTTAACGCCGAAAGGCATATCTAGCACTGATTTATTTTTAAGAAATTCTTCTTCTTTATTTCTTTTTGCTTCTTTATCTTGATTTTTAACTTTATTATGATTTCGGATGCGCGAAATTTGCGTTCCAACATAGACCCCGAGCATACTAATTCCCAGAGATATTCCTGCCCATTCAATTCCCCCGGCACCAAAGACCCATGCACATCCTATGATAAACGTTGAAACTGGTTCAATGCCTGATTCTGCGAGCTCATTTTCAAATTTTTGCATATCTTCGAAGGTAACTTCAGGAAATTGTGTTTTTTTTGCAATATATGCATCGATTTGGTCTTCCGCAAAACCAAATTTTTTCATGAACAGCTTTAAAGCTCGCCTTTGACCGTCCGATGGTTCTCGATCATTATCATTTGATTGAGAACTATAATCATCAACTGCTCCATCCCCTAAAGAAGATTTAGCCTTGCCATTTGTTTTTGATTTTGACCCTTGTGATTTCGAAGAAAAAAAATTTAAAATCCATGACTTATTTTTTATAGAGCCATGAGACACAGATTCATAAATAACTTTCTTTTTACAGTCGACCTCCAAGGCTTCTTCTTGAACCATTTTACTTCTCGACCCAGAGATAACGGAAGGGAATCTATTAACCATAACCTTGTTTTTTATGTGATCATATTGCGTCGCCGATTCAGTTTTTTCTCTTAGTTGTTCTTTTTTTGCATTTATTTGCGTAAAGCGTAATTGATCAGCTAACGTTCGATGACGATAAAATAAGCGCAGAGCATATTCTTCACGCCGTACCTTGTTAATCTTTTCCATTTCAATTTCAAGTTGCGTTTTTGCGGGATGGCCTTTTAGTCGGGTATGCTCTCCAAGCCTTTGTTTTATTTCATCAGTCCGCTTCGAACCAGTGTAAACACGATTCTTTGATTTGTAATTAGGCGAAACCTCAATTTTTTCAATATTTGAGCTCGAAAGTTCCCGCAACATATCCTTAACATGTGGATTCGTCCGCAAACTTTCTCTAATCACAGCATGCTCTACCAGTGAATCATCACTTTCATATTGTCCTTTTATTTTTGTTTTGGATTCAGCAATAAAAATGTCATTATCGCTTTGACGTTCATTAGATTTTTCATCATTATCTGAAGAAGAATCATCATCAGATGATGATTCTTCTTTCTTTTTTACTGATTCAGTTTTAGCTTGGTGATCATTACTGGTAGAATCTGAAGCAGAATCATTTTCGCTAGTAGATTCTGCATGAAGACCTAAAAAAAGAAAAAAACATAAAAGACGTATGATATGAAGAATCATTTAGTTCCTTAAGATTAAATACCATTACAGTATTTAGGAAACCACCATTTTGCATAGGAACCTTCTTTCTTGGTCGAATCAATAGCTTCTCTAAAATAGTGGCACCAATGTTTGGAACAATTCTCACGATTTGACTTACAATCTGAAAACTCGAGAAACGCAGCTGCAGTCACAATATGCTCAACATCCCTGTTAGAAAAAATTGCATACTCCCCGACTCTAGTATCCACAACTTCTGCTAATCGTTTTACAAAATCAAAATGAAAATTTAATCCTTTCTCTAGTAATATTTTTTGGAAAAGCTGAGCTCTTTCGTCTATTGTTGGCTGTTTTACTTCATGAACTGATCCAGCAAATCTATCACGAATTGCCCAATCAAGGGCCCAATAATCATTAGTTGCGGCGAATACAAAAACATTTTTATTATCTTGGAGATCTTGCAACTCAGTCAGCAATGTGATTAATGTTGCTCGATGCTCATCGTGGGTGCTTGCCGTCCTCTTAGTTGCAAGCGCATCAATCTCATCAATAAAAATGAATACCGGTTTATTTAGTTTTTTTGCTTCCTCAAATGCACGACGAATTCTACGTGAAGACTCACCAATATATTTATCAGCAAAAAAAGACGCCGAAAACGTAAACATTGGAATTTGTAATTCTTCTGCAAGAATTTTGACTAAATATGATTTTCCAGTTCCAGGGTAACCATGTAATAGCAAACGATTACTAATCGTTTTATTTTTTCTTACACATTCCTCGTGATTACTAAAATAAAAAATTAGATTATTAACTTGCAGAGGAAGCTTTCCTATATATTTTTTTCCTATTCGTTCATGAATATCTATTTTTTTCTCGGCATCAGTTAATGGTTTAGGATTTTTTGGTGTAAAAAAATATGCTTCTTTATCTTCTTTTATATTACCTTCTTCTTTACTTTCTTTTAGGCTACTTTGAATTAATTTTACTTTTTCCTGAATTATTATTTTATCGAGAATATCATCGCTAGAAATTTTACCAATAACACTCTCTAATTGTGTTAGGTATTCCTCGAGCTTTTCATTATTATTAGAGTTATCTGCAAAGCAAACAGGTATTATTATATAAACAAAAAATAATTTCCAATACCTTAGCCTACTTTTCTGAGTTAACATTGCAACAATGCTCCTGCCTATTAATTTAAAATTATTAGTTTTTTCAAATACAATGGTAGCTAAATTTTCTATGAAATCAATTATTTATTATTCCTCTCAGTCAACGTTTACAAGCAAGAATCATATAAATTTTAAAGTTTTTTACATGAGCAATTTTAATCATATTTTTAGGACCCCTGAATGAATAACTTAATAACCATTTTGTTTTCAACTTGTTTATTAAATATCCCATTACTAACACACTATGTTGAATACAAAAATATTAACTCTCGAATAGAATTTTTTAAAAAGAACGTTCAAGAAAAACAATTCAGTACTCTTTACAATTTAATAAAAGATAAAAAATATCGTGCACAAAAAGAATGCTTTTTACGTGGTAATTGCCCAGAGCATCCAATGGATGAATTCATTAATACCATGCGTGCTCATGCAATCGACATGAAGACGTTTGGCGAAAAAGTATTAAAAGAACAAGAAAAAAAAAGTTATTGTGTTTTTGCAAAAATAAATAATTTTCAACAACAAGAAATAAAAAACGCAAAACAAAAAGCTGATGCGCGAGTTAATGAATCAAAAAAAAGATCACTCAATCTAAAACCTACTATTATTGTCGATGCCGCTGCTCGCACTTATTTAATTGATGGGCATTTAGATCGGATAAGAAATTTATACAAAAAGCATAACCTTTCATTTTCGCTCACAGTTATTGTTAGTGAGTTGCCTTATAGAGCAGCAGTTTCAATTTCTGCAGATAGAACGATGCTTAAACTTGCACCATCTTTTTTTCAATTATCGACCGATATGCAGGAGGCTATTCTAAATCATGAATTTACACATTTAAACTTTTTCGATCCACTTTTTGTTTTATATTTTTCTCAAGAAACTAATTGTTCGCAAGAAAAAATAAAGAATTCGAGCATAAACCATTTTTTCGAATTTAGAGCTGATCAATTAACAGCATTTGCTGACCTATATGCGGCTGAATCCATGAAAAAATATTTAATTTTACTCACGCAACAAATACCTTCTTATAAAATGCCTACAACTCACCCAAATAATATTGATCGCTACAATGATCTTAAGGTCATTGTCCAGCTCCACAAAACGTATGCACGGTCCAGAAAAAAATTACATCATCCACGATATACGCAAGAAAAATATGAAAAATATGTCGTTGGCTATGAAAAAGCATGGGACAAATGGTGCGACCAACAACAAAAAAAATAATTCTTTCACGAAATCTGATTAAAGTCGCTGTTGGCTGATTCTAAACATTTGTAGGCAACAATGCCATTGCCAATGACTTTCACTGCACGCCATTGTTGTGCACTCATTCCATCAACTGCGCGCTCTACAAAAAATGCACCGAGTGCCAATTTGCAAAGAAAGCGCACCCCAATGCCAATTTTGCGCACCATTGCATCGACTGTGGCAAAAAGCATTCCTGGCGGATCTTGGCTGATTAGCATTTTAAAATCGTCGTATACTGATGGTACAAAACTTGTCAGCACCAACCCACCGCCAGCTATGAATGCAATTCCTGCATAATTATTTTGATCGGCTCGTACTGCTTGAACACCACTTACTGCAGCAAACCCACCTGCACCGCACATGAGCAGTTTGAGTGCAAGTTTGACGCATGAAACACGCGATTCATTTTTCTGCGGTGAAAAATATGATTTGTTTTTGTAGGCGAATGCAGCGTTGGTAAAAAAACATGCAACAATAAGTGTCATACCAATTAATTGTATTCTCTTCACCTTCTACCTCTTTGGACAGTTTTTATTTTTTTATTTAGTTAATATTTTTTGCGCTTGTTCCCATTCAGCTAAAAAATGTGACAACTCTTTTTGCGCATCTTTGAACCGCTTTTCAGCTTTTTGGTACGGCGCAGAACCGTACTCCATGTTTGCAAATTGCAAAGTCAGTTCTTTTAATTCTTTTTCAATTTTGTTTATTTTCGATTCAAGCTGCGCTGCTTGTTTTCGTAAAAGAAAAAGTTCTTTGCCGCTTTGCTCATTTTCACTGACCGGTTCATTTTTTTCTTGTTTGATTGGCGCAATCGTTGGTTGCGCTTGTGCTGGTTGCATTGTTTTTTTGAAATACAAATATTCTTCGTAGGTGCCATTGTAACTTTGCAATCCCTGCGGCGTCAGTTCAAGAATTCGTGTTGCTAATCTTTGAATAAAATCGTGATCATGGCACACAATCAGTATCGTGCCTTGGTACTGCTGCAGCGCTTGCAACAAAATATCTTGCGCATACATATCAAGATGGTTGGTCGGTTCATCAAGAAGCAAAAAGTTAGATTTTTTCAAAAGCACTTTTACCATTGCAACACGATTGCGCTCACCGCCGCTCAGCACACCAATTTTCTTTTCAATCTGGTCACCAGAAAATAAAAACGATCCTAAAAATGCACGCACTGTTTGTTGCGAAACATCAAGGCAACTGTTTTGCACTTCATCAAAAATTGTCGCGCGATTATCAAGCACGCGTGTTTGATCTTGTTCAAAAAATGCGGTTTTTACTTTGTGGCCAAATTCGATTGAACCACCCTGCAATTTTAATTTACCTTGAATCAGTTCAAACAATGTTGTTTTACCAACACCATTTGGCGCAATAAGTGCAACTTTTTCTCCGCGACGAATTTCACCGTTTACGTGCGAAAATAGTTCTTTGCCATCAAAGGTGTGCCGCACATTGTGCAACGTAAGCACAATTTGACCTGGTTGATCAACCGGTGGAAACGAAAGATGAATCGATGGCAACACCGGTTCAACTTCAACCAATTCGATTCGCTCAAGTTGCTTCATCATCGATTGCGCCATTTTTGCCTTGGATGCACTTGCACGAAACCGTTCGATTGTTTGTTGTTTTTTATCAATTTCTTTTTCTTGCCGCGTGCGAGCCGCAAGTGCATGGGCGCGACGTTCTTCTTTTTGTGCTAAATAATAAGAAAGATTTCCGTAATAAAAGGTGCCCTTGCCACGTTCAAGCTCAAAAATGAGTGGGCAGGCATGTTCTAAAAAGTAGCGATCATGAGTTACCAATGCGTAGCCAAATGAACCGTTTTTTAAAAAATGAAAAAACCACTCTTTTGCAACAATATCCAAATGGTTTGTCGGTTCATCAAACAAATAAAAATCGGCATCTTGAAGCAAAAGCTGTGCTAAAACGACCCGCATTTTCCAACCAACGCTCAATTGATTGACCGGTGTTTGCAACATTTCAGTTTTAAAACCAAGTCCGGTTAAAATCTCACGCGCTTTGAGTTGTGCAGCAAGTTTATCAAAATGTGCAAGCTGTTCTTGCAGTTTTACGTACTCTTCAACATAGTCTGATGAATGTTCGCTTTGCTCTTCAAGCAATGTTTCAAGCTCAGTAATTCGTTGCTCAAGTTTAGTATAGTGATCAAACACCGTAAATGTTTCATCAAAGACCGATTGTGCTGATTGCAAAACCATCTCTTGAGGCATATAGGCAATTTTTTGCGTTTTATCTCGCTGTATCGATCCACCAGTTAACTGCAACGTACCAGCAATTACTTTAAGCAAGGTTGATTTGCCTGCACCATTGCGGCCAACAATACCAATTTTTTGGTCACCTTGGAACGTACAATTAAGGTCGTCAAAAATAGAGTGTGTCCCAAGTTCCAACTGTCCATCACGAATAATAATCACCAAAAATTCCTTTGTGCCAAAGTTTAACGTGGTTGCAGAGTGTTATAGTATACCGCACCACACGCTTGCTAATCAAATCCCCTTTTATTTAGAGTACTTACACCCAAGATGCACCAAAAGGAGAATTAATCATGTGTTTTTCAGCAACGGCGAGCTTTACTGCAACCGGTTTTTTGGCAGTTTTTGCATTGATTGCGCACCGCATGGTGCATGAGCGTCGTCATTATTTATTTGCAGCAATTCCGCTTCTTTTTGCAGTTCAACAAGCAGCTGAAGGAGTTGTATGGCTTAGTTTTACGCGTGAATCGGTCTCTCTTTTGCGCATACCTGCTGCGTATATTTTTCTTATTTTTGCATTTATTATCTGGCCAATCTGGATTCCGCTCTCCATTGCTACCTTATCCAGCTGGCGCTCCTGGGCTGCTTCATTCTTTTTTGTGCTTGTTGGCATTGCCACGAGCATTTTTCTCGGTTTTCATATGTTTACTCATCAGCTGAGTGTACAAGCCAATAATCATCACATTATCTATCAATACCCGTATTCTCAATTGTGGTATTGGCTCACAACCGCAAGTTATTTAGTTGCCACGGTCGGACCGTTCATGTATCAACCTTCATATCTCATGAAATTATCAGGATTCTTTCTGTTCGCAACTTCGGTGGTAAGTTATATTGTCTATTATGAAGCGTTCACTTCGGTCTGGTGTTTTTTTGGTGCATTACTCAGTATATTAGTGTGTGTTTTGCTTTGGCAGGACAATCGATCGCACCATCTCAACTAGTCACTCAAGCGGTTTTGGCGTATACTTATTACAAGAGAGTTTTTTTAAAGTAGTGCAGAAAGGATTTTTCTCTTGGCACCAACATCATTTGACCCCAAAAAAACCGTTTTTTTAATCGATGGCTCATCATTTTTATACCGAGCTTATTATAGTTTGCGAGAATTGCACACACCAAACGGTGTACCGGTCAATGCAGTATTTGGTTTTTGCCGTATGCTTAAAAAAGTGATCAACACTTTTCAACCTCACTATTTAGGGCTCGTGTGGGACAGCCGCGGCAAAACGGTGCGGCACGAACTTTTTCCGGAATATAAAGCAACGCGGCAAGAAGCACCGAGCGATCTTTCACAACAAAAACAACTCATTCAAGAATTTGCACAAGCGATTAGCCTTGCGCAATTGCAACAAACGGGCGTTGAAGCCGATGATCTTATGTATTCTGTGTGCCAAGAACTAAAAAATGCGGGTGTTACCGTCGTGCTCATCACCTCAGATAAAGATATGGGGCAAGCAATTTCATCAACCTGCATGCTTTTTGATCCATTTAAAGATGCAGTTATAGATCGCGCAGCTCTTGAACAAAAAATGGGTTTCCCGCTTGATAAATTACCGTTCTATTTTGCACTCGTTGGTGATTCGTCAGATAATATTCCGGGGGTCAAAGGAATTGGACCAAAAGGTGCAACCGATTTAGTGCAACAGTTTACTTCACTTGAAGATCTCTATACCAACATTGAACACATAAAAAAAGAACGCACAAAGCAACTGCTGATTGAACATAAAAGTAATGCATTTTTGAGTGAAAGATTATTCCGCTTACACAACATTGAAGTGCATACTTCACTTGAATCATGGACATTCGATGCTCAAAACTGGCAAAAAGCACTTGCCTTGTTTCAAGAATGGAATTTTAAAACATTGATTCAAGAAATTCAAAACGAAGGCGGCATGATTGCAGCACAATCAAAAGTACCACTTTCTCAAGCCGGCGGTTATCAATTTATCGCGGTCACCACGCGCGAACAGTTAGCCGACATTGAAAAACAGATCAAACTTAAGCGGCTCGTTGCACTTGATACTGAAGGCTTTGGCTTGTTACCAATGCAGGGCGAAATGTGCGGTTTTTCATTGTGTATGGAAAAAGGAATTGCGTACTACATTCCGATCACCCACAAAATCACTGAAGCACAATTAAGTAAACAAGAAATATTTGCAGTAATAAAACCGCTCCTTGAAGATGAAACAATCAAAAAAATTATGCATCATGCCAAATTTGATTTGCTTGTTTTTTGGCATGCAGGAATCAATGTTAAAGGATTGGTTTTTGACACGCATATTGCCGCACATTTAGTAACACCAGATTGGCAACGAGTTGGTTTGAAAGCATTATCGGAACATTACCTGAATGAACCAATGCTTTCGTTTAATGAAGTTGTCACCGCAAATAATTATAAGGATTTTTCGTACGTGCCACTTGCACTTGCCACCGAATATGGTGCAGCCGATTCGCATCAAACATGGCAATTAACTGCATTGTTAGAACATGAATTACAAAAACAGGACATGCAAAAACTGTATCATGAAATTGAGCTTCCACTTGCTCCCATTTTAACCACTATGCAGCAAGAAGGAATTATTCTTGATTTGAAGGTTATTGAAGAGCTTGATACAACTGTTTCTCATGATCTGCAAGAACTGCAGCAACAAATTCTTTCGCTCGTTGGTCCTGATTTTCAGTCCATTAATTTAAATTCCCCAAAACAACTTGAAACATTACTTTTTGAGCATCTAAAATTACCACCCCAGAAAAAAACAACTGGAAAAACTGGCTATTCAACCGATCAAGAAGTGCTTGAACATTTATCACAACTTCATCCAGTGCCTGGATTGATCGCCAAATATCGTGAACTATTCAAATTAAAAACAACCTATATTGATGCATTACCAAACGCAATCAACAAAGAAACGGGCCGCATTCACAGCACGTTTAGCCAAACTGCTGTGGCAACAGGTCGACTTGCAAGCTCTGACCCAAACTTGCAAAATATTCCAACCGATTCGAGCAGCTTTCCGCACGTAAAAATTCGTGCTGCTTTCAAACCAGAATCGGGGCATGTTTTTTTATCGGCCGATTATTCGCAAATTGAGTTGCGTGTTTTGGCAGAATTTTCGCGTGATGAACATTTGATCGACTCATTTTTACAGGGAATTGACATTCATCAACGCACTTCATCAAAAATTTTTGATGTGCCGATTGAAAAAGTTACGCACCAACAACGGCAGGTTGGCAAACGAATAAATTTCAGTATTTTGTATGGACTCACGCCGTATGGATTGTCAAAAGATCTCAAAATTCCGCTCGGTGATGCAAAAAAATATATAGAGAAATATTTTGCACAATATCCACGTGTGCTCAGTTGGATGGAACAAACGGTGGAAGATACCAAAAAGCATGGTTACGTGACCACCTATTGGGGCCGCCGCCGTTATTTGCCTGGTATTCACGAAAAAAACAAAGTGTTGTTTGATTTAGCACGCCGCGTTTCAATCAACACACGCGTGCAAGGAACCGCCGCAGAACTCATGAAATTGGGAATGGTACATCTTGAGCGTGCACTCAAAAATCATCATTTAAATGGCAAAATGATTGTGCAAATTCATGACGAATTATTACTCAGTGTGCCGAAAAATGAAATCATAGAAACTGAAAAATTGGTAAAAGAATTGCTTGAAACGGTAGTGAAATGGAAAGTGCCACTTGAAGTGACAACTCGTGTTGGCAATTCGTGGGATGAGGTAAGTAAATAATTAATCGCGATAAATTCGCCAATTAAGCTTTGGATTCTCAAATCGTTTCAATAAACCTTCATTGATTGGTAACTTATTGGTCATGTCAATTACGGATGCCTTAAACATCTGATTTTCTAATTTCAGTGCCGAGTTTTCGGCATCGACCACTGACAATTTTTTACCGACTACAACAGCCGATGTAGCATATCTCAGTTTTATATCACGTTTGTCAGTTTCACATTTTTTTGTTTTCCACCATGAAAACAATCCTGCTCCAAGAATTGTAGTTCCCGTAATAGACCAGGCAACTTTTGGATTTTGTACCAACGATTGAACCGTATTATAACCATAATTTATTGCAGCAACTGAAATATCACCAACCGTTGGCCACATCAAAAAAGAAGGCACAAAAGTTGACGCACCCCATTGAGTTCCACTGCTCAAATTAGTGTCACAATGAAGATGCGAAAAAATACCCATTAAAATGAGAATCGGTAAATATAATCGTGTTAATAGTTTCATGTTACCTCCAAAGCGAAATGTAGCACAGAAAATCTCTGCTATCACACTCTTTCTAAGAGTAACAAATTATGACTATTTGTCAAATCGCAGAAGCCTTTTTATCTAAATTACTATTAATAATGTCCAAAAATTAAATAATATCGGGATCTGATTTTCTTTTTCCCCAACTGTCAAACAATATGGACAACCGCTTACCGAGGCCCTTCCTTCCGGCTTTAGGATTTGGAACTACTGCAGGCAAAAGAGACTCGCGAGATGATTGTTTCTTCGAACGGGGATCAATGGTAATAAAAACATTTTTCTGTGTTTTATCGTTACGAAACATAAAAGCACCAATCGATTCGTGTGGGTTGCCATAGAGTAAGCATTCTTTCAAATTGGGCAACAATTTAAGGCCCCGTGGGATCGACGCTAGTTGGTTATCTGCTAAATCCAAATGAGTAAGATGCGTTAATGTATTCTTAAAATGATACTCTGCGATCTCTCTAATCTTATTATTGCGTAGCCTTAACACAGTTAAATTAACCAGATCATCAAGCACATCGGGAAAGTATTCTAATTGATTATCATTTAAATTTACCTCATTTAATGTTTGTTTAAATTCACTCAGTTCGCTGGGGATTTTTTTTAATAAATTACCTCCAAGGTTGAGCGTGCGCAACGTAAAATTATTTTCATTTATAGTTATCTTTTTAATCTTTCCTGCTGCTACGTGTTCACTAATAGTTTGAGTAGCTAACGTTACATAAATCATTAAATCATCTATCTGAAAATTTTTGTAACCAAGATCTAAAGTGCGATAACGAGTTACTAAATCTTCTTGCTTGAGCGAAAGAGGGGCAATACTTACATATAAATACATAAACTCTGTGAACCTTTCACGAAACAGTTTTTTATTTCGTTCAGCTTCCTCTGCTCGCTCTTTATAATAATTTGTATAAGTAGGAAGACTTGTGCCCGATGAATCTTGTTCTCTGCTCGATATCGATGCCATAGGTGGTGGTAAAGGATTTGGCGAGTTTAAAGCCGTATTATTATTGTTGTTAAAATCAGGATAAGTAATAAGGCTTAATCCTATAGTCGCTTCCGATGAAGAACCTTCATCTTTTTTCTCTTCCTTTTCCATCGCGCAGCTAAGAGTTGTCACCAAACAAAAGATCACAGCTATCTTCATACTATCCCCCTATTTAACCTAATTTTTATTTTCTTCTTGATCTTCAAAAAAAGAGTTCACTTTTTTGCGCTCATTATGTTTATTTTTTTTTGGTGAGTCCGTAATGAAGTATATCTGTGGTCTTGCTTTAAAAAACGGTTTAATCGTTCCTTTTATCTGATTGCGATGCAAATCACAATACCCCAGCATCGGTAATTCCATAAAATTATTTGGAACAGACCGTAGTTCATTATGTGAAACATCAATAAGTTTTAACTTTTTCAATCCCAATAAACCACCCTCATCTATAAACGCGATTTTGTTGTGTGATAATTTTATCTCTTCAAGCTCATGCAGTTGATAAATAACCGCTGGTACCTCGGTAAATAAATTATGGGTTGCGCTCAGTGCTGTTAATGTTTGAACTCCCTCCAAAACCTTTGGCAGCTTTGTTAATTTATTGTGAGAAAGGTCTAAAATCTTGAGATGCATATGGCCAAGAAAATAGACATGAGAATCACTCAATTTGCCACCACTCATGCCGAGCCAATACCGAACGGCATCTTTAACATACGCTGACAAATTTGCAATCTCGTTGCCGCGCAGGGATAATTGATAAAAAAATTTTGTTAATTCATCGTGCTTTAATAGTTTATCACTGGGCAATTGGCAATTCATTAACACATGTAATTTTTGAAAACTTTGTGCGAAGAGTTTTTTATTGTTCTCAGCTTTAGCCGCTGCTGTTGCAAGCGTTAACATGTTAATATTTGGTGTTTCCAAACCAACTTTATCAAAATCGGTCGAATTGGTAACCTCAAGCGCTTTTCCCCCATTTTTTTCAGGCTCCGTTTCCATTCCGAGCGCTATTTGCGCAACAATACATATCACGATCACTTTTTTCATCGCCCCCCCACAGATTATTTTTTTTAGCACATTATTTTTTCCCCTTCAAACCGAACAAATTGCGTAATGAATTTGCTTTACTTATACCCTTCGCCTTAGGCATCTGTGGTTCTTTAAATTCAAATGGCGGTGTTGAATATGCCCAATAGTCTGAAGCTTTTATGTGACTGTTTCCATAAAGTTGGCATTGTACCAGCGTAGTCAATGCGCATAAACTTTTAGGAAGTCGCATTAGATTGTTATAGGCAAGATTTAGACACTGCACTTCACGTAATCTGGAAATACCCTCTTCCGTAAATGTCACCAGTTGATTGCGCGATAGATCAAGATATTTTAATCCAGTCATCGTATAAACAACTTCCGGAATCTTAACAAACTTATTTTCGCTTAAATTAATCGCTGTTAACGTACTAATTTCACTCAATTCATCAGGTAGCTCAGTTAATTGATTTTTAGAAAGATCGAGTGATGTCAATTGAACACGCGGCAAAAAAAATTCATGGCCGTTCGAAAATCGCCCTGATGATTCTCCCAAAAGATACGAGTGCCACAGGAGCACATACGTGCTCAGTTCAACAATTTTTCGATCAGAGAGTGATAGTTCATGAGTAAAATTTTTCAGATGTTGCTCTGTTGGTTCATGCTTTATCTGCCGACAATTTTCAAGCACCTGTAACTCATGCAACCTTTGCTTGAAGGTAATAACCGGGTCATTTTTTTTTGACACTTCGATTTTCATATTCTTTTGGGAAACAGTGCGTGCAGAATAAGTTCCGTAGGTAGAAATCTCAAAATTGATTTCGTCACTTTTCTCTTCATCGTCATTTTCCATTGCTTGACACACAGTGCAAAACATAATCATTAGGAACAGTTTCTTCATTATTTTACCTCCATACTTATTCATTTTTTCTTGAAGAATTTATTAAAAATCGATGATTTCGCAGGAGTTGAGTTTTCTGAACTAACGTTGAGGACCGATGGATCAATTTTATTGCCTTCGATTTTGCACATCAACTCCATTCCACCCAGTTCTTTAGGTAACCTCGTCAGCGCATTATGAGACAGATCAAGATTCTTGAGTTCTTTCAGGTGGCCAATTTCATGAGAAACCATTTTGAGATTATTATGCGAAATATTAAGGGTTGTTAATGCCTTGAGGCCAAATACAGCAGCCGGAATAAGCTCGAAGCGATTAAAACTAATATCAAGCACAGTAAGATTTGGTAATTCTTGAGATAATTCTGCTGGTAACCACGTCAGTTTATTTTGCGAAAGCAACAACGATTTTATTTCAATCATTGTCGCATACTCTTTTTGGAGTCTCGTTTGTTCTCCTTGGCTCATTAATTTTTCGTGCAGCCACTCTAAGTGTATAAATTGTAAAAAGTCATCAATTTTTCGTTCACGCAGATCCATAGCATGAAAAAAACTATACAACTGGGGATACGTATGTTTAATTGCGCAATTTTCTTTTAAACTGCAAGCCTTTATTGCAACTATTTTTTGTAAAACTGATAATTCTTCTTCTTTATTGGTTTCGCGCCCAATCTTTAATTCAAATTCAGATACCGTCGTTTTATTATCTGGATCACTTGCGATTGGCACAAGTTCGTGATGATCCATCGAATAACAGCAAGAAAAACTAAAAAAAAGCGCAATGCTCCATTTTTTCATTACTCATCCCCCTACACATAATTCCCTTTTTTAAGCATACGCTTGCTCAGGTATTTAGCGGAAGAATTCAGTAAAAAAATTATTGCTGCGGTAGTTATTCAGTAAGTCTTAACCATTCAGGTTTTTTGCAAGCTGTCCAAAGAGCCGTAAGTTCTTCTTTTTGTGGCTCACTTAATCGATTATTATTAATTGTTAGAACTTTCAATTTCGGCATTTTCCCAACTGCAAAAACATCAATTACTTCAATTTGATTGTCCGCAAGATTAATAGTATCGAGCGTTCCTATTGAATAAAGAACCCGAGGAAATTCAGTAAATTTGTTTGATCGAGCAGAGAATTCTTCCAATACCGGCAAAGTCAATAAATCAACAGGTAAATTCGTTAATGAATTATTATCAAGAACAAGACTTTTTAACACAAAAAGTGACGCTCGATTATAAAGAGTTGCAAAAAAACCAATGTCAGTTTGTTGCATAATCGCCAATTCAATTCGGTTTTTTAAATAACCATCAATAGTTGCCCATTCGGCGTTATCATAAACACTGAGTGCACGATTTGAAAGATCAAGCGTCGTTTTATATTCCTCAAGCTCGACTGCTTCCATTTCGAGCACCTTAGAGGCACGCTCCTTCAAATCCAAACACCCTACCATCTGGCACAGTTTATGCAAATCGGTTTTTAAGCTTCCTTTAACGATCTGCGAAAAACTGTCCGCTGCCCAACTTTGTTCCATACTATGCACAAAGTGCATGCTCAAAAAACACAGTACAAAAATCACTGGACACTTTTTCATCCCACTCCCCCCTGTTTTTAAACTCAGTCCCCTGGAAAAAATTATAGCGGATCACCGCACTGTTTTTCTATATTTGAAATAATTATATTTTTTTCGTTTTCGCCCAAAATCAAACTATCTTTTTTCTTATCTTTGTTTTTATTCCATTCTGTACGCAGCTTTTCTTTTTCAGTTTTGCTTAACTTGTTATATGAAATATTGAATCGCACAAGCAGCGGATCTTTGCCTATCCATTCAGCTTTGTCAGTAACAGTGTCAATTTGATTGTGTGAAAAATCGGCCTCTTCAAGCGATTTCATTAGCACCAATTTATCTGGAAGACCAGTAATCTTATTATGCGCAACAAACAGTTTTTTCAAATTTTTAAATTCAAACAATTCCTGGGGAACTTCGGTTAGTTCATTATTACTCAAATCAATAGTTTGAATGCTAATACATTTGGGGATCACTAATTTTCCCGTAATGCCAGCCGGCATTTCGTTTTCTATATAATCCAGAGCAAAACGCGCACACTTCATCCTCAATAGTAAATACGTTTTAAAATCGGTACTTTTGCCATCAATGTGCATCCCGATTTTTTTTCCCGATACGTTTAATGTATTAAAACAGTGATCTAATTGCTCGATATCCATCCGCTGATAATCCGCAAGCCTGGGTGTTTTTAAATCGAGATGTATCACCATTTTGCAGAGTGTTTCAACCCTTTCTGCCTCCATACTAAACAAAGGCACAGCAGAAAATAACAGCGTGAACAACCACAGTTTCTTCATTATTATTTTTCCTTGTATCGAAGAGCCATTTTATTTTTTCGCTTCGATAAATTAGTTGAACAAAAAAGATTCAACGCTTGCAAGGAAAGACAATGATAATTATTCAATAGTTAGAGAATGATCATGTTTACCACTCTTTGCCCAAGCAGCACGCAAATCAGCTTGCTTTTGGGAGCTCAATTTGTTTTGTGCAATCTTGAGCGTTAATAAATTGTGCATTTCGTGAACACGATTAGTATCAATTTCGGTGATTTGGTTTTCTGATACATCTACAGAATGAAGCGACCCAATCGAATACAAAACAACCGGAAATGAGCGCAATTTGTTCGAGCGGACCGAAATCTCATGCAAATGAGGCAGGGTATTTAAATCGCTAGGCAATGTATCCAGTTCATTACCATCTAAAATCAGCTTTTCAACAGTAAAAAGCGCCGCCCGCTTGCTGAGGCTCTCAAAAAAATTAATTTTTGAGCTTTGTAAGAGTGCTAGCATGATTCTATTTTTTAAATAATCGTTAATTCCTGCTTCTTCGCATTCTAGTTCATAGCCAAGGCCACAGCTTTGTAGATTAAGCGTGTGGAGTTGTTTTACAACCGATTCGGCTCTGAGCTGGTTCGCATCTTTTTTATTCATCGATACATTAAGACAACTGACCATTTGGCACAATTGGTTGAGATCTGCTTCGCGCAAAACTAGATCAACCTGCTGGGCAAAACTGTTGTTTGTTGCATTTTCCATGCAATACGCCGTACCTATGAACACAATGCTGATAAAAAGCCCGCTATACATTTTCATCGTACTTGATCCTTTTTTATTGGTTTATTTTACGCTACCCACGAGATTATAATCTTTTTTTATTGATTCTTCCACCCGTCAATAACCAATTATTTTTCAGGAACGCTTACAATTAATTGTTCTATTTTTTTGTTTTTTTTCCATTCTTTTATAAGCATTTCTTGTTCGTTTTTGCTGAGCCGGTTGTGTGCAATATTAAATCGTACCAATGCTTTATCTATACCTATTTGCTGAAATTTGGTGCCAACTGTTTCAATTTGATTGTGTGAAAGATCAACTTCCTCAAGTGAAGGCATCCACAATAAGCGATCAGGAAAAAGGGTAATTTTATTGTGCGCAACAAACAGTTTTTTCAAATTTTTAAATTCAAACAATTCGTCAGGTAGCTCCGTCAATTCATTATTACTCAAATTAAGAATTTGAATGGTAATACACCGTGGTATCAAATATTTTCCAAGCAGTTCATGAGGTGTTTCATCGTGCAGAGTATCAAGCGCGAATCGCGCACATCTCAGTCTCAATAACAAATACGTTTTTAAATCGGTACTCTTATCATTGATTTTCATGCCAATTTTTTTGCCAGATACATCTAAGGCATGAAAAGATTGGTACAGTTGTTCGACATCCATTTGTTTGTACTCAGAAAGTCTCCGTGTTTTGAGATCAAGTTCAACCACCATTTTGCACAATGTTTCAACCCTTTCCGCTTCCATACTGCACAAAGAAAGAGCATAAAATAATAGCGCAAACAACCCCAGTTTCTTCATTATTGTTTTTCCTTTTATCGAAAGCCATTTTATTCTACTTCGTCAAAATAGAGTTGACTTCGAAGAATTTCGCGCAATTCAACGCGCTTCATTTTTTTATCACACTCGATAAACTAGTTGATCAAAAAAGGCTCAACGCTTGCAAGGAAAAATCATGATCGAAATTGAAAAATACTCCGCACCCGCATCAAATGAACAACAACGGCTCGATCCACTGAGCGACAGCATCAGCTCTGTTGAACTGGTTCGTGTTTCCGGTTCTGATCTTGAAGTAGTAAATGCAGCACGTGTTTCGTACGGAAAATTAGCCACCGCATTAACCGACCGAGACAAAAAATTAATTAGCTATCTAATGCAACACAAACACACCAGCCCGTTTGAGCATAATCAACTTTCATTTCGCATCAAAGCACCCATTTTTGTTGCACGGCAATGGATGCGCCATCGCATGAATTCATATAATGAAATTAGTTATCGTTACGTGAAAGCACCACTTGAATTTTATGTCCCTTCAAACTGGCGCCAACAAGATCCAGTTAACAAACAAGGTTCAATTGGTTCGTTCAAAAATGAACAACTGCAAGAAATCTATAAAAAGTCGTTAGAACAAGCAATAGCAGGATATGAAATGTTGTTAAATAGTGGCGTATGCCGCGAACAAGCGCGCGGTTTGTTGCCAGTGTGCACGTACACTGAATTTATTTACACCACCAATTTGCATTCACTCATGCATTTTTTAAAATTGCGTTTGCATGCTGGTGCGCAATATGAAATTCAACAATTTGCACGCGCAGTGCTTAAATTGGCACAACCGCATTTTCCAATTTCGCTTGATTGTTGGAAACAATTAGAAATGCCTGAACTCGCACCCGATTGGGATGCAGAGTTTGTTAATAATTTAAGTGGAAATAAATAAAAAAAGCGCACTTTTTAGGTGCGCTTAATCAAATTACGCTCGGTTGCCTAATAATCAAATCTTAGAAATTACATATCCAGTTGTTGCACCAATGGTAATGCATGCACCCATTATCAAGCATTTTTCTCTCGCACTCATAGCAGCTTTTTGCGAAAGTTCATGTGGTCTGAAAAGATAAACTACCGTACCACGAGGTTGTACCGTTCCCTTTCCGGCAAGAGTCACTCCATTAATAACCATTTCAAAAGATACTAAACTACCTCCTAACCGATAGCATTTCTTCTCCGGACATTCAAAATTAAACCAGCGGGTAAACCAAGTCGCTCCTTGGTGATAATGCTTTTTGTTTCCCAAAGTATCATAATCTTTACCCTCATCAAATCCATCAAACAATTTTTTGGAACTATAAAATCGAGAATTTTTATCCTCAACTTGTTCCCTGGTCCCATAAGAAATTTCAGAACCATTTTGCGGTTTTTTGTACGTTACCCATTCATTTTTATGAATAACAGCTGCCCCAATCCCGGCGCCAACAATTGCGCCATAACCAGCCGGTGAATTAATCATTGATTGTTTGAAACTTTCAAGAAGCCAACCGTGTGCTTGATGAGTTAATCCACTCAATAAAATGAGCGAACTTATTATTGTTTTCATTAAATTAATTCTTTCTATTTAGATTGCTAAATTACTCTTATCAGAATAGCAATCTCGCTATTAATATCAATTTAGAAAACTTCGCAACGCAAAAAAATCTATGGTTCATTAAGTTTCCAAAATCACTTTTTCAAATTGAAAATGGTATCCTATAATCTCAGTGCGTAAGTTTTTAATTAATGCGGAGGTAAAACCATAATGAAATATAAAGGCTCTATTGGTCAGGTTGCCTATGATGAAGATGCAAAGATTTTTCATGGCGAAGTAATTGGCTTAAAAGATATCATCACCTTTCAAGGCGAATCGGTCAAAGAACTTGAACAAGCGTTTAAAGATTCAATAAATGATTATCTTGAGTTTTGCCACAAGCGTGGCGAGAGTCCCGAAAAAACTTTCTCCGGTAAAATTCATGTACGAATAAATCCTAAACTTCATGTAAATCTTGCTACACAAGCAGCAAAGCACGGTATTAGTTTAAACGATTTTATTACACAAAAATTAAGCAAATAAAGTGCGCAACGGCGTTAAAGCCGTTGTATGCACGGAATTCTGGCAAGCCAATCTATTTTTGAGCAAAAGTAGAATAAAAAAAAGCGCACTTTTTAGGTGCGCTTTCTCCTTTAAGATTCGTTGAAAAATCTTTAATTTTTCTTGAATTGATAACCAATTAAAGCACCAATTCCGGTAGTAAAACCAAGTACCGCAAAAGTGCGTGGCCACGAACGCGCCAATGTTTCTTTTGGTTCTGTAGCTTTTAGATTTTTAATAAGGCGTTCGTCGGTGTATTCCACCTCTCCTTCAAATTTTGATGTACAAATTCTATCTCGCGTCAATGAATAGAAACTTCTCTTTAAGATGATGTCGCCCGTTACCCGAATTCGGAAAGGAAGCGTAGAATCCTCGGGATTAAGCATAAGTTCGCCTTTTTTACAGTTTTGCGGCCCCCACTTCTTTGCAAAATCCTGACAGCTTTTATTATTATATTGTTTAATGTCCGTTACAAATTCTTTTTTTTTATTAGCTGACATTGGCGAAGCGGTAGAAAATAATTTATCATTTCTTCCACAGATAATCGATCCAACACCTGCACCAGCTAGAGCTCCGATAACAACGGAAGAATTATTATTTTTAATGCTATCCATCATTACCTCTTTGAAATTCTCAAACACTCCAAATGTTTGTTGGTCAACCCGCTGATTAAAACGAGTGGAAACACCATTTTTTTAACTAAATTCATATATTCCCCATATTAACCTATTAATTTTGACCCTGCGTATCCACATAAACCACCGACAAGAGCACCGGTTCCAACAGATCCAACGAACGTTAAACATTTTCCTTTTTTACAGCACATTACCCATCGTGTTGCTTGCCAGTTTTGGGCAGCATCGATTGCGAGCGGAATAAATTTACCGTCTTGATCTATGAATCCATTAATAGATTTGTACTGCATATAATATGAATACCCCTTTTTATACTCAATAATACCCTTCTTACTTTGATCTTCTTCGCCCAATTTAATAAATGCAGTTGGACGGCCCGCATTATCATTCCCAGGCGCAACAAAACCATTCGGATTCATCACAACTTTATCACCAACAGCATTCATATGTTTATTTTGCAAAAACTCAAGATCGCTTTTACATGCTTCAGTAACAGAAGATTTTTTTTGGTTAACTAAAGAAAAATAAAAATCTTCACGGAGCGACATTTTTTTGTTCATAAAACTTCGAAACCAACCAATGCCAGTCGCGGCACCGATAACCGCGCCCGCTGCAACGAAAGGATGGTTACTAATTGTTTCCGTAAAATTGCTTAGTTGCCAACTAAAGGCTTGCTGAGAAATTCCACTGATAACTATAAATGCAATTACTATTTTTTTAACTAAATTCATATGTATAACCTCTTTAAAAATCAAATTACTCTTTTTAAGTATAGGTACTATAAAAAAATTATCAAATCGAAATTTGATAATTTTTTTAGTTCTTAATTTTTCTTAAAAAATTTATGTCCGATAAAGTAACCTATTGACGAAGTAAGTGAGCAGAGCATAAATACACGCGGCCACGAACGTGTAAGAACTACTTGTTGATCTACGATTTGAGCATTTAATAATGTCGGATTATCGTTCGGATAACGATGTTTTTCTGAGCCAGTAAATTTCGTAATACAGGTTTTATCGAGAGTCAAAGAGTGAAATTCTTTAATTTCAAATTTAGCATTCACGTCCCAATTTATACTGGTACTCTTCGCATCTAGAATTGAATATAACTCCTCAAAACGTCTACCTTTATTTTGATCAAATTTATCTCTTGCTTTTTGTTTTAGAACTTCACCATCTTTTAATGGAAACAACTTGCTCTCAATAGCACAGATCCCCACGCCCGCGAAATTTCCTACCTGACTTGCAATACTAACAGGATCCTTAATATTAGCCATCATTAGTTTTGTGAAATTCTCAAAGTATCCAAACGTTTGTTGAGTTAATCCACCAACTAAAATAAGCAAAGCTGCCATTTTTCTAACTAAATTCATATATAACCTCTTTTTCAACATTATTTAACATACTTTCTCAGTTTACCCCCCCCCCAATAAATTGTCAAATGGTAATTTTACATAAAATTATGCGCAAATAAAAACAAAAACTTGCATACCTTATCGCCACTGTGTAATACTGAAATGGCCAAATCCAACATTGAAAATCGGATTTGGCCCAATTGAGGATTTTTTGCATGATTAAAAGAGATTTAGCGACATCTATTAAAAAATCGGCTGCCTATTTTGCTGTAATTGCAATTGTTGGCCCCCGGCAATCGGGAAAAACAACACTTGCACAACATATTTTTAACAAACATACCTATTTAAGCTTAGAAGACCCCGATTTGCGAGCAGCTGCACACAACGATCCGCGAACTTTTTTACAAGCAAATTTATCTGAATTTGGAATAATTATCGACGAATTTCAGTATGTACCAGAATTGCTTTCATATATTCAAACTATCGTTGATAAAGAACAAAAACCTGGTTATTTCGTGCTCACCGGATCGCAAAACTTTTTAATGAACGAAGCAATTACCCAATCACTTGCCGGGCGCGTTGCAATTCACACACTTTTGCCACTTTCATTTACCGAACTAAAACACAATAGTCTTTTGCCCGCCGAAGTTGAAACAGTTTTATTTCAAGGGTGCTATCCTGCAATTTATGCAAAGAATATACCACCAACAACACTTTATAAAAACTATTTGCAAACATACATTGAGCGAGATGTGCGACTTTTGGCTCAGGTGGGCGATTTAACCACTTTTCAAACATTCATTACGCTCTGCGCAGCACGCGCTGGTCAACTGCTCAATCTCACTTCTTTGGCAAATGATTGTGGCATTAGTGATTCAACGGCAAAGCGATGGCTTTCGATTTTAGAAGCAAGTTACATCATTTTTCTCTTGCGCCCTTATTTTCAAAATTATGGAAGACGGTTAGTAAAATCACCAAAACTTTATTTTTATGATACTGGATTGTTGTGCTATTTAGTCAAAATTAATCAAGAAGATTTGGCGACGCATGCAAACCGTGGAAATATTTTTGAATCGGCAATAATTGCAGATTTTTTCAAGCTTGAATACAACAAAGACACAACACCTTCGCTCTATTTTTGGCGAGACAAAACAGGCCATGAAATTGATTGCATTTTTGCACAGGGAGCAAAGCTAATCCCGATCGAAATTAAAGCAAGCCGCACTGCAAATTTGAGATTTTTTGAAAGTCTTGAATATTGGAACAGTTTGAGTGGCAATAAACCAGAAAACGGTTATTTGGTCTATGCAGGTTCGGCAACACAACCAAAAACGCATCCGCATTTGATCAGCTGGCAATCACTCGATCAAATTTTTGAAAAATAAAAAAAGCGGTGATTCTTTCAACGACCACTGAAATGTTACAAGAAAAAAATATGATTAATTTTTGGTAAACCATGATGCTGTTTTAGCAATTAAGTAAAAACTTCCCGCACCAAGCGCCGCGCAGCCGCTAATAATTGCATATTTTTCTACTTTTGAAAGTGGAAACTTTTGCGAGATTTTAGATGGCTCGAGGGAATCATTCATCATTTTTCCTATTATCTGAATTGGATTACCATTCTTATCTTTAGTCCAGAATGATAAGGTGCTCTCATTCTTTTTCTCACACTTTTTCTTTTTAGGGCATTGAAAACTAAAATAACGGGTTAATGGGTTATCTCCCGGATGGTAATGTTTTCGAGGAAGTGGAGAAATCGGCTTAGCGTAATCGCTCCAGAGTTGTCCAAGCACAAGCTCAGAATCATTTTCAAAATCTACACTATTAGGGCAAGATTCAACTGAATCTGCTGTGACACTTTTCCATTCTTTAGCATGAACAATGCCAGAGCCTATTGCCACGCCGACAACTGCGCCCACTACTGGTGAACTCATCATTGCTTGTCTGAAACTGTCGAATAACCCGGCACGTGTTTGCTGGGTAATACTACTAACAAACATCATGCATAATGCCATTATTTTTATCTTTTTCATGTTTTTTGCCCTAATTTTTAAGTATCTTGAATCCCTGTATACATTAACAAATTTGATAAATTTGTCGATTAGCAATTAATCAAAAAACTTGGACATATTTGTAAGTATTTTATTAATTTACCCTGATTGTTTCTTGATTCTACTAATATTGACTTTTCGAGGGCATTTGGTCATACTAAAAGTAATAAATGTCTCATTAAGAAAATGACTTTTAAAAGCCCATCTTTCTTAAAAAACAAAAAAAATTATATATAGTTACGAGGTACTGACGATGGCAACTAGTAAATCCGGTGGTTCTACTTCAAATGGTCGCGATAGCGCAAGTAAGCGTCTTGGTGTTAAATTATTTGATGGCCAAGAAGTTTCAGGCGGCGAAATTCTTGTTCGTCAACGCGGCACCCGTTTTCACCCTGGGCGTAGCGTCGGCATTGGAAGCGACGACACTTTATTCGCACTTGGTACCGGCACAGTAAAATTTCATTTTGGGCCAAAAGGTCGTCGATTTGTCTCGATCTTACCAAAAGCTTAATTCGTATCAATTTGATTTCTCTGGAAAATCTTGTTATAAATGCAGATAATTTCTTATCGCTTCAAACTTGAGCAAAATTTCTTATTTAATCGGAGAGTTGCATGATTGATTTTCTCAAATATCGCCCATTGTATGCGCTTTTGTCAGCTGTCATTATGATTTCGTTTGTTGGTGCAGCGATTTATAAAAAAACAACCCGAGGTCAAGTATTTAACTACAGTGTTGAATTTACTGGTGGTGCACAACTCCTTCTGGGATTTGATCAACCAGTTAAAAGTGGTGAAATTGTCGCTATTTTAGAGCAAGCAGGTTGGACTGGCATTACAACCCGTGAATTTGCAAACTCAAAAGAAATTTTAGTTCGCACCAAAGAAACACCTGAAGATATTGCAGAGCTTGGTGAAAAAGTACGCCAAACAGTGCAAAGCAAATTGCCAGACAACACCGTAAAAATACTGCAAGTTGACAGCATTGGTGAGGGAATTGGTGCAGCCCTCAGTTGGAACTCCATCAAAGCAGTAATTATTGGTCTTATTTTAATGCTTATTTATATCGCTTGGCGCTTTTGGTCAATTTCATTTGCATCTGGCGCGGTAATTTCGTTATTTCACGATGCAATTGTTATTTTGCTGTTTTTCTTGCTTACCAATAAAGAAATTTCGATGTACGTAATTGGTGCTATTATGGCAATTCTTGGCTATTCGATCAACGACACAATTGTTATTTTTGCGCGAATTCGTGAAAATATGAAAACAATGCGTAATTCATCAATTGCGCATATTACCAATGTGAGCATTAACCAAACATTACGCAGAACCGTGTTAACAAGCTCGGCAACGGTACTCGTTGTTCTTGCACTCTTGATTTTGGGTGGGGAAGCGTTACGCGATTTATCGCTGGCACTATTTATTGGCATTGTTTTCGGGACCTACTCTTCAATTTACATTGCAAGTCCCGTTATGTTAATGCTGTATAAAGAAAAATAGATTATTGAAAATTAAGTAAAAAGAACTGATCATTATCAGCAATTTCAAACAACTACTTTTAGTTAACTGACACTGTTAATGAATTTTAGTATCTGTTGCATTATAAAAACAGATAACATCAACTTTTTTTTAACCTTAGGTATTTTCAGGGACACATTTGTACACATCTTTTCCATAAGGAGATCTCATCTCATGACACCAGAAGAATTACGACAATTAAATCTCATCGATTTGTGTCATCAAGCACGTCGCCTTGGTGTGGTTAGCACCAGTTTTATGAACAAGGACGAGCTCATCAAAAACATTATGGAGCTCCAAGACAATCCTGACAAAGAAATTGAAGTAGGGGGAGTATTAGAAAAATTACCCGATGGATTTGGTTTTTTACGTTCAAGCAAATTTGATTACGTTTCAGGACCAGATGACATTTACGTTTCACCATCACAAATTCGACGATTCAATTTACGCACCGGCGACACTGTAACTGGTGTTATTCGTAAACCGAAAGACGGCGAAAAATATTTTGCACTTCTAAAAATTAATCAAGTGAACAATGCCGATCCAGGAATTTTGGGCGACCGCCCAATGTTTGATCGCTTAACACCGCTGCATCCAGAAAAAAAATTCACGCTTGAATCTGATCCTTCCTATATTTCAACACGATTGATGGATATTTTTTCACCAATTGGTAAAGGACAGCGTGGATTGATTGTTGCACCTCCAAAAGCTGGTAAAACAGTTTTATTAAAAGAGATTGCACAAAGCATTTTAACCAATCATCCAGAAATTTTCTTAATCGTTCTGTTGATTGACGAACGCCCTGAAGAAGTTTCGGACATGCGCCGTTCAATTAAAAATAAAAACGCTGAAGTGATCAGTTCTACTTTCGATGAAGCTGCAGAGCGCCACGTTCAAGTTGCTGAAATTGTTCTTGAAAAAGCGAAACGGATGGTGGAGGGCGGCAAAGATGTGGTTATCTTGCTGGATTCTATTACTCGTTTAGCTCGTGCCTACAACACAACAGCGCCTGCTTCAGGAAAAGTTCTTACCGGTGGTATCGATGCAAATGCATTGCAACGACCAAAAAGATTTTTTGGTGCAGCGCGTAACACCGAAGAAAGTGGATCACTTACCATTATTGCAACCGCAATGATTGAAACCGGTTCTCGTATGGATGAAGTCATTTACGAAGAATTTAAAGGTACCGGTAACATGGAAATGCACTTGAGCAGAAAAATTTCCAACCGTCGCGTATTTCCTGCATTTGATCTACTCATTTCGGGCACACGCCGCGAAGAGCTATTGCTCTCTGATGATGAACTTAATAAATCATGGGTATTGCGCAAGTTCTTGTCTACGATGAACACCGTCGAAGGAATGGAATTCCTCATTGAAAAAATGAAGAAGCACAAAACAAACGCCGAATTTTTTGAATCGATTCAGAAAAAGAATACGGAAAACAAAAGCAACGGCGATAGCAATTCATAAATTCCGCGTACAAAAAACAAAAAGAGCAGTGCAACGTAAACATGCACTGCTCTTTTTTAATCTTTTTTTACAAGGCCAGGTAATAACATTTGATGTACGGTTTCAAGCGCTACTGTTCTTTTCTCTTGCCACAATGATGGCTCAATAAAATTAACTAATTCATCTTTTCCTAATACTCGGTATATCCAATCTGGATTTTCGAGTTTATTCTCTTTTGTTAAAATGCGAATTTCATTGAGATGCAACTCAAACTCGAGAGCATATTCACTTTCGTTCTCAATATAATAATTTTTTAATGATGCGCTTTTTGAAGCAAGCTTTTCGATTTCGTTTTGTAAGTGATTGAGTTTTTTAAACCCGTTACCAGACAATAACAATGTATCTTGAATCGATCGTATTCCATAAGCCAAAAGCCATCCAACTGCTACTTTATAATCCAATTCTTTATTTGCATAAAACTCTCCCAGTTGAAACATTGCAACTGCATCACCACTCCTTCGCGCAGCTTCTTCCCATTTTTTAGTCTCATAGGTCAATTTTTCTTCCATCGCTCGCATTGTATGAGTGACACAAAAAACAATACCAACTAATTGCATGAATTTTTTTATATTCATTGTGCATGCTCCTCTTCTATTGCTAGAGGAATAGTCCCTTTTTGCAATGTAATCTTTTTTAATGAACAAACCGATTCCAATCGTTTTGCTGCCCACTGATCTTGTGCAATAAATGAAATTGTTCCAGGATTATTTAAAGATTTGAGAATCCATTCAGGATGGGGAACTTGCTGTGTGTGATTCAAGCTTTCGAGCCATTCCGCTTCTTTTACTAAATAAGAGCAAATCATTGGTTTTTTAGTTTCTAACAGTTGTCTTATTTGGGGATTTTTTCCAAATACATCGCTCACTGGCAACAATAATTTGTCAAGCAATTTTCCTTGCTGTTCCCGTTGAGCAACAAGTGATGATTCTTGTGCCGAAAAAAGTGCGTAACGCATTAACCATTGAAGTGATTCTGCATATTTTGACTGTTGGATCCAATACTCACCCGCCAACAGCATCGCGGATGCATCACCTTCTTGAGCTTTTCGCATGATTTTATTAAAATTCGGTTGCTCCATTGCATTCAACTGCAGATACATTAGGCTACATAAAATAAAAAAAACATGATTTCTTTTCATCGCACATTTTTCTTTCTTTTTTGAATAAACTACATTTCAACTT
>CAZUJC010000003.1:8268-13484 GCA_964620245.1 uncultured Pseudomonadota bacterium | reverse complement strand
TCACCTTTTGGTGTTTCGCAAATTTTGGGAATTTGCAAAAAACGCTCGTCGTTCATCAATAACCAAAATGACTCCAAGCCAATCTCTCCTTTGCCAATATCTTCATGCCGATCAACCTTGCAACCAATCTTTTTTTTAGAATCGTTGCAATGAATTGCTCTCAACTTTTCAATGCCAATTAACTCTTCAAACTGTTTCCAAAATGATTCGTATCCTTTTTTAGTACTCAAATCGTACCCTGCAGCAAATGCATGACACGTATCAATACAAAAACCGACAGATTTTTTATGTTGTATGTTTTTGTAGATCGCGGCCAGCTGTTCGAGCGTTGTACCAACCGCCGTTCCTTGACCGGCCGTATTTTCAAGCAACAATTTCGCATGGCCTTGATAGTTGTCAAAAATTTCGTTAATGCTCTTCGCAATCAGCTCAAGACACTCATCAGCTGAACTATTTGTTGCTGCACCAGGGTGCACGATTAAATAGGGAATATCGAGTATATCACACCGTTCAAGTTCTTCGCGCAATGCATGAACCGATTTTGAACGCAAGATCTGCTGCGCGGACCCGATATTTATTAAATAACTCGCATGTACAACAACGGGACCAATTGTTGAATTTTTCCACCGCTCTTTAAACTGCTGGACATCTTCTTGGGTAATTTTTTTGGCTGCCCACTGCTTATTACTTTTAGTAAAAATTTGCATACAGGTCGCACCCACGTCTTCGGCTCGATCAATTGATTTGTATAACCCGCCCGCAATAGACATATGACCACCAACCAATGGTTGATGGCATGCTGCTTTTGCTGTTTTCATAGTAAGCATCCTTATTTGTTTTCGCTCATTGACAAATTGTGCCAAAGGAGTATTTTTAGAATCATTCTAAAATATGTGCTATTTGGGCACATATTTCAAAAAACGAGTAGTTCTGTAGCAGGTTTTTTGCCGCAACATCTGATAACCTATTATATCTCATTTAAGGACTTTTTACATGAAGCCATCTGGTACTTCCCTTCTTGCGCTTTTTTTTCTTTTTTTTACCCACACAGCGTGGTGTGCAAACTCTAACAACCAACAAAAAATATTGAACGATAAAGAATTGGCTGATTTGGCTGAAGACGCAATTGATCGTGAAAATATTGATGTGTATTCGATCAATGGAGAAGCTGAAATCTTAGATCAAGAATATGAAGGTAGAAAATACAAAAAACAACTACCACCAAAAGAACCTCTCGCATTTAATCTTGGTAATCTTGCAGGTCGCGTTCAAGTAAAGTGGAAGCCCGAAACTTTTTTTGCAAAAAATAGCAACTTGCTTAACAACAACAACCGCAGTGATTGGCTCTTTTTAAATCGCTCTACCGTAGATATCAGCTTCAATTTTCTTTACGGCAAAAAGGTACTAGGCTACGATGCTACAGAATTTTTTGTGACATTACGAAACAAGAATCTGTGGGGCGATCCTGAAAGTATTGCTCAAACAACCGAAACTGAACTCAAATTACTCGAAGCAGTTTTTGGTGGACACAAACATTTTATTACGCGCAATATGGTCTGGATTCGCGAAATTTGGCTCAAATTTTGTGTTAATGATGCGCTTGGCCTTGGATTCAAGCACAACCATTTCTTCACTCTTGGTTCATTCCCGTTTGAATTAGGCCGTGGTATTGCACTTGGTTCAGCATTTGCAGTCAGCCAGCGATTTTTAGGTTTCTTTTCTGACACCACCATTGATCAATATGCATACGGCTTTAAATTGTCGGGTGAATTTTTTACCAACATACTGAATTATGATTTATACGGCGCAATTCTTGAAAATAGAAGTGGCAGTTTTACCAATACTACCCTCAAGAATCGTGGACAAGAATTTGGCCATCGTCTTGATCAAGAACGTGGACCTGGAAAAATTAATTTCATTGTTGCGGGTCGTTTGCGTTGGCAAGCACTCAAGAGTGGTTGGTGCAGTTTGCAAGTTGAGCCATATATTTTGTATAACCGCGCACCAGAACAGAATCTTGAATTTCCAGCCGACTCAAAAGCACAACTTGGCACCGTTGGTGTTGCTGGCGAATTTGTAAGCGGCAACTGGGAAGGCGGCTTAGATACTGCATTCAACTTTGGCCAACAAGAAATTAAAGGGTGGGATCGCAATAAAGTAGAATTTGAAAACCGCAGCATTCCACTTATTGCAGTTCCAGATAGCACGGTAGTCATTGTTAACTCTCGCGTCGTCACACAAGATCCAAATGTTGTCGCAAAACCACCAAAAGCGTTTTTTGACCCAAACAGTACGGCAGGAAAACAAGCACAGGAAATCATCAATACAACCGGCCAAGATGCTTCGCAAAATGGCAAGCTCATTGGAACAGTCGCGGGAACACAGCTCTTTAACGACCTGAATCGTTTTAGAAATCCGCATAACAACAAATTCCAAGGATGGATGTTTGTTGGTGATCTTGCGTATTGGATTTGTAAACCAACATTGCGCGTTGCTGCTACCTTTGGTTATGCAAGCGGTGATGAAGATCCAAACCAAAACTTAGATGATCCAAATTCTGTCCTATTTGACGGTAATTTTAAAGGCTTTATTGGTCTTCAAGAGTTGTACTCAGGTATTCGTGTACAAAGTGCCTTCTTCTTGGGTGGCGCTGGTCGAATTCCGCGCCCACTGACCGTACCAAATCCAGATGAAGGACTTGCTGAATTGCCATCACTCGTTTCCGGTTTTTCTAACTTGATGTTCATTGGTTCAAGCGTGAACTGGTTCCCGAAAACAGCACGCGCAATCGGTGTTCGACCAAATCTGTTGTTCTATTGGCAAGCACATGCTTCAAAGAAATTTGATATTACCACTGGTCAAAGTTCACCAACCGAATTTGCACGCAATTTCTACGGCACTGAATTTAACTCGTTCATTGATGTTGAATTGATCAAAGATCTTAAATTCTTTACTGTATGGTCGGTTTTTGTACCCGGTGGACATTTCAAAGATATTAAAGGCACGCCATTGAGCAAAGATCAACTCAAGATTTTAGATAATGTTGACGTAACCGGTATTGACAACGATAAATTGCCACTTCTTGGTAATGATACTGCGTTCACTCTCAACGTTGGCCTTGAATATCGTTACTAAAAAAAATTGCCAGCTTATCAGAGCATTTAGATTCTGGTAAGCTGGATAACTGAAAATAACGATCAAATCTCGATCGCCTATCAATCGATAAGGAACTTCGATGCGTTACTATAACCGAACAACTGGATGTGGTTTAATAAACCAATCTTTTTTAAATAAATCAGTAACACTTGCCGGCTGGGTGCAACGCCGCCGAGATCACGGAGGTCTTATTTTTATTGATTTACGCGATCGCAGTGGGCTGGTGCAACTTGTTTTTAATCCTGCTTTTTCAAAAGATGCTCACACTCTAGCACATTCTTTACGTTCTGAGTTTGTCATCTTAATCACCGGCACCGTTGTTGACCGTTCTGCACAAACCGTAAACAATGAAATGCCAACCGGACGCTGGGAAATCCAGATAACCGAACTCACCATTTTCAATAAATCAAAACCACTTCCTTTCAGTCTTGAAGAATCTGATATTGATGAAGAATTGCGCCTCAAATATCGCTATCTTGATTTACGCCGACCAACAATGCAGCGCCATTTAAGGATGCGCGACGATATCGTTTTTGCAATGCGTGAATTTTTTCACCAAGAAGGTTTTTACGATCTTGAAACTCCAATTTTGACAAAAGATACACCTGAAGGCGCACGCGGATTTCTAGTTCCCTCGCGCGTGAAAGCGGGTTCATTTTATGCGCTTGCACAATCGCCTCAACTTTATAAACAACTTTTAATGGCAGGTGGTTTAGAGCGCTACTATCAAATCGCTCGTTGTTTTCGAGATGAAGATTTGCGTGCCGACCGACAACCAGAATTTACTCAATTAGATATTGAAATGTCGTTCATCGATGAAGCGAATGTTCAATCGGTTATTGAAGGCATGCTTCAACATACACTCAAAAAAGTGTTAGGAATTGAACTCAATCTACCAATCAAACGAATGACTCATGATGAAGCGTTCTCAACCTATGGTTCAGACAAACCTGATTTACGTTTTGAACTGAAAATTAATGATATTACCTCACTGTTTGCAACCACCGAACTCAGTTTTTTAAAAGCAGTCCTTGAGCAACAAGGCAAAATAGGTTGTTTGTATTTACATGACACACAATTTACCCGTTCAGAACTTGAAGGATGGGTTGACAAAGCACAACTCTTGGGCGCAAAAGGAATGTTGTGGATCAAAGTTGGAGAAAACAATGTGCTCGAGTCGCCAGTTGCAAAATTTTTACCACCAACTTTTTTTGATGAACTTAAAACAAAATTTCCATCACTCAAAAAAGGCGACACATTCTTTATTATTGCAGGCCAGCATGAAAATGCATGGGAGCTTCTTGGCCGTTTGCGCAACCAAGTTGCAAAAGAACTCGGTATTATTCCTGAAGGACAACTGAATTTTGTGTGGATTACCGATTTTCCAATGTTTGAACTCAACGAAGAAACAAAACAATGGGTTGCAAAACATCACCCATTCACCGCACCACAACCGGGCTGGGAAACGAAAACACCAAAAGAGATTAAAGCACGTGCGTACGATATTGTGCTGAATGGCATTGAACTTGGTGGTGGATCCATTCGAATTCATGATCCTGAACGGCAAGCAAAAGTTTTTGAAATGCTTGGCATGACACCAGAACAAGCACAGAATAAATTTGGGTTTTTACTTGAAGCTCAAGAACTCGGTTTTCCACCGCATGGTGGATTAGCAATCGGTATTGATCGCTTTATTATGTTGCTTGCAAATACTCATTCAATTCGCGAGGTAATTGCATTTCCAAAAACAGCACGCGGGCATGATCCGTTAATGGATGCACCAACACCAGTTGAAGAAAAACGATTACGCGAATATCATTTACGCTATTTGCCGACAAAACAATCATAAATTATTATGCAGTGTTTGCATTGTGTTGTCGGTACATAGCCGAAAATAAACAGAGCGCAAATGGTACACAAAAAATAGTTACTGTGCCAAGCATGGTTGGATAACTATTTCTATTGATCTGGACATGCCAAACTTGTGAATCGCGCGTATGTTTAATTTTATATTGCTCAGTCCAAAAGTAATGTTTGCGTTCAATTGTTGATGATGTAGG
>CAZUJC010000003.1:0-8168 GCA_964620245.1 uncultured Pseudomonadota bacterium | reverse complement strand
TTTTATATTGCTCAGTCCAAAAGTAATGTTTGCGTTCAATTGTTGATGATGTAGGTCCAAAGCCAGCAATTTTTGTAAATTCAACACCACCCAATACAACTTTGTTATTTATATTGGTTAGAATCAATTTCTGCACATCAGATAGCGTAATTTCTTTTGCACAATTTGCTGAGAAATGAACTATTAAAATAAGATTAATTATTATTTTTAAAATAATGTTCATGAGAATACCTTTTGATGTAGTTGTACACAAAAAGATATTCTCATCTTACTTAATAAGCAATGTTGAACGCTAGATTACAAAAAAAAAGTTATTTTACTAAATGTGCTCGCAACATCCATGCTGTTTTTTCATGTTTTTCAATGAGCCCGATCATGAAATTGTTCGTAGCTTGGTCACCCAACTCCATTGCTGTTTCTTGATCTTCGCGCAATTGTTGAATCACGGTTTCATGGTCTTTGAGCAATTGCGCAATCATTTCAATTCCGTCCATACCGTCAACTGCTTTTTCTTTTAACGTTGTCGTTTTAGAAAATTCGGTCAATGAACCGTGAGACTTGGTACCAAGCGATCGAATTCGTTCTGCAACATCATCAACAATTATAAAAAGCATTTCATACTGATCTTTAAAGAACGCATGAAAATCGTGAAATTGACGATCTTCCACATTCCAATGAAAATTGAGTGTTTTTGTGTAGAGTACATATTCGTTTGCAAGAATCACCTGCAATAATTTGCACACATCTTTTCTATTTTTTTCTGGAATTCCTATATTGACATGTCCAGCCATTTTTTTTCCTTTCATTTTAAAATGAAGCGCGCAACAGCCTGAAAGCCGTTGTATCGCGCGAAATTCTTCGCAAGTCCCCTACTAAGCTAAAGCTACGAAGGGTTCTACTTGCCATTCATTCCCCAGTTTAAAAACTTGGGTTTCTGGCCCAAGTAGAATAATAAGTAAAAACCACCATAACAAATAAGCTTTATATCTATCAAGGTCAGTTTGAAAAATTTCATTTTTTTAGGTTTTTCTTTTCTTTTCTCTTACTGCTGTAGTTCACTGACAATTAGAATCATGTGCCCTGACAAAAAAAGGATAAATGCTATGAAAATTATCAAACTTAAGGGACGAGAAATTTACGATTCACGAACGATTCCAACCATTGAATGCCAAATTTATTTGGAAGATGGTTCATCATTTTGCTCATCAGTTCCGGAAGGTCTGTCACGCAGTAGCCACGAAGCACACGAAATGCGCGATGGGGGAAAACGCCTCGATGGAAATGGTGTACTTAAAGCAATCAAGGTGATCGAAGAAATAATTGCTCCATCTCTTATTGGACTCGAACCTAATGTCATAGAAATGGATCAGCTCATGATTGGTCTTGATGGCACAGACAATAAAGAAAAATTGGGCGCAAATACGATGCTTGCCACCAGTATTGCAATTTTGCGGGCGCAAGCTTTTATGTTGCAACAGGAACCGTATGAACTCATTGCAAATCTGTGTGGTGCCGAAACGGTAACGCTTCCTTTTCCGTTAATCAATATGATCAGCGGCGGTGCGCATGCGGATAATAATTTAATGTTTCAGGAATTTTTAATTTTACCGGTTGGCACACAAACATTTGCACAAGCAATGGAACACGCCATTCTTTTTCATCAACGTTTAGAAAAACTTTTAGTTAAACAAGGATTTGATCTGGTAACAAGTGACGAAGGTGCTTTTGCTCCACAGCTGGAAGATGATTATCAAGCGCTCGATTTGATTGTAAAAACAATTGATTCATTCAAAGGTGAAAGTATATTCAAAATTGCAATCGACTGCGCTGCTTCACAATTTTTCAATCGAAAAAACCATACCTATAAAATGAGTGATCAATCAGTCACCACCAATGACTTAATAGAATGGTATGCTCAGTTGGTGCAAGATTATCCAATTTATTCATTGGAAGATCCGCTTGATCAAGATGATTGGGCCGGCTGGGCCAAATTAATGGAAGTCATGGGTGACCAGGTACAAATAGTAGGTGATGATTTATTTGCTACCGATCCTGCACGAATTTGGCACGGAATAGAACACAACGCCGCAAGTGCTGCAATTATAAAACCAAATCAAATTGGCACGGTAACCGAATCTTTGCAATCAATTCAATTGTGCCAAGAATATGGCATGAATGTTATGGTATCTCACCGCTCTGGCGAAACAAACGATACGTTCATAGCAGATTTGGCGGTCGGCACAAGTTCAGGTCAAATTAAAGCCGGTTGTTGTGTTAACGGCGAACGGTTGGCAAAGTACAATCGACTTTTGAGTATCGAAGATCAACTTGCACTTTCAATGCTTGATGTTTGAAGAGGATTTTGTTCATGAGCAATTTTTTGTTTTAATTGCTCGCCCTCTTTTTCAAACGAATCTTGATTTGGTAGCTCCCCTGCCTGTGCTTCATTGGTCCAGGGCATAATATCCGATTCTGGATCACGCCTTGTTCCATCCTGAATGCCCAACGAATGATATTTGTACCCATCAATCGTGCGTTGTCCAACTTTTGGATCAGGTTTGAAGAACCAACGAGTAATCGGATCTCTCAAATTTTCAAAACAGAGTGCATCATCAATATTAGTTTTTGCAAGCGCAAGTTTTTGATTCGTGTATGCGTTAATACCACCTTTCAAACGTGGTTCAATAACGGTAGGTGAAATGAGAATAAGCAAATCGTTTTTCTGTAAATTCTTTTGCTCATTTTTAAAAAACCAGCCAACAATCGGAATTTTGCTCAGCAACGGTGTTTGATTAACCGCAATATTTTCACGATTTCTAATAAGACCACCAACCGCTAAAACTTCACCATTACCAACATTTGCACACGTTTGTACCACACGGGTAATGCGATTGTTGCTCGTATCTGAAACAAACTCATTTAGGTTAACAGTCACTTGCAAATTAACGTTATTAGTTAAACTGATATGCGGTAAAATATCGACAGTCAATCCTGCGGTTACCGTTTCAAAACGAATTGCAACTGAAGTATTTGCAGTATCGGCATCACCACGCAAGAGCCGTTCTTGTTGAATCGTCACTGTAGCTTGTTGATGATTCGTGGTCACCAAAAATGGTTGCGCAAGAATGGTAGTATTTGCAAAATTGTTAAGCAACTGAAATACTGCCCACACACCAGTGCCATTATCATTAAGCGAAATAACGAGCGAACCTGGTGTTCTACTTGTTGCTAAGTTTTGTGGTCCTGTAGCGTTTAATATTTGCAACAAGTTTGCCATGAGCGCATTGCCAGAAAAAACTAAATTTCCGGCAGCATCTGTTGCTGGAGGAATTAATATAGGAGTTGATAATTGCGCACTCTGAAAATTAAACCGTGGTGAAATACTGTTTTGCACACCGGTAGTATCACGAATCTGGGAACCCAAAATTCGATCATTTGTTAAGGTCAAATCCATAATGAGGACTTCAAGTGCAACTTGTGGTTGCGGCTTATCAAGATCCTCAATCATTTTTTTAATACGCACCCAATCTTTTTTGCGAGCCGCAATAATAAGCCGATTGCCACCCAGCTGGGTTCCTTCGGTTGTCGGCGTTGAAGAACCTGTCGGTGTACCACCCGGCTGCGTTGGAGTAATTGTTTCTGTTTTTCGATTGATTTCCGCTTGAATAATCACATCTTTAAAATATTGGCGCGGCCCCACCACTTTTCCTGCCGTTTGTCCTTGCGCTTGAGTTGGCGTTACCAATTGCTGCAATATTGGTGCAACTTCGGTTGCGTTAAGATATTGCAAATCATAAATGTGTAAAATCGATTCGCCAGACTCCAGTGGTCGATCAATATATTTTAAAATAAAATTTTTCACTAACGAAATTGCACTACTTGTTCCCATTATCACTAAAGAATTTGAACGTTCAAGTGCTAACACTTTTGTGTTACGCGGAAAATAAGAAGATTGCGGCAATTGTGCAGCAGCTCCATTTTGCGGTGTTGCAAAGAGCTGTTTATTAAACAGATCATCAATAGTTTGTGCATTTACATAATAAAGAGGAAACACTTCGATCGTATCGCGCAATCCGCTCTGATCAAGTTCTTGAATGATTTTCATCACCCCTTTAATATTAATCGATTTATCGGTAATCAAAATCGAGTTCGTTTTGATATCAAGCTTAATGTCTGCGGTTGGCGACAACATATCTTTAAGCACAGAAACTAAATCGTTACCAGTAACTTTGATGCTGATATTTGTCAAATAAAACAATGCACGAATAATTTCTTCCGAATTTGGAAGATCGGCCAATGGTCTATCAATGTATAATGAGAACGGTTCACGAACAAGATTAGGATTGTCAGTTGTTTTAACAATCGCGATCAAATCTCCTTCGGGTCGAATGGTATACCCCGAAAGATCAAGAAGCATAATCAATTCTTGCCATGCTTGATCAACCGTTATTTTGCGTGGAACGCTGTAGGTAACTTTTGTAGTGATCGCCAATGCACCTTGAGGAAGTAAAATATTTACTCCTTTTAATGCTGCAAGTTCATTGATAATATCTACCAGGGGCTTTCCAACATAATCAAAAGAAATTGTTTTCTTATTGCTTCGCTTACTACTCTGTGATGAATATGCTGGGGCACTGCACAGTTTCATAACTGGCTGGACTGCCAAACATACACCAAGGATAATACCAATCATTTTTGTATTCATTTATTCTTACTCCGCTGCAGGAGGCAATTCTTCAGTTTTAGGCTCAATGGTAGCAATAAGTAAATTAACATTAACTGTTTGACCATTCGTTCCAGGTTTATACATTTCAACTTCTTTGGTATACACCCGTTCATTTTGTTCAATTGCATCTAATAATTCAGCAATTTGCTTAGTACTCATTTGTGCAAATGTTGCATACAATTTAACTTCGGTGTATCCATTATCAAGTGTTTCGCGTGATGTTTCCGGCTCTCTGGTCTTATTTTTTTCAATGCCAAATTTCATAATTAAATCGTTAAAATAACCACCAATTTTAAATTCTTTGTCTTTTGAAAGAAGTGAATCAACTTCAGCTTGCTGTTTTTTTACCATTTCATAACGCTCAAGTAATCCACGCAATTCGTTGCGCTTGCGATTTGCAATTTCAGCACGTTTATTCACTGCGGCTATTGTTGCATAGTAACGATAAATAAGCGTACCACTAATCAAAATAATAAAAATGAATACACCTAGCATCGTCAAACTAAAACGTCGCTGGTCCATTGATTCGAATGTCGCTTGAATTTTTTTAAACGGTTCCATTAATCCTGCGCTCCATTCTTTTTGAAAAATAATTTTTCATTGATTTTTAATTCTTGCATCGCAGGAACAAGAATAAACAGATTAGATTCGCGCAGTTCTCTTTCTAATATTTTCAATCCATTAAAGTCTTTCACTTCGCCTTCTAATGTCAAATAATTAGGCGTGATAACTAATCTGCGTACTTTTAAGCCAACTCCTTGACGGTCGATTGCACTGCTCAAATCTTGTAATGCCTTTAAAAATGAAAATCGTGTTTGTCGCGAAAATGCAAACCACAACTCTTCTTCTTTATTTACTTTTCTTTCAGCTTCAACGAGTGCATCATCAAGAATGCGAGCATCACTTAATTGTACATTATTTATTTCAGTAACCATTTCTCGTTCAGAACTTGTTACTGATCTTGTTATTTTGCGTTTTTGCCACCACGTATACCCAAGCAAACTACCAATAATAAGTAATGCTAAAATAATTCCTGTAACAAATTGCTGAGCAA
The DNA here is from genome assembly GCA_964620245.1 of uncultured Pseudomonadota bacterium. GTDB lineage: Bacteria > Babelota > Babeliae > Babelales > JACPOV01 > JACPOV01. Next base: position 2,388 of record CAZUJC010000003.1, on the reverse strand, counting down.
ATTGAATTGCCGTTGGAACTTCCAATTCACCTTGACGCAAGTTAATTTCAGTTGTTAACCCCGTTGAAACGGCTGTCGCAAGACTTAAAATAGATGATTGTTCAATGCGCTGCCCGTGTCGCATGCTTACCAATTTATTTTTCAAAATTGATTGTGGATCAAAAATTACTACTTCGAGATTTAAAAAATTCGCAGCATATTGTCGCATACCAGCAATCTCTGAACCAGTTCCCATTATTACTACACGGTCAATAGTACCTGATGGAATATGAGCACCGAATGATTGCACAGTAAATTGTATTGTTTGCCAAAAATCACTGCATGCTTGCGTAACTGCTTCATAATAATGAGCACCATCGTGTTTTTCAAAACCGAATCTGATAAATTCTTCAAGCGATTGGCTCGATGACAATGACAACAGTTGTCCTAAATTTTTTGCAATCGTAATTACACCTTTTGGTACGGTGCGTACTAATTTCAATTTTCCATTCACAAGAAGCATAATGCGCGTCATGTAATAACCAATATCAATGAGTGCAACGTTCCCAATCGCGCTGCTTTCCGGAGTCATTGAATAAAAACCGTACAAATCGAACACATCAATGGTAACTGCTTGTACCTGAACACCTGCTGCATCAAAATAGCCAAGTTGTTCTTGCACCGAAGATTTTTGAGCGGCAGCTGCAAGTACCGTTGCTTGTTTCTCTGCTGGTAGTGTGTGTGTTATTAACACGTCAACAACCGCTTGAGACAAATTGAAAGGCAACGATGCTTCAATCTCAAATGGTGTCACCATTTTAATTTTTTCAGGATCAGTAAATGGAAATGTCACTTCTTTGAAAACAATCGCGCTACTATTAAGCGAAGTTCGAATAACATCGGGTCGATCAGCACGCTTGATAAGTGCGTTAATTGCTTGTGCTACCCGTTCGCTATACGAGCGAGACGCATCGGTGTCGATTGGCTCGTGCATTGATTTTTCTATTGCAATATGAGAACCGGAACATAAAACTTGCGCTGCATGCACGGCAGTTTTATTAATATCAAAACCTAAAATTCGTTGCGGCAACACATAATAATTTTTTATTCGCTTTGGAATAAAAATTTCGATCATGCGGCAACCTCCATCTGATCAGGCAACGCTTTCATAAACGACGAACGCGTGCGCGATTTTTTGTTTGTATTACTTTTTTGCTTTGGTTGCACCGTTTGCGAAACAGTTACTCTTGGGGCAGGTCGTTCTACAAATGCCGGTACTCTTTCTATAGGAGCAGGAATTGGATTTTTAACTGGTTGCTCAACATTTATTACCTGTCCAGTTTTAGCATCCACAATTTCACGTGGTGCAGCCGGTGCACGTAAAGAATCTTGAACTTGCACAGTTCCTCTTTGATCTCTTTCATTTTCCGCTGGAATGTACACCGGTAATTCATTTACAATCGTAGTACGATTTTCATACATTTTAGAACAAGTAAGGTCACAGAATGATCCTTGATTTTTTCGCTCAACAAAATTATCAACGTATTCATTATTTTCGTCCCACCGATCTTTAAAGAACCAACGATGAATAATGTCACGGCGCTCAGGCGCTGGGCGCATATCTTGCATGATATGTTTTGCATGTTCAGTTTTATCAAGCGTATATCCACCAATTCCGCCTTCTAATTTTGGTTCAATAACTCGAGGCGAAATAAAAATAAGTAAATTATCTTTAGTTTTAGTTTTTGTTTTATTTTTAAAAAGCCACCCAATCAACGGAATGTCACCCAGTAATGGAACTTTACTTGTTGTATCGGTTTCATTCGTTTTTAATAATCCACCAATAGCTAACACTTCACCATTGCCCACGTTTGCATTTGTTTTAACTGTTTTGGTGTCACGTGTTGCGCTTGTAGGATTAGCAGCATCGGTAAAAGAATCAACGCTAATATTTATTTGCATATTAATATTACCCGAACTGTTAATAAGCGGCGTAATCTGCACCGTTAAATTTGCAGTTACGTCACCTTCGGTAACGGTAGTAAGTTGTGATTGTACTTCACCAGTTCTCACACGACGCGTTTCGCCAAGCGAAACTTGCGCTGTATAGTTATTTACCGTTACTAAAAATGGATTTGAAATAACGGTAAGGCTCACTTGGCTTTCAAGCAATTTAAAAATTGCCCACACACTGTTAACTTTATCCGAAATTGAAATAAGTGTTGCTCCCGGTGTTTGTCCATTTGCTAATTGAATAAGGTTACCCATAAGGGTACCTGCTGCATCAATGATCGGCGAAGAAAAACCTGCTGCCAACGGAAACCCGGATGTCTGTGCATTGATTCCGTTGCCAAAAACGGCAGCATTCTTGTTACGAATTTGAACGCCTAATTCACGATCGTCAATTGC
>CAZUJC010000002.1:0-65325 GCA_964620245.1 uncultured Pseudomonadota bacterium | reverse complement strand
GCGCTTGTTGCTGCTGAGCTTGTATCACTTTTTGCGCACTTTGAGAACGTTTAATGACGGCTGTTTTCTGATCGACATCTTTTTGCACCGATGCCAACAATCCAGCAACCTCACGATTCATTTGATTTATGATTGAACCAAGTGAGATATTTGCTTGATTCAAAACTCCTTTAATTTTGCTCACTGCAGCTGCGCTTGTAACTGTGTTATTAGTAACTTGATTAATAATGTCTTGTATTTGATTTTTCGTTGAATTGCTTAATGTTGAAATATTCGTTAGTGCATTGGCGGTTGAACCATCAACCGTTTTTTGTAAAGCACCAATCTCATCCGTTAATTTTTTAAGATCAGCGTCAGTTAATAACGCAGCATCAGTATTCATCGAACCAACCTGCGTATTCCATTTGTTTTTGTAATTACTAACTGTATTATTATTACTAGAGATTAATGTATCAAGTTGTGTAAGGTAGTCCGCCAAATTGGCCGGTTGTTGTGCACATAGTGTTCCAACTACGATAAAAAGGATTATTCTAACTAGCCCACTCTTCATACGACACCTCACCGTTTCGTCTGTATTTTCTAGGGCTAAGCTACCTGAGTTGAGCAATGAGATGCAACATTCTCGCTATCGTTTTACTCGCCAACCGGTTTATGCTATACTTGGTTTGTTGATAGATGGAAAAAATTATTCACCGCTCAAGCGAAAGGCTCTTTCAGGTATAGAATAGAAAGCACAATACCAGCTCTTGTTGACAATAATTTATTAACTTATTTTTGAAACGATTTTAGATTTTTATGAATATTTATGTTGGAAATATTGGACGCGACGTAACTGAAGAAATGCTCAAAAACCTTTTTGGTCAATTTGGGGAAGTTACATCTGTCAAATTAATTAAAGATAAATTTACTGGTGCTGCTCGTGGATTTGCATTTGTTGAAATGGCTTCTGCTTCAGAAGCACAACAAGCAATCGAACAATTGAATGGCCATAACCTTGGCGGACAATCACTCCGTGTTAACGAAGCTCGTCCGATGGAACAACGCCCTCGCCGTGACTCACGCATGGGTGGCGGTAGCAGCGGTGGTGGCCGACCTTTCGGTAGCCGTCCTCGCTCATCATACTCAAATGGTGGTGGAAGCAGCCGCGGTGGTGGTTGGAATAGCTAATCGCTAGCCAGCTTAAACTGTAATTAAAAAACCGGCGCATGATTAAAACCCATGCGCCGGTTTATCTTTTTTTAAATTAATATCATTTTTTCCGAAGCAATAAAAACAAGAGAACAATGACAGAAAGAATCAGAGCGATGACTATACCCTTAGTTTTTTGATCCAACTGCATCGGTTCACTCAATACCGGTTTTTGATTAAACTGAGCATACTTATCAAGTGCACGCTTGACACTTGTATCCACGATAGTTTCAGTTATCAATCCATCGATTGTAGTATCAGCGTCTGTTTTAATCATATTAACGATCCCTTCTAGATCACCATTGGAAAGACCAGCTGTTTTTTGGGCAATTTGTTCAATCTTTTCATCAGATAGCACGGCATATACACTTACGATAAACTCGGCAGTATTATGCACTTTATCAGCAAGAACAATGTCACGGTATGCCCGCAAGACTGCGCTTCGTTGCTCTTTTCCCGGTAATGCAAGTTCAACAAGATCGTCGATACGTCGCTGCATTGCTTGATCGATCACACCTAAACGATTTGTTGCTAACACAATCATAAATCTATCACTGCGGGTTCCCGTGTGATTGAGAAAATTGGTAAACACGCGATACGCATCACTGTCAGGTTTCAGATCATTACGATCAGGTAACAGCGATTCCGCCTCATCGATAAAGAGCATCAGCCCTTTGCTTTTTTTGGCCCATTCAAACAGTTCATCCATTGCTTCAAGCGCTCCCTTTTTGGCAAAAGATGCACCGCTTGCCATTGCAAAAGCCATATCACTTCGTTCTGCTAATTGTTGAGCAAAAAGAGTTTTACCAGTTCCAGGTGGCCCGTAAAGTAATAAATTTCTGTATTTGACTGTTTTATTTTTTTCTTTAATTTTTTTATTGATTGTTTTGGTTGTTTCTACGATGCCATCTAACCGCTTTTGAAGCGCTGAATCGAAAACCATAACAGGCTCGGGCATCTTGTTTCGTTTTCGTTCTTTAGCATTCTTTTGCGCGATTCCTTTTTTTGCAAAAGTGATCAGGATTTTAGGTTTAAAAAGTTTCTTTTCAATCCAGCTCCATAAAAGTTTTGAACCATACCATACCGTTGCTGCACCAAGTGTGCCAAATATTGCTGTTAAAGCTGCATTCATCCCAACTTTTCCAGTAGCTTTTGCCACAGAACTACCAACACTATCAACATAGGTATTGGTTGTTTGTGCTGCATTAATTGCTGCACGTCTGCCCTGACTATCTTCACCAAATGAATCGGCAATGGCCCCTAAGGCATTATCAACAGCCGCACGACCTTCACCCTCTTTTTTAAATTGGTCACCAATACTTCTGAAAACGTTTCTTACGCCGCCGTATGCATGACCATCTTGACCAAATTCTTCTTCAAATGCTTTTGAAGCACCGGTAACAATACCGCCAGCGCCCTTTTCAATACCATCAGCTACACCGGTAGCAATACCTTTGCCAACACCTTCAGATATTTTTTCAACTAGTGGATCTATAACTTCTAGACCTTTAACCGTGTCATTTGCATTCAAGCAATTAAATAAAATTAATGACAAAGCAATAACTGCTTTTTTTTGAGACATAAAATAAACCCCCATTTAAAAAGCTTATTAGTCGCTGTTTTGACAACAGCCCTAATTTCTCTTACCTAATAATAAGTGTAAATATATTGGGAATACTGTCAATTTGAAATCTGCCCGAAATAGGCTGAATAGTAGCAATAATGGCACTTAATAATTCAGATAGAATTATTTATTGAATTGGTCGTCGTAAAGATGTTTAATTTCGGTAACCGAAGTAACCTCAAAAGGCTGTTTATCAGGTCGATAACCCATAAAGCGAGGGAACCGCAAAGCATACCCCAGATGTTTTTCTGTTTTGCCAGCACTATGCAAGGGAGAAAGGGTAATCTCATCAGCACGAATCATACACACAATATCAGGACTTACCCATACATCGGGCACTAATTCTTTAGCACAAATCACGTTTTTTGGTTGTGCGGCAACGTGAATTTTATCACATGTAAGCTTGAGTTCTTTCCATTCATCATCTTTTAACCCAGTACCAATCTTGGCAACCGTTTGAAATGCATCAAGCTCTTTGTTGTATACGCCAACCAAGAATGCGCCCATACCAAACGAAACGCGTTTTCCCGAACCGGAATAGTATCCCAATACAACACAGTCAATTGTATCTTCCAAGTGACCTTCTTCATGTCTTTTGAGCTTAATCCAGTTGAAATTGCGCTTGCCCGGCTGATAAATAGCATCAGGTTTTTTTACCACTAATCCTTCAAGGCCCTGTTCAATATTATGCAAAAAATAATCTTCAAGTTCTTGTGCCGAATGTATCGACTTTTCCCCAATTACTTGAATAGCTTCATTTTTTATAGATTTACAAAGAGAAAGCAATTTCGTGCGACGTTCTTCGTGCGATTTACTCAAATATTCCTGCCCATCTAAATACAAAAGATCAAACAAGAATACGCGCAACGGATATTCAGTAATCGCCTCTTCAATGCCATGTTTTCTTTTTCGTTTTACTGTTTCTTGAAATGGAAGAAACGTACCGGTATTTTGATCAAACGAGATAGCCTCTCCTTCACAAATCATCGTTTTTACCGGTAAATGACTCAATGCTTCAACCAAATCCGGAAACATATGTGACATATCAATCAAATTTCGTGAAAAAAACTCGATTCGCGGTTTTTTTTGCGTATTATCTATGTGTATTTGCAAGCGAAAACCGTCTAATTTCGGTTGCGCAACACATGAACCAATTTTATCAATAATTGCCTTTGGTGTTGGCAAACGTTCAGCAGCCGCAGGACGAATGGGGATACCGACTTCAATTGTCATACTGTTGAGCGCTTTAATGCCGCGCTCTTTAAGCAATTGACCAATATAGCCAATATCAACACATTTATTGTAAGCATCTTCAATAGCGGTATGCAGTGATTTATCACCTGTTTCCATCCATGAATATGCATCAATAATCGTCATATCAGAAAAACCAAGCCGCAGCGTTCCTAAAATAATACGAATAATAAACTTTGCCCCGAGGGGAGTCACCTCTTTTAATAATTTCAATGCACGATCAGCTTTGTCTTCCTGAGAGCCTTTTCCACTTACCTGTTCAAAATCGCACAGAGCATGGTACACTTGTTCTACCGTAAGCTCTTTGTGTGGCTTCCATCTGCCAAATTTGGCAACAACAAGACCCAAATCTCCTAATTCTTTTGTATGCACAGCAACTTCTTTTTCAGTCTGATTAAGTAAGTGTGCCACAACACCGGTTAGATTTTTTTCTGCAAAATTAAATAGGGTGCCTTTATAGGGAGGACGGAGCATACCGAGAGACAGATTACTCAAAATAGAGATTTCTTGTGGCGATGCATTTTTAAATAACTGAGCAAGAATTTTGGTCATTTCAATACGAGAGCTCGTCGTTTCTAACTGCTGAAATTCTTGAGCTACCGTTTCAAAATGCATATTTTATTCCTTCAACCTAATAATTTCTATACTTTTGCAACATACAAATAACGCTTCATATTATCAACATGCCGATAGATACCAAGCACCCCCATAAATAACATCAATCCTGCAAGAAGCGGTTGAGTGGTAAATAAGTTGAGCGTTGAAATGCATAATCCAACAAATGCTCCACTTGAAGCAATACCAATAGTTCTGGTAAACAAAAAAAACATGAGCCACAACGGTATCAAAACAAGAAACGAATGCGGATAAAGCGCAAGTAAAATACCAATAGTGGTTGCAACGCCTTTGCCACCTCTAAATTGTAGCCATAATGAACTTACGTTCCCCACCAGAAGACCAACTGCCGCACAATATTGCTCAGCGATCGGATACTGTTTGTATGCTAATAAAAAAAGAAATAAAAATGATTTTAAACAATCAATAAGAAAAACAAGAACAAAATATTTCCAGCCAAGTGATCGAGCAGTATTTGTTGCGCCACTGCTTCCAGAACCTTGTTTTGTAATATCGACACCGTTCATCCATGCAAAAAAAGCGCCGGGCGAAATAGAGCCAATAAAATAACTCAGTGCAAAAAATAGTACATAAGGAAATATCATCGTTTTCCTTTTTTTAACTGATCAATAAACGAAGCACAATACCAATAGCCAGATACAATTGTTGTCACCACCGAAAAAATAAGCAATATTGATTCTACTCTATCAAGATAATTAACCTGCAAGTGATTACGCATATTGAGCAACACGGTAGTGAGATAACTATATTGCACAACCGTTTTAATTTTTCCTGCCCATGAAACTGGCACTGAAAAGCCACATTCAAGCGCCATTGAACGAACACCCATGATGATAAACTCGCGCAATAAAAAAATTAACGCCCATAAAAAATATATTTTCTGGATTGCTACCAGAACAATTAACACTGCACAGAGCAAAAACTTATCTGCAAGCGGATCGAGCAATGCACCCATTGTTGAAGTTAATTTATAACGCCGCGCAAAAAAACCATCCAAGAAATCGGTTATCGCTAACAACACAAACACACACGCAACCAACGCATTGAGTCCAACACTTTGAACTTTTGCAGATAACACAATGAGGTACGGCAATAAAAGTGGCGAAAGAACTAAGCGTACAAGCGTCAGTGCTATTGGTAGATGAATTGAAATTGTGTTGTCCCCTTAATCAAAAAAACTTTCAATTCTTCGCCTAAAAATGCAATTGCATCAAACCAATCTGAAACTCTGATAAGCGAAGACTGGTGGCGACGAGAGGATTCGAACCTCCGGCCTACGGATTATGATTCCGCCGCTCTAACCAACTGAGCTACGTCGCCAATCGTTTCTAGTATACTAAATTGGTAGTTTTTGAATACTCAATGTGTATAAAACAAAATTGAAAATTGATCTCAAAAAGAACAGTCCTGTAACCAATGTGGCAAGAATACCAACCATCATGGTAACCGCAAACCCTTGAATTGGTCCCGTCCCAAATTTATACAGAACAACACCAACAATAAAGGTGGTAATGTTTGAATCTAAAATAACCGACATTGCATCAGAAAAACCGGTATCAACAGCTTTTTTCAAACCAACACCAGCTGCCAGTTCTTCTCGAATTTTCTCATAGATCAAAATTGAAGCATCGATTGCCATACCCACCGTCAGTACCATGCCTGCAATACCTGGCAAAGTGAGCGTTGCTCGCAACCAAGCCAATGCAATAAGAATTACTAACAAATTGTAGATCAATGTTACAAATGCAAAAATGCCCGCCACTTTGTAAAAAACAATGCTAAACAAAAGCAGAAGAGCCATACCAACCAAACATGCTATCAATCCTTGCTTGATCGATTCTTGCCCTAGTGAAGGACCAATTTGTCGCTCTTCTACAAATTTAACCGGCGCTACAAACGCACCAGATTTGAGCAACATCGCCAGTTCATTTGCCGATTCACCAGTAAAGTTTCCGTGAATGTACCCTTCACTACGAATAGGAACTGAAATGCGTGGAGCAGAAATAACTTCATTATCGAGAATAAGCGCAATTTGACGGTTGTGATTACGGCGCGTTAAATCATAGAATTTTTCGCCACCTTCAGGATTAAATTGGAAATGCACAACCACTTCAGATTGAGTTTGTCCACCAAAACCAGTGTATGCATCTTTTAACAATCGTCCGGTTAAATCGGTATATTTTGGAACTAAATAAAAATAGCGATGCCCTTCACGCTCTTCTTTTCCGGAAATAATTTCAAATCCTTCGGGCAATTCACCATCATAAGCATCCAGAATTTCATCTTTAGTTGGTGCACCGCGCTCAACCAACTTGATTTCAAGCAATGCCGCTTTACCAATCATCGCTTTTGCTTGTTGAGGATTATCAACGTTTGGAAGTTCGATAACGATATTTTTGTCACCTTGAGAAGCAATCGGAATTTCACCCACACCCAAACGATCTAAGCGGGTGCGCAATACTTCAATGTTACCTTGAACCGCCCAATCACGAATTCTTTTTTGAGCTGCTGGTCTCAGCGACATTTCAACGGTGTTCTCAGCGCTTGTTACGACCAACATTTGTTCATTTTTTGCAACAAACTGTACCGCTTGTTGTGCATCTTGAACCGAATTAAATTTCCAAATAACACGATCCTTGTCTTGTGACTGTGTAACTGGAACTGCTTGAGCTCCTTCTTCCATTTTCTTTAGCACCGACTGTACTTTGTCGGTCAATTCAACTTCAATCGCTTTTTCGGTTTGTACTTCAAGAGTAATATAGGTACCACCTACTAAATCGATACCAAACTTAACCCGCTCTGGGCGCAATTTAATACGACCACCATCAAATGTGAACAAATAAACAAGGCCTAAAACAGCTGCGATTATCCACGCAATGAAACTGGTGCCTAAAATATTACGCATCGTAGCGTTCATGCTATCCTTTCAGTCAAATCGTATCAATGCTACTCTACTTATGCTCTTTTAATGTACTGCAGCCATTTTTTTAATGGCTGCACCAGGCATTTCGTAAGGAAATGACTGGTGCCGAAGAGGGGACTCGAACCCCTACAGGATTTCTCCCACAGCCCCCTCAAAGCTGCGTGTCTGCCAATTCCACCACTTCGGCGCATATTTCATGTATGAAGAAATGTAGCAGATTTAAAGGGGTTGATCAACTGAAAAAAGATAACGCACAATCTCTTTTATTAGCTTTTCTCGCTTGCAAAAAAAATAAATCATTCTCTGGCCGTTTTTTAATTACTAAAAAACATTTAAAGCATAATTTTATTTTCTATTCAATTTTTTATGATTTGGAGTATACTCATAGAAAACTAATACTATCGAAAAATCTATATGGAAACACACGATATTTCATCACCAGCCAAGATCAAAATTATTTCTATTTTTCCATCTGATCAGCGTACCAAATGCGCAATTCCTTTTGCACAAGAATTAATTTCTGCAGGATTTCCTTCTTCTGCTGAAAATTTTATACAACAACCGTTGGATCTCAATGATCTTGTAATTAAACATGCAACAGCAACTTTTTTTGTAAAAGTCATTGGTGACTCGATGATTGATGCTGGAATACGCTCAAACGATATTTTAATAGTTGATCGTTCACTCACACCAATTAATAATAAAGTCGTCGTTGTGCGAATTAATGATGAATTTACCGTAAAACGAATCCGGTATGCTGCTGATAAAATTATGCTGCTCGCCGATAATGACAACTATAAACCAATCGAGATAACAAAAAGCACCGATTTTGAAATATGGGGCGTTGTCACCTTTGTCATTCATCAACTGTGATATGAACATGAAACGGTTTGCACTTGCCGATTGCAATAATTTCTTTGTCTCCTGTGAACGTATATTTGATCCCAAACTCAATGGCAAACCAGTAGTTATTCTTTCGAGTAATGATGCGTGCGTGATTGCACGATCAAACGAAGCGAAAAAAATCGGCATTAAAATGGGTCAACCGGCATGGGAATGTCGCGATATTTTCAAACAACACAGGGTGATTGTTTATTCATCTAATTTTACGCTCTATGGTGATTTGTCAAAGCGGGTTATGCAAGTTCTCACGCACTATTCAACAGAAATTGAAATATATTCAATCGATGAAGCATTTTTCCTTATGCCTCCATCAGCTCCGACAGCTGGTATTAGCAGCGATGCACTGTACTACACCCGCTACGCACATTTTGTGCGACAGCACGTAAAGAAACAAGTTGGTATTCCAATTTCAATCGGCATTGGCCCAACAAAAACATTAGCAAAAATCGCAAATGGTATCGCAAAAAAAAATCCTGAAGGTGTCTTTGACATCACTCACCATCCACATATCGATGATATATTAAAATCGATCAACGTTGCCGACATTTGGGGAATTGGCTACCGCTACAGCAAAAAATTGTATGCACGTGGCATTACAACAGCATACGATTTTAAAAATTGTGATGAAAAGTGGGTGCGAAAAAACTTTACCATTAATGGATTACGCACTTTATTAGAATTAAAAGGCGTTGAATGTCTTGATTTACAACAACCAGATCCAAAACAATCGATCACCGTTTCTCGATTGTTTGGCCGAAATGTTACTGAACTCACTGAGCTTAAAGAAGGATTAGCCACGCATACAATTACCGCAGCCGAAAAACTCCGCAAACAATCAATGTGCGCACAACAAATAATTGTTTTTACTTGTTTTATCAGTTATCACGATAATACGCGACAATACAATTCATGTCAGTTTCAATTACCTATTGCAACATCATATACTCCCACTCTACTGTGGGCTGCAACGGTATGTTTGGAAAAATTATTCAAAAAAGGATCTATTTACAAAAAGGTGGGTATAATTCTCGATGATTTTGTTCCCGCAGACACTATTCAAATGAATGGCTTTGCGCCATTTCCACACAATAGTGAAAAACAAATACGACTCATGCAAACAATTGATACAATCAATTCAAAATTGGGTAAAAATAAAGTTTCATATGCAGTAGCGGGTACTACACAATCGTGGAAAAATAAACAAGAAAAGAAAACTCCTGCGTATACAACTAACTGGCATGAAATTTTAACCATCAAGATTTAATACGCAAGAGTCTTTTATTTTTAAGTAGTAACTGGTTGCTCCGTATTTGAAGGTTCAGTTGCATGGGGCACTTCGTGCGGTACTGTTACAGCCTCTAGAACAGGCTGGATAGGTTTACGCCACAAACTTGCAATTTTATCCCACAAACCAGTAAAAAAATTACCAATTAAACTGAAAAAATTGGAAAACGATTTTTTTACGAATGACCACCAACCACGTGATGCTTGCTCTTTTTTCTCTCGCTCCATTATTGCTTTTAATTTCTGTTCAACATCCTGCTCAACTTCTTCTTTCATCCGTTTTTGGTCAATCTCAAGATCTTGTTTTTCAAGTTTCTCAAACTCTGCTTTTAAATCGATTCCTTTTTGTTGCAAAGAATTAACCGACGCTTTGACTTTTGACATTTGATCGCGCATCGCTTGAATTTGCTCATTAAAATAGGAAGCTAGTGTTCCTTTAAGATAGGTATAAATTTCTTGCAAACTTTTGTAGATACCATCAGTGTTATAATAGAGTTCTTCAGCTCGTTCATCGCTGAGTACCTGTTTAATTTCTTGGAAATTTTTCCACGCCTGATTTTGATAGGTATTGGAAATTTTAATCTGATTATCGATCGTCGTCATAACATCGATAATCTTTTTTTCAATTTGCCCGATTGTTTCCAAACTTTCTTGCAACGATTTAAGTTCATTTTGTTTTTCGGTAATTGCAGTGAGCAGCTCACGTTCAGGTTCTGTCAAATCACCCTGTGTTACACGTTCTTGATTAACACGCTCAGTTAAATCGGCAAGCAATTTCTCCGCATCACCAATGTCAAACCCAACTTCGGAAACAAATTTGTCATATTCACTATCAAGTTGATTTTGCTTAATTTTGTAATTCATGCGTGATTCAAGAATTTGCGTAAACACGCCGTTTGATTTTTCAATCGTATCAATGGTATCTTCAAGCGCTTTTCTTTTTAATAACCAGTTGCCACCTTCTTCAATATTAACTGTATCAATAGTTCCGAGCGGTTCCTCGACTCGCGGCTCTAATTCTTTTTGCTCAATTTTTACTGGTTCTAATACTTTTGGTGCTTCAGGTGCCCCTGCAGTTTCTTTTTTGAGCGCTGCTTGAGCTTGTTCTTGCTGTTTTTTTAATTGTTGTTCAGCTGCTGCCTTTTCTGTTGCAATCTTAGCCGCTGCTTCATTTTTTTTCTTAAGTTCTTGCGCTGCTTTATCCTCTTCTACTTTTTTTTCTTCAGCAGCTTTTTTTTCTTGCTGCATTTTCTGTGCCGCTTCTTGCTCGTTGGTCATTTTTTGCGCGGCATTTTTTGCTGCCTCTTCCTGTTTTTTTTCTTCTAGGGCCTTTAGTTCTTGCGCTTGCTGCAGCACCTGCTGTGGACTAGGGGTTCCTGCAGGCGCCAACGCACAAAAAGTATTATTTTGCCATAAAAAGAAAACAATTAAGATGAGCGAATATTTCGCTTCTTTCATAGGCACTCCACTTCCTTTTTTACAACGACTCAGACAACTCTTTAAGTTCATTTATCAACCCTTTTGAAAGCTCTTCAGCTTCCCACGACGCGTAACTCCAGCGTACACCACTTTCAACACGTGTCAAAGTTGAACGATCACTTTTAATGTCAATAATATCGATGCGCACTACATTCATCAATGGATGTACAAGAGATGGCGCTCGCACAACACCAGCACGTCCTAAAACACTATACGCAACGTTACCTTCATCAAGAAAACCAATCATCACTTTTTTTTGCCAAACCATATTATGGTAGCCAGTATGATCTTTGTGAATCGTCATTAAAATACTTTCAAGACCCTTTGGATACACACATTGAATTGGTGTTGTATGAGGTAAACCTTTTTCAGAAAAAGTTGCCAACGTACCAACGGTACCTTTTTTAAGTACTTTTATTAAATCTTCAGGAAGCTTTACACCAACATGTTTTGCCATGATTAAATCCTTTACAATATATTTTCTCATTAAATGAAGAATTCTCTTACTGTGAGAGTCATGTCCCCTTCAGACTGTCCCCGTTACATCGATAATTTTTCGACAACCTCATTTTCAACCGCAAGTGCAAGCGGCAATAATTGTAATCGTCCATTTTCACATTTCATCAAAGAACGATCACACAATAACGCAACTTGCCCTCTGAAACGTTCTTTTTCATCGTCACGTAAAAAATTGATGAGCTCTTCATACACCATTCCATTTTTTTGGCGCAGACCAAGCATCAACGTTTCAAGCCAAATTTGTTCGCGCGTTAATTGTTCAGAAAAATAGATTACATCTTTCCCTTCTCCTATGTTATTCATATAATTCATCAAATTTTTTTCATTTTGGAAGCGTCGATTGCCGTCAAATGAACAGGCACCAAGCCCGAATCCTTTGAATGGCACGCGATCCCAATATGCTTTATTATGCCGCGACTCAAAACCGGGTCGAGCAAAATTGGAAATTTCATACTGTTCGAACTGGTGTGCAGTTAAATAATCGATCGACCAATAGTACAAATCAACTACTTCATCATCGGGTGGCAGGGTTATTTTGTTCGTCTTTACACCAAAATAGAGCGGTGTTTGCTCATGCACCATCAAAAAATAGATCGAAATATGAGCTATAGGCCACTGTACCACTTGAGCCAATGTTTCTTTCCATTGTTGCTCCGAAACACCTGGTAAACCCAAAATTAAGTCGATCGAAAGTGCAGGAAAGAGACGGTGCGCCTTTTCAAGCACCTCACCAACATCCTTTGTTGACTGGTGTCGATTCAATCGTTTTAATACCATCTCGTTCAAACTTTGTACCCCAATACTGATACGATTAATACCTATTTCACGCCACGCAACAAGCTGTTCTTCCGATACAGTGCCAGGATTCACTTCTATGCTCATCTCACAATCAGGCGAAAAGGTGACGACATTCTTTAGTGTACCAAACGTGTCAAGTAGGAGCGGTAATGGGTAGGTGCTTGGTGTGCCTCCGCCCAGATAAAGCGTATCAATCGTCAATTTCGAATCAAGAGAAGAAAAAAAAACCTCAATTTCTTTAACAAGTGCTTTGTGATAATCTGCCATGTATTCATCATGAGCTGCTAAAGCTACAAAATTGCAAAAGTGGCATTTGTACGGACAAAAGGGCCAATGAATATAAAGCGAACGCGGAGCAACAGTAGTATCAAAATGCACAAAAAATCCCCCTCGACTAAATAACAATAATTATTTTTTTGGAATCGTATTTCTTACTATATCAATAGCCCGCATCAGATCGTACCGCATGCGATCTTGCGCACCTTCTTGATGAGCAAATTTTATAAGTTGCGCGCCGCAAAAAAGCATGCGAACATGTTCTTGCAAATCCAACGGTAGCGGCGATGATGAAATATGTTCAATAACTTCATGATCAGTTTTGTCATCAAGCAGTAATTGATATCGTCTGCCTAAATATTTTTTTAGCAATGCAGTCAATTGTGCATAAAATAGTTTATGGGTTTCTGGATCTTCAAATAATATCAAATTAATCGCTTGCAACTCACTCAATGCATCTTGCCACGGCTCGCGCAATTTTTGCGCAGCTCTTTTTTTAAAAAAACGATACACAAAAAAACAGGTTGCTATTATTAAAATACCTATTAATAACCAATAAAAAAATCTTGCTAACGGATGATACCACACTGGTTGATACCACCATCCATACAGCTCATACAATTCAATACCTGATTGTTTGTCCATACTCTTTATTCCTATGCGTGAGCACGTGTATGAAAAAACCGAATTAATTTTTCAATCATTTTATGTTCGTCATCAATATCAATCACATCAACAGCGCATGAACTAAATAAACGATCTTGTTCAATTATGCGCTCCTGAAGCATGCTATTTATCAATGAATTGCTACTATTACTTGAATCAATAATAAGTTCTCGATTCGTCTCACTATCAATGCAACGCACCAAACCAACTGCAGGCAATTTTCGCTCGTATTGATCAAGACATCGAATAGCAACCACTTCATTACGCTTATTCACCATTCTTAGCTGTTTTTCAAAACCAGAATCAATAAAATCGGAAACAACAAACACTACCGCATCGGTTCGCCGTAGCTTTGCAATAAAGTCAAACACGGCTGCAGTATTCGTTTTTACATGTTTTGGATTGAGCTCACACAGTTGACGAAATAAAAAATGCACATGTTCACGCGATCTGCGTGGCGGCACATACAACTCTATTTGATCAGAAAATAAAACAAGCCCCACCTGATCTTGGTGAAATGATCCAGCCATGATCAACACCGTTGCAATATCGATCATTAAATCATTCTTAGAACGTTGCGCACCATAGAGAGTTGATGCTGAACAATCAAATGCAATTAAAATTGTGCGCGATCGTTCGTCTCGATATTCACGCACAAGCAATTTATTCATTCGCGCAGAACTTCGCCAATCGATAAAACGAACATCGTGTCCAAATTGATAATCGCTTAGTTGCTCAAACTCAAGCCCGTACCCTTTTTGTGCAGCTTTATGCTGACCAATTTGGTAACCGGAAAGCAACCGGCGAGTACGAATCTCAATTTGGCGCACTTTGCGCGCAATTTCAGGGCTAATTTTTCTACTCATAATTATTACCAAACACCATAATTTTTGAGCACATCCGGAATGGCAATTGTACCATCAGGTTGTTGATATGTTTCCATGAGCGCCACCATCAGTCGCGGAATCGCCAACGATGAACCGTTGAGTGTGTACACTAATTTTGTTTTTTCACCTACCGCTTCGCGATAACGAATCATGCCGCGACGTGCTTGAAAATCGGTACAATTGCTACATGAAGAAACTTCATAATACCCCTGGCTAGGAACCCATACTTCAATATCAAACGTTTTTGCAGATTGAAATGAACAATCTTGCCCTGCTAATAATGAAACACGATAATGAAGTCCCAATTTTTGCAGCAACCCTTCAGCACATGCAACAATGCGATTCAACTCTTTTTCACCATCTTCTGGTGTGCAAAACGTATAGATTTCAGCTTTTTCAAACTGATGAATACGAATCAAACCACGTTCGGTAGCACCGTAAGATCCAGCTTCTCTTCTAAAACAACTGGTCCATGCAGTTAAGTTTACTGGCAAATCTGTCGCTTCAAAAATATGATCACGGTACAGATTGGTCAAACTCACTTCAGCAGTTGGAATTAAAAAATAAGGATCGTCTTTTGTTGCATACACCTGGTCTTTAAACTTGGGAAAATTACCTGCAACAGTAAGCGACTCTTCATTTATTAAATAGGGGGGCAGTACCAAATTATAGCCATGTTCTTGATTGTGCTTGAGCATGAACATGGATAGTGCATAAATCAGTTTTACGCCATCTCCTTTGTAAAACACAAAATTACTGCCAGTCATTTTTGCTGCTTTAGCAAAATCAAACCAACCCAGTGATTCGCCAAGTTCAACGTGATTTTTTGGTGTAAAATTAAAATTGGGTTTAGAACCAACTTCTTTGACTACCTTATTTGATTCTTTGCCACCAAGTGGAATATCCGAGGCTGGGATATTAGGGCACCGTAAATATAATTCATTAAATTCAAGTTGGCATTGCTCAAGTGCTGTTTCAATTTTTTTCAGTTGCGAACTCACCGCAATCGATTCTTCACGAATTGCTGGAGTAATGCCCCCTTGTGCTTGTTTTGCCAATTGATTTTTTTGATGGCGCAACTGCTCAACTTCCGAGCGCAACGAACGTAGCTGTTCATCTTTTTGCAGTAATGCGCGCGCATCAAAAGATGGCTCTTTAATTGCTAATAATGTGATAATTTTTTCCGGATGTTCTCGCAGGAGCCCTAAATCTATCATATGCAACCTCAACTTGAGAGCGTGTGTTATTTTTATTAAAAATACTGCAAAAAACAAGAATTGAATAGTAAAAAAAGAAGGGCCGTCGTTTGACGGCCCTTGCGCAGGTAAAGCTTTTTTGAAATTACCGATACATTAAATTGATCTTACAACTTCACGTAACGCTTTTCCCGGTTTAAATTTCGGAACGTTTACCGCAGGCAAATCAATGCGCTGCTTAGTTGCTGGATTAATACCTTTACGTGCAGGACGACGCGAAACGGACCAAGTTCCAAAACTTGCCCATTGCACTTTATCGCCATTTTTTAGTGCACGTTTGACAATACCAGCTAAACTATCCAATAAGCGAGTAACATCTTTTTTTGTAAAGAGAGTTTCTTCGCTCAAGGAGTCAATGAGCTGACTTTTGTTCATAAAGAACTCCTAAAGTATGATTGGTTAAACACTGCTTCTTCATTCGACTCTACTTTTTTCTTCCTATGTTTTCCTATGACATCATCACATAGCCTAATTCGATTTAAACGTTTGTCAAATTTCGTTAAAATAGAGCGTGATGAAAAATAAAAAATTAACCAAAAGGACAATATGCACAACAACAAAACACTCGAAAAAGTCAATCTAGAGATGATTGACACACATTGCCATATCAACATTATGGTGAAAAAAAACTTTGACACACCATTAACTCAGGAACATCTTGTCGATGCAAAAAAAATTGTCGATCAAGCAATTGCACACCAAGTAACACGAATTATTAATGTCGGCACGAGTTTTATTGAAAGTAAAAATTGTGTCCTGTTGGCACAAACTTTCGATCAATGTTCGGCAGCTGTTGGCATTCATCCTAACGATTGCACACCTGAATGGAAAAATGATCTGAAAGAAATTGAACAATTAATTATCAATGACACACAAAAAAAAATCGTTGCAATTGGCGAATGTGGACTCGATTTTCACTATCCAGATTTTAATACTGAACGACAAAAAGATGCATTTCGTGCACAAATTGAACTCGCACTGAAATATAATTTACCACTTATTGTGCACACGCGATCCGCTGCTCAAGAAACGTTGAATGTTATTGATGAATTTCGCAATCACAATTTGAAAGGTGTTATTCATTGTTTTTCTGAAGATCTTCGATTTGCTCAAGAATGTATTTCCCGTTCATTTGTGCTTGGTATTGGCGGTCCGCTTACGTATCCGAAAAATGAAGAATTGCGCAAAGTATTTTCTACTGTTTCTCTTGAATCAATTATTTTGGAAACCGATGCTCCGTATTTGCCACCACAATCGATGCGCGGCAAAGAAAATCATCCACAGTATATTGCACAAATTGCAGAATTCTTGGGCCAATTACGCAATGAAACTCTAGAACGTATTTCGAAAGAAACTACACAAAATTCGTTATCATTATTTTCCAATATTTTATGAGATTCAGGATCATACATCTATGTTTTACTTAACCATTATTGTTTCACTTCTATTTTACAGTCAAATTAATTTTCCTATGGAAACAAACAAATTATTATCAACAAAAACAATTAAAAAATATGAAAAACCTATCGGAAAAAGCATTCTCGATTTAATAAATCCCGACAAAACAACTGAGACGGTTTTCGAAGATAAAATTAATACGTTTTTAAAAACAGACTTTGACTCACTGCATTACATGCAAACTAAATCCATCCAACTTTTGTATTTAACAACATTTGAAAAATTACGTGATACTTGTTACATCAAAGATGCAAATCATTTTATCTATGAAAAAACATTCGCACCTTCGGCTGTAGACATTCTAGAACGCACAATATCGTTTGCAGAAGAACAAAATGCAGTAGCTTTTCCCTTTTTACTGCAACAAACAGCGCTTGGTACTAACATTAAGACTCGTTGTCTTTCATTTCAAGAATTACGCAACCAATCTCCTTTCTATTACCACGCTTACATAACATTCGGTTTCTTCCTTACAGAACCACAAAAAATATGTTCCGAATTTAATAATTTTTTTTTAGAATCATCTTTTTTTGATCAGAATAGTTTTGTGTCTTCGGATGATTTCACACGTTTATTACAATTTTCACTTGATGATTATGAAACACTCTTGAAAAAGCACAAACACAAAATTATTTTTTTGCTCTATAAAAATCATATTAAACGTTTCATGACGCTGAGTTACGAAAGATTCAAAAAAGATCATTATCTATTTGCCAGCGAATTGAAGCAAGAAATTGAATATGCATTATCTATCTTAACTGATACCATTCATATCGATCCTATTAATTTATATTATCTTGAAAGTCGCCACCAGAATATTGCTCGATTATTGATTGAGCGCGATATTCAAGTGCACGGCCCTCAATTACTTGCGAAAATCCAAAAACAAATGACTGCAAGCACCTGCAAGAAAAAAAAGAAGGTCAAAAAAAACAAGAAGGGCAAATTGCTCAGCGCAGCACCAGACAGCGAAAACAATAACTGCACATAACCCGAGCAAGAACCAGAACGAGTGCATGATGCCCCGGTGCCTGACAGTGAGGGGAAATAGGGCTAATGCGCTCATCATCGCAATATCAACAAACCGTCCTTTGAGGAGCATGAGAACAAACGCGATAGCTAAGATTCGATAAAAAAGTTGCTGTCCTTTGCTTTTAATATCAATATCAGGAAATAAACTACCAAAACACGCACAGCATAGCCATTCAACTGCAATGAATCCAGAAGTACAATAGTGAGAAAGAGCCAATAATAAGGCTGCCCATGAAAGAATTCCTCCAACTATATGTGTTCTGTATCCTGGCATGCTACTTCTCCCTTTTGTGCTCAATTAGTTTGCAATTGCATGAATGTAGCGCCGGGATAATAAAATTGCAAGATTGATTTATAGTGATGCCCTGCATCAACCATGCGACGCGCTCCCCATTGGCAAATACCAACTTGGTGCCCATACCCGCGACCAGAAAAGCAAATCTTTTTTCCATTTTTTTCAATTTTAAAACAAAAACTTTTAATTTTGCTGCATGCTGAATACAATTCTTTACCAGTTAAATGAACCGTTTTATGAGCATCAACAATTCGCACTTTTTCAACCAGTCCTGCTTTATCGTATTTGATCACTTTAATATCTTTAATCGATTTTATCGCATGCCCCGCAGCACGCAACAATGTTTCAAATTCATGCGGTTGATATTCAATCTTCCACGAATAGATTTTGCACGTCTTACAAAAAGTACACACTTTTGTCCGTGCTAAATAAGGCGCTTTTACAAAATCGATACTGCCTATATGCGCAGGAATAATGCCTCCGCAGCACGAATCAAACATCGCTTCAATCGGTTTTTTATGGTGCGTTAAAATTAAACCACGCGTTTGCTCAACTGCCTCGCGCAATTTTTCACTTTCATGCACACCATTATAGGTTTGATGAATATTGGTGTTTTTAATATGAAAATTTTTTTTGCTTCCTGCTTGATTCATTTTATTCATTGCATAACTGCGGCATGCAATTGCAAACGCTTTATTTACTTCAAGCGGCCACCCAGGCCAACTTTCAGAATTTAACACTGAATACACATATTCTTCCAAATCAATGCAATTAATCAGATGCATTTTTTGATCCGTCAAGTCAATCAAAAAATTTCCGTGGTACTCTTTGTGCCCAAAGCTTAAATAACCGTCAATCGGTTTAATTATAAAACGTAAATGGTTAACTTTTTTTCGATTGATCAAAATAGAGTGTGAATCGTTTGTAATAGAAATTTCACGATGATTGTATTTTACAGCCGTCGCACTGTCCACTGGAATAAAAAAGAAACCTTTTTTTGATGTAATGATGAATCGTGCATGAGCAGATTGATCATTTTGCGCCAACAACACGCGCACTAAAGGTGATCCGTTTTTTTTACCAATTTGTTCAAGATTATTTTGATTTAGTGTCTCAACAGGTTTTGGCTGAATGGCTACAGCCAACGAAGCATCATTTTTTTTTCGGCCAAATCGAATGCGCGCGTGCACATCTCCAGTGATAAAAACGGAACCGAATAATAACAACGAGAATATATTAAATTTCGATGGCATGTTCTTTTAGCATTGCTACAAATTCTATTGGTAATGACTTTCTTTTATCGATGCCTTCATTTGCCATCGCATCAGCGTCGGCATTGTACTCTCGTTTAATGTGACAAAATGAATAACGCAAATGAGCCAGTAACACCCACGCATATTCATACAGTTTTTTCAGTTGTTGATTTTTAACTTGGTACTCGCCTTTCATCTGTTTGATGAGAAGCTCAGAGTCGGCCATAATGTAAATCATGTCATCAGGTTCGACCAACTTACGGCAATAGTAAATACCAAGCAACAAACCAAAATACTCAGCTTGATTATTTGTTTTATGTCCTAAATAGCAGCCCACTTTTTTAACGAGCTCATCATTTTTTTTCAGAAAAATTCCAGCCCCGGAAACACCAGGATTTTTGCGCGATGCACCATCAACAAATAGATGCCATTCATCACCCTTTTTTACAATCGGTTTTGAACTTGGTGAACAATCAGAAAAAAGAGACATCTGCTTCATGATTCTTGCGTATCATCCGATGGAGCACTCATTGCACGCTCCATGTATAAAAATCTAAAACAGTCCCGGCACAAAATAAGTTTACCTTTTCGTAACTCTTGCAGATCTTTATGTGAAATACGATAAAAACAGGCGCTACAGCTATCTTGCTGAACGGGGACAACCGGATTAGAAACTTTCATCCGCATAGCGGTATATTTTTCAAGCCACTCTGTTGGAATGCCAACCTCTTTTTGGGCCCGCACCGCCATTAATTCTTTGATGTGTTCATCAAGCGTTGCAGCTTTGCGGAGTGTTTCGGTCATAAATTGGTCAATTTGCGCACATCGAGTTTGAGTAAACTCTTTTTTTTGTTCAAGTTCTTGCTGTGCCGTTTCGTAATTTTTCCAAGCGGCAAGTAATCCTTCTTCAAAGCCTACTTGTTTTTTTTGAATTGCTTCTATTTCGTGCTTGATCGATTCGTATTCGCGATTATTTTTTACTTCCTCAAGCTTTTTTTTCTTTTCTTTCTCTTGATACTCAAGATCGGCCATTTCACGTTCTTTAACATCAACCTCTTTGCGAAGTTCATGCACATGATGCTTTACATTTTCAAGACCTGTTTGAAGAACGTCAAATTCGTGTTTGGCTTTTTTTAATTCCCGTTCGATTTCCCCTTTTTCCTTTTCTACCTTAACAATTGATTGATCGTACTGAATGAGATCAATAAATCTTTGGAGTGGGTACTCGTTCATAAGTAACCCTTTTTGGTGGTGGGCCCACCAGGATTCGAACCTGGGACCTCTCGGTTATGAGCCGATTGCTCTCACCGCTGAGCTATGGGCCCGCGTTAACATTTTTTTCATAGAAATCTTACGTATTATAACGCAATATTATTGCTTAAACAAGCACGATGGCTTATGCAATTGGGCTCGTATAAAAACCTAGCGCACACCCAGTAGAAAATCTTTCAAGCGGCAACTGTAGCCCCACTCATTATCGTACCATCCAAATACCGATACTAAATTGCCCACTGATTTAGTCAATAAACTGTCAATAATTACCGAAGAGGGATTATTGCTAAAGTCGCTTGAAACGAGTTGTTCCGTGGTAAACTGCACACTATTTTTGAGTTTGCTGCGTGCAGCTTGCTCAAAATGCTTATTGACCTGTTGCACCGACATTTTCTTGCTAAGCGCTGCAGTAATTTCGATTAACGATACTTTGCCAACTGGTACGCGAATTGAAGACATTTCAACTTTGCCTTCAAGTGCTGGAATAATTTTAGGGATCATTTTTGATGCGCCAGTCGATGTTGGAATAATATTTAAAGCGGCCGCACGGGATAATCGTGCATCTTTAGCTTCAACATCAAGCAACACTTGCGAATTAGTATACGCATGAGTGGTAAGCATCATTGCAAATTGCAAACCACACGATTCGTGCAAAATTTTGAGCATTGGAAACACTGCATTGGTGGTGCAACTTCCAAGCGAAACGATCGCATGTTTTTTTGCATTGTACATTTCATCATTTACTCCAGGAATAATTGCCACATCTTCGTCCGTTGCCGGGGCAGAGATGAGAACTTTGCGCGCACCAGCTTTTATATGTTTCTCAGCGTCAACTCGATGCGTAAACTTTCCCGAACAATCAACAACCCACTCAACACCAAGCTTTTTCCAATTACATTGAGCCGGATCGGCAAAAGCCAACAACTTTATGGTATGGCCATCAACAATCAGTTTATCGCCCCGCTGCTCAACGGTGCCCGGAAAAATTCCCATGAGAGTATCATATTTAAACAAATGGCCTACCAAATCGATTTTGGCAGGACCAATATTAATCGCAACAACTGAGATATTTTTTTGTGCTTTAGAGTCGGCCATCAAGACGCGCAAAAAACTTTTGCCAATGCGACCGAATCCGTTAATTGCTAGTGGTATCATTTTTGCTTCTCCCTTTTTTATTTTTTTTATTTGCTCCAACTACGCACGAGCGAGATCATTTCTTTTTTTTGTTCGTGCACACTCATCTGCGGCAGTTCAAGCATTATTGGTACTGTATTAAAAGCGGGTAATTGCGCAAAACGTGCCAGCGATTCACCAAGTTGCCCCTGCCCCAATAGTTGATGTTTATCTTTTTTTGTTCCTAACATTTCATCCGTGTCATTCAAATGAACAAGCGATATGCGCTCAAGACCTATGGTCTGTTGTATCGATTCAATAAATTCATCTTGGCCTTGCGCTTGCGCAATATCATAGCCAAATGCAAATGCATGGGCAGTGTCAATACAAAACGAGACTTTCTCTGGATGTTCCAATCGATCATAGATGGCTTTAAGATCATGCAGGTCACTGCCAATGGTTCGATTACCATGTGCCGTATTTTCAAGAATAAATTTCAACTCATGTTCTTCTTTTAAGAGTGGATTAAAAAGACGTGCAAATTGTTCAATTCCTTCATGACGCTCGGTCCAACCCGTTGCACTGCCCGGATGCAGAACAATTGCGTTAAATTGTAACCGTTTTGCCATTTCAATTTCACGCCGCAAAAAAGAAACTGAATGTGCCGTTTCTTTGCCGCCTAAATTAATCCAGTACGAACCATGAATATACAAATCACCAAAATTTTGACGCATCTTAAGAAATTGTTGTGCCGGTTTGGCATCACAATCAATGTAGCGGTTAGTGGTTTGATTTATCAAAAAACACTGAAATGAATCAACAGCCAATGCCTGAGCTTCATGCACGGCCTGTTCAATATCAGTTGAAATGCGCAGATGTAACCCAACGGTTTTCATTGATCTATTTCGCGCTCTAAAATGTCGTGATTAATGAATGGCTGCAAATAGGCGATAAAATCTTTTTTGATTCGATCAAGCTCGGAGGGCGAATTACCTTCAAAACGCAAACAAATCACCGGCTGCGTATTCGATTGGCGTACAATTGCCCAACCATGAGGAAAGCTAACGCGAATACCATCAATAGTTATCAATTGTGCATCGGAGCGCGCAGTTAATTCTTTATGCAAATGAGAAAGAATTTTTGGCAACTCTTGTTGTGCACATGAAATACGGATTTCACGCGTGCTGTACTTTTGAGGAAAAATGGCAAGCAACTCATCAAGTGTTTTGTTTGATTTCACCAATAGTTCAAAAAGTCGCATCATAGCATAAATGCCGTCATCATACCCAAAATAGCGATCGCTGAAGAAAAAATGACAACTGAGTTCACCCGCAAGCAATGCATTATTTTTTTTCATCTGATCTTTAATAATTGAATGTCCTGAAGGTGACATAACGGGTACTGCACCCCAAGCGGTGAGTAATTCAGCCAATCCAGATGAACACTTAATATCAAAAACTATTTTGGCTCCAGGTCGATCGGCAATAATTTCTTTTGCAAAGAGTGCCAAAAGTTTGTCGCCTTCTACCAATTCACCTTTTTTTGTCATTGCCGCCATGCGATCACAATCACCATCCAAACCAAGACCAATCTGGGTATCGGTTGTTTCAAGCACTTTTTTGACATCCTGCATGTTTTTTTCAACCGTAGGATCAGCTTCATGATTAGGGTATGTGCCATCTACTTTTTCATGCAACAATTTAATGTGCGGCCAATTCATTGCTTTTATTAATTGAGGTAGCACCGTTCCGGCAGCACCGTTGCCGCAATCGACCACTGCTTTCAAATTCATATTTTTAAGATGCGTAAAATGATCAACCATCCATGCAATGTACGCAGGAATGAGCATCTCTTCTTTATACATTCCAGGAGCAGCATTTTCTACTTGCTGGCCTGTTTTTACCATTTTTTTTATTTCTTGAATTTGCTCACCCCACACCGATTCTTTACCCAAACATATCTTGAGCCCATTATATTCAGGGCCATTGTGTGAAGCGGTAATCATAATTCCAGCATCAACGGGAAGCGTAAAAAGAGCAAAATAGAGCACCGGCGTTGGGCATACGCCAACAAACACCACATTAAGGCCACTTTCAGTCAAAGCGCTACACACCCGTTCTTTGATTTCTGGCGAATGAGTGCGACCATCGGCACCAACTGCCACTGTTTTCATGTGAGGATTTTTCTGAATAAAATAGAAAGCTATAGCCTGCGCAATTGCAAATGTCTCATCAACCGACATTTCACTGCCTACTTTGCCACGAATATCATACTGCCGAAAAATTATATCATTCATGCTCAATCGCCTTTTCACGTATCTTTTTATTCATCGTAACGCAATCAGCACTAAATGCAACTGGACACATGATTTTTACCGCACTTTGCCGTTAGTACTATTCTTTGCGATGATTGCCACCCTGAACTCCTTTGAGTAAACTAACGCTCATGATTCCACTAAAACTACAACTCAAAAATTTTTTAAGTTACGGACCGACGCTGCAAACAATCGATTTTGCACCGTACCACCTCATTTGCTTAAACGGCAAAAATGGTCACGGTAAATCGGCACTGTTGGATGCGATCACCTGGGCTGTGTGGGGGCAAGCGCGCAAAATTTCGGGCGCTGCAAAACCTGATGCACATTTATTACGGCTTGGACAAACACAGATGCTCGTGGTTTTTGAGTTTCAATTTAACGGCCAACTCTATCGCATTCGACGCGAATATGCAGAAAATAGTGGCAAACCGTACGCGGCACTCGATTTTGTACTCATTGATCGCGATTCAAAAAAAGTTCATCCATTTACCGATAAAACAATTCGTGCAACACAAGAAAAAATTGAACAGCTCATAGGGCTTGATTTTGATTCGTTTGTTAATTCAGCATTTTTGCGCCAAGGGCAATCAAACGAATTTTCAAAAAAAACACCAAAGGAACGAAAAGATATTTTGGCTTCCATTTTGCGCTTGAATCAGTACGAGCAGTTGCGCACGGCAGCACTGGGCAAAATTAAACAAGCAGCAACCGATCTTGCCTGCATTGATCAACTGCAAACGCACCATACTGCACAACTGCAACAAGAACCGCTGGTTACCCAACAACTGCAAACGGTGAGTGAGCAGTTAACGGTTCTGGAGAATGAATTTACTGCACTTGAACATGAATTTAATCAAATTCGGGCGTTACAAGATCAACTCCAAGCAGTTGAGCAACAAGAACACCGGCTTTCTTATGAACTCAAACAATACAGCAACGAACAGATTGAGTATCAAAACAAATTAACTACTCTTTTTGCTCAATGGCGCTCAATAAATCGTGAACAAAAAAAACTGGCCGATATTTCGTCACTGCAAACACAAATTGCACAACTCACGCAGCAATCAGAGCAGTTCCAACAGAGTGTCCAGCAACACATTGCGCTCAATAAAACAATCGTGTCACTCAAAGAACAACAACAGCAGATAGCACAACTCATTCAAAAAAACTTTAATGAACAACGCGCAGTAAAACAACGTGCTCTTGATCAACTCATGATCACGTTTCAAGAGAAAAAAACAGCGTGCATGCTTGCACAACAGCAGCAACAACATCTTGAACAAAAAATAAATGAATTGCAGCAAGCAGTTGCGCAGCACGAAAGCAATCTCACTGTATGCACAAAAAAAATAGAGAATCAAAAAACGACAGCGCAGCAATTTGAAAAACGAAAAGAACATTATTATCAGTGGGCAGCACAACTTGACCGCATCAAAGGTGAATTAAAAGAGATCGAACAAAAAAAAGAAATGACAAGCGATACCACCAATCCAAGTTGTCCACTGTGCGAGCAAAATCTGTCGGCAGCGCGCAAACGCTTTCTGCGAAATAAATTAGCAGGTCACGATCAATTTTTAACGAAACGTGCACACCGGTTGAGCGCCGTACTTACCAAACTTAAAAAAATATTAATCGATCAACACAAAGAAGTGTCTGCGCTGCAGCAAAACATCCAAGAAAAAAAGCATTTTGAAACTTCGTTACTCAGTTCACGCGAGCAGCTGGCACACTGCACCGTACCCCTTGGCGAGTTCATGCTTGCAGCCAAAAAAAATACACAAGAACTGAGTGAACTTGAAAGTGTTATTAAGCAACATCAGCAGGAACTGCTTCATTTAGAGAATACATTTGCCGCTCTGCTTGAAAATGATGCCGCACATAAAGAAGTGTGCACATCGATTCGTGCTGTTGAATTACAATTACACACCCTTAATTATGATCAAAAAGCACATGAACAAACTGCCAACAAACTTAAAGAAGCGCACGCACAGTTTGCACATTATCAACATTTAGTTGGACAATATGCTTTGCAGCACGAACGAACAGAATTTATCAGCGCGTTGTGCAAACAACTTAAAATCATCAAAAAACAAATTCACCAATTGAGTAAGGACAATGCATTGCTGCGCGCAGAAAAACAAAACTATGTGCAACAATTGGCGCATGAAAAAACATTGCGCGAACAACACAAAAATTTGACCGCAACAAAAGAACTACTTTTGCAGCAAAAAGGACAACTGAACAACGAATTAAGTAAATTCGTACACGTAAAAAATGAGATGCGCACATACGAAGAGAAACGCACAGAATTACTTACCTTTGTTGACGATTATCAACAAATTGCAACTGCGTGTGGAAAAGAAGGCATTCAGGCGCTGCTCATTGAAGATGCATTGCCCGAAATTGAATATGAAGCAAATCAATTGCTTGCCCAACTCACGCACAATCAGGCACACATTATCATCGATTCGTTACGCGATTTAAAAAAGGGTGGAACCAAAGAAACGCTCGATATTAAAATTTCCGATCCGCTCGGGATTCGACCGTATGAGCTTTTTTCTGGGGGAGAGGCATTTAGAATCGATTTTGCACTCCGCATCGCTATTTCAAAACTGTTAGCACGGCGCGCAGGCACTTCTTTGCAAACACTGATCATCGATGAAGGATTTGGTTCGCAAGATGATGAAGGAATTACGCATATGTGTGATGCGTTGTTAAAAATTCAAGATCATTTTGAAAAAATAATTATTGTTTCGCATCTTCCCGCGATGAAAGAACAGTTTCCTGTGCATTTTCACATAGAAAAAGGGCCACAAGGAAGCACCATTCACATTCAACAACAAGGGTAGGTTGAATTTCTTCAAACTCTCGAATCACACAAATTAACTTGTATATACTTTTGTTAAAACAACTTGATCGGTCCTTAAAAAATGAGGAAATAATGGAAACCACCTTTTTTTTGTTTATGTTAATGAATTTGTGCATTGTTAATGCTACAGCCATGATGATTGAAAAAAGACTAACAGAAGAACAAAAAAACCAAATAATCACAAAACTCTGTAATACCGAACAAGCCCGAGAAGAATTTGCTAAAATTAATCAGTGGCCCCCCAAAATTGATGAATTAAATGGTGACAATTTTCGTACAGTTCTCAAGAAAGTGCAATGGTATTATTTTCTTCATACCAAAACAGAAAAACACGAAAAACAAAATTGTTACTGCACTGAATTGCGCGCAAAAGTCGATAAACAACTCTATATTCTGTTTGTTGTCTATACATCTGAAAAGAAATCGGTTAATCCGGCGATTGAACAATTCCTTAACTGGGCTGAAAATAATTCCTGGTATGACAATCCCAAAATTGAATGCAAATGAAAGAAAGTAATCATGAAGTTATTAATATATTTTCTTATTTTCATCTGCTGTTTTTATCACAATGATGCAACAGCAATGAGCAATTCTCAAGGCGACCAGCAAACATCTTCATCCACAAGTAACGATATAATACATAACGTCCCATCACCAGACCCAAAAGATCGCGCGAAAACAGCCCGCGAAGCTAAAGAATACTTTATCGGACACATTATTAGAGGGGAACACACAGTGCAGAATTGCACCTGTACAGAATATCGAAAATCGGTAAATCAAATAGTCCTAGTGCAAAAGAAACTTAAAATTATACCTATTCGTTTACCAAATCCGGTTGGCACAAAATTTCACAAATGGGCATCAGTAAGTGGTTGGTATCAAGGAATAACAACTAATAATCGGTCGCAAAATAATTAATCAGTGTCTATTCAGCAACTACTTTTTTTATTGCTGGAATATGCTCTTGCATTGTTTTTTGAATACCGAGAACAAGTGTATAAAAAGAAAAAGGGCACCCTACGCAAGCGCCCTTAAATTTTATGCGAACAATTTCATTTTCAACACCAATGAACTCAATATCACCGCCATCAAGTTGAACTTTTGGCCTGATATGTTCATCAATAACTGAGCGAACTTGCTGTTCAAGTTCATTGATCATCTATTACACCCATTCCAAGCGTGCGATGGTAGCGGTATCACTTGGGCGTTGACCCAAAGAAATAACGCGCGTATAGCCACCAGGGCGTGAAACATATTTTGGTGCAATTTCGGTAAATAGTTTATCAAGTGCAACATCGCTGTACGGCAATAATGCTTTCACGCGACGGCGAACATTAAACGTATTGCCTTTACGAGCAATAGTGACTAAACGTTCGGTCAGTTTACGCACTTCTTGCACGCGCACTTTGGTGGTAACCAAATGACCGTTGTTAATCAAACTGATAATTTGATTACGAAGCATCGATCGCTTGTGCGATGACTTCATATTTAATTTTTTTCTTCCAATCTGATGTTTCATAGCAATATCCAGCTCTTTTATTCTTCTGTGTTTTTGATCAACCGCTTAATATCATCTTCAGTGACATTCATGCCAAACGAAAGACCATATCCTTTCAGACCTTCTTCGACTTCACTTGCCGATTTACGTCCGAAATTTTTGATGCGTAATACTTCGTCTTTTGGCATACGAATAATATCGATTATGCGTTTTTTACCTGCATTTAACAAGCAATTATGCGCACGCACTGAAAGCTCGAGTTCATCAATCGGCTTGAGCAAGAAATCGGGAGAAATTCCTTTCAATCCAAGATCGGCTGCAGCCAATGAACGTTCTCCATGCTCTTCACCAGGCATGGTTGAAATTTCGTTGAACGGTATTTCGGCACTTGCCAAGAAATGTTCTAATTGTGTGCGTAAAACCGATACCGAATAATGCAACACATCGAGCGGGTTCTCAGAACCGTCGGTATAAATTTTTAACGTCAATTTATCGTAATCAATTTCTTTACCAACACGAGTTTTTTCAACATCAAATGTTACTTGTCGAACTGGTGAGAACATTGCATCAAGATAAATTTTTCCATCTTCTTGCAACGGCTTATCTTCTGGCCATTGTGCGGGTCGATAACCACGACCAGATTCAATAAAAAACTCAATTTCGAGTTTTCCACGCGCAGCAACATGAGCAATTACATGATCTTTATTGATCAACTCAATATGCGAATCTGCTTTGATGTCACTCACTTTGACAACGCCTTCTTGATCAGCAACTAAACGCATGGTACCAGGAAGACCTTCCTTGTTGCGCACAACAATTTCTTTGATATTGAGAAGCACTTGCATAGTATCTTCAACAACACCTGGCAACGCCGTAAATTCGTTATTGACCCCCTTAATGATCACTGCTGTAATAGCAGACCCTTCAACAGCCCCAAGCAAAACTCGACGAATCGCGTTACCAAGAGTAATACCGAATCCGGGCTCTAATGGTTGCGCCACGAGCTCGCCGTAGCTGCTCGTTAATGTTTTCTTATCCCACGCGAGTCGTGGAATGATGAGAGGTTTATACACCTTCTTATTCATAATTCTCCCTACCCGTATTCTCAGTCATACAATCTATGCAAACATGCACCAACATCATTATTTAGAATACAACTCAACAATCAAATGTTCTTCGATTGCCGGTTGTTGAA
Source organism: uncultured Pseudomonadota bacterium (assembly GCA_964620245.1). GTDB lineage: Bacteria > Babelota > Babeliae > Babelales > JACPOV01 > JACPOV01. The sequence continues at coordinate 35,333 of CAZUJC010000002.1, read as the reverse complement.
TATCTGAACGAACTGGCGCTCTTAATACGCGGCCTTTACGTTCATTTTTATCAAGTTCCAACCATTCAGGAACTTTGATTCCAATCTTCAATCGTTTATCAATAACTTGTTCTACAAACGCTTGTTTTTTTTCAAGTACGTTGGGCACAATAGAAATTTCATCATTCACATTGACTAGATATGAGGGTGAATAAACTCTTTCTCCATTGACTAAAACATGTCCGTGTACAATAATTTGACGGGCTTGCGCACGAGAAACTGATAATTTAAGACGATACATCACATTATCAAGTCTACGCTCAAGCAATGAAAGCAACATTTGACCGGTTGCTTCTTTACTTTTGGTGGCCATCTGGAAAAAACGTTTAAATTGACGTTCCATCACACCATAAGTACGCTTTACTTTTTGTTTTTCACTCAATTGTCGACCATATTCAGACGGTTGTCTTCGCGTCGGCTTTTTTTCTAAATTCTCTTGTGTTTTCGTTGTCGCTTTAATTTTCATAACATTCCTAGGTTAAGCACTCTGGGCATTGAATTGTGCATTAGTGGTTATACGCGTCGTTTTTTTGCAGGACGGCATCCATTGTGTGGCAATGGAGTAACATCACGCAAAACGGTAACGCTCATGCCAGCAGCTTGTAAAGCACGCACTACTGAATCACGACCGGCACCTGGCCCTTGCATATTTACTTCTACTTCGCGAATTCCCAATCCTGACATATCTTTTGCCAGCGCTGTTCCTACTTGTGTTGCAGCGTATGGAGTTCCTTTGCGCGAACCTTTAAATCCTAATTTTCCCGCACTATTAACAAAAAGAACATCACCTTCAAGAGTAGTAATTGAAACTAACGTATTGTTAAAGCTTGATTTTACATGCGCAACGGCAGCGGAAACGTGACGTTTAGTTTTTTTCGTCTTTTTTTTGTATGCCATAATCGTTATTAAACCCTATTCTATCAATTATTTTTTAGTTACTGCACGTTTTAAAGCAACTGCACTTCCTGCTTTACGTGGCCCTTTGCGCGTACGTGCGTTTGTGCGCGTGCGCTGACCTCTTACCGGTAATCCTTTTTTATGACGAAGGCCACGGTAAGACCCAATTTCTTGAAGACGTTTAACATTCAGCATAATCTCTTTACGCAATTCACCTTCGCATTTGTAATTTTGCGAAACTTCTTTTTGAATCGCACCAATTTCTTCATTGGTAAGGTCTTTAACGCGTTTATTAAAATCAATTTTTAATTTATTTAAAATATCGCGTGAGGTTTTTAACCCTAATCCAAAAACATACGGTAGGCCATATTCAATTCGCTTTTTGGCGGGCAAATTTACACCTTCGATTCGTGCCATCTAAGAATCCTCTTTAAAAATACGTATAGTTTTAACTATCCTTGGCGTTGTTTATGCCGCGGATTTTTTTCACAAATAATTCGCACAACGCGCTTACGCTTAACTACTCGACAATTTGTGCATACCTTTTTAACCGATGTTCTAACTTTCATTGCAATACCTCAATAAAAATGCAAAATCATTAATTTTTATAACGCAAAGTAATCCTTCCCCGGGTCAAATCGTACGGAGAAAGTTCGAGTGCAACCTTGTCGCCAGGCAAAATTTTGATGTAATGCATGCGCATTTTACCCGAAACATGACCAAGCACTATATGTCCACCTTCAATTTCAACTCGAAACATCGCATTTGGTAATGTTTCGCGCACAATCCCATCAACTCGGATTACATCATCTTTCTTCTGTTTCATACCACCCTTAGTTTGGATTAATTTTCGTCAAAATACGCGGCTCATGTTCAGTAATTAATACCGTATCTTCCACGTGAGCTGCTAAGCTTTTATCTTTTGTTTTTACGGTCCAACCATCCTCGGCTACATACACTGCATAATTACCCTGAGTAATCATCGGCTCAATTGCAAATGTCATACCGGGCCTCAATACTGGTCCTTTGCCAGGTTTACCATAATTGAGAATCTCCGGGTCCTCATGCATCAGTTTACCAATCCCATGTCCTGCAAAATCACGCACAACACCAAACCCGTTCGATTCAACTTCGTCTTGAATCGCAGCTGAAATATCGGTCAACTTATTTCCAGCTTTTGCCTGAGCGATACCTTTATCAAGTGCACTTTGTGCTACTTGAACTAATTTGCTCGCAATCGCTGATGGTTTACCAATAAAAAAACATCGTGCACTATCGGCACAATAGCCTTTCCATGAAGCACAAATGTCAACTTTTACTAAATCCCCATCGTGCATAATTCGCGCAGATGGCATTCCATGTACCACTTCATCATTGATCGAAATACAGCTTGCAAACTTGTAACCCTTATATCCTTTGGTAGAAGAAACAAGGTTTCTTCTTTGAAGCTCTTTTTCAATCAAAACGTTTATTTCAAATGTCGTTTTGCCGGCAACAACATGCTCTTTGAGTAATTGAAAAATTTCTGCTACCAACAATCCAGCAGTTTCCATTTTTTGGATTGCTATTTTGTTTTTGATCGGAATCATGCAACGGAACCGATCATTTTCTTAAAATCTTCAAATACTTCAAACAACGGCCGCTCAACATTAATTTCTCTCACTGGATGTCCATTGTTCTGATAAAATTCAAGCAAATTGCGTTCATATCCATGATATGTTTTCAATCGTTCTTTGATCGTATCAAAATGGTCATCCGACCTTCGGACCAAAGAGCTTGAACAATCGTCACATTTTCCTGTTTTTTGCGGTTGCAATGCTACATGTGCACCAGAATATACTTTTTGGCAATCCTTGTTATCACACACAAAACGTGTCGCCAAACGCTCAACAATTGTTGTATCGCAAGCGGTGAGACGCACAACGTTTAACCGGCAAAAAGAAACCTTTTTATTCAGCAAGGTTTCAAGTGCCTCTGCTTGAGTAACGGTTCGGGGGAATCCATCTAAAATAATACCCTGATAATCGTTTGCATGATCAACCAACCATTGCTCAACCATTTGAACAATCAACGCATCATCAACTAATTTACCAGATTTAATATAAAAATCTATTTGCTTACCAATCGGTGTCTGCTCCGCAATATGCTTTCGGCACAGAAAACCGGTCGAAAGCTGCATCCATCCCAATTGAGAAGTGCAAAGCTGCGACAGTGACCCTTTGCCAGCACCCGGAGGACCAATAAATACAATTAAATCTTTAAAGTCTTTCACCGCGCAATCCTACTTTTCATACGTCCTGTGGTCAAAAACCCTTCATAACGATGTTCAATCAGATATGACTCGATTTGAGCTGATGTTTCAAGAGCAACACCAACAACAATCAACAGTGAAGTTCCGCCAAGATAAAATGGCATCTTAAATAACACATACATGAAGTTTGGCAAAAGAGCTAAGCATGCCAAATAAATTGCCCCCACTAAACCAATTCTATTCAAAATATAGTCAAAGAATTCTGCTGTTTTTTTGCCAGGCCTAATTCCCAGAATAAAGCCACCACTTTTTTTGATGTTTTCGGCCAACTCATCAGGGTTAAACACGAGCGATGTATAAAAAAATGAAAAGAATACTATGAGCACGAACTCAATAACGTTAAAAAGTGCTGCTCCTGGAGCAATTATTTCAGCAAACTTTCTGAATATTTCTCCACGTGATGAAAGCATCACTGCTAACGTAGCTGGCAATTGCAATACCGATGATGCAAGAATTACCGGCATAATACCTGCTGTATTAATCTTAAATGGAATAAACGTACTCTGCCCACCGTACATCTTTTGACCAATGATACGACGTGCATATTGTACCGGAACTTTACGTTCCCCTTTTTCCAGAAAGACGATACATGCCGTGATAGCAATAAAAATTACTAAAATTAATAATGCGTGCCACAATTCCAATGTCCCAATATCAACCATTGCTTTGGTTTTGATAATGTATTCTGGAAACCTTGACACAATACCGGCAAACACAATCATGGAACTTCCGTTACCAATCCCAAACAATGAGATTTGGTCACCAAGCCACATCACAAAAAGTGAACCAACAGTAAGCGATAGCACAAATAATGCTCTAAAACCCCAGCCAGGCGTAAGCACTAAGTTAGCGTTTTCAAGATAAACTGCGTAACCATAGCTGTACATTACACTCAAACCAATTGCTAAATAACGCGTGTACTGATTAATTATTTTCTTGCCGTATTCACCTTCTTTGAGTAATTGCTCAAAGTAAGGAACTGACATGCCCAATATTTGCATCATAATCGATGCAGTAATATAAGGCATAATTCCTAAAGCGAACAGCGTCGATTTACTTAATGCGCCACCAGAAAAAACATCCAAGTAGCTCAACAATCCACCCACTCCCGTTGCACGTTTCATATGTTCACCAAGCATAGGTACATTCACCCCAATAACCGGGATATACGTACCAAGGCGGTCAATAATTAAAACACCAAGAGTAAACAAGATTTTTTTTCTGAGCTCGGGGATAAGAAAAATGTTCTTAAAGTTTTTTAACAGGACCACAACTTCACATCTCCTTTATGAGTTCAACCCTACCACCACACTTTTCAATCATTTGCGCTGCAGCTTCACTAACAGCATCAGCGTGAATAACTAGTTTTTTTGACAACGTACCGCCAGCTAGTATTTTAACTAAAACTGACCCGTTGCCCTTCAATAATTTTTTTGCTCGGAGCATCTCTTTTGTTACTTCTTGCCCTGCATCAAAAACTGATTCCAGCGCTCCAAGATTAATAGCTTGGTATTTGGTCTCAAAGTTTTTGTTGTTAAAACCACGTTTTGGCAAACGACGCACAAGAGGCATCTGTCCACCTTCAAACGCTGTTCTCACCTTAGATTTGCCACCAGTACGTGCTTTTTGCCCCTTGGTACCTTTACCAGAACTGCCACCCCGGCTACCACCACGACCAATTCGTTTACGTTTTTTTACCAGCGATCCTAATTTACTGAGCTGAAACATAACTTCCCTTTACAATTTCTTGTGCTGTTTTTCCTCTAAGCTGCATAACTTTGTCAAGCGTACGTAATTTAGCAAGAGCATTTAATGTTGCTTTTACAACATTTTGCTTGTTTGACGAACCAAGAGATTTTGCCAAAATATCTTCAACGCCCGCAGCTTTCATAATAGCTCGAACAGCGCCACCAGCAATAACACCAGTACCCTTACAAGCAGATCTTAAAATAACTCTACTTGCGCCGTGTTTACCAATGACTGGATACGGAATTGTTTTGTTTCGAACTGGAATTTTAAACATACTTCTACGTGCTTTTGTCGTAGCTTTAGCGATAGCACCCGAAACTTCACGGCTGCTGCCAGTACCCATACCCACATTTCCTTGACCGTCGCCGGAAACAACAAATGCTGAGAATGAGAAACGTTTGCCACCTTTGGTAACTTTTGTTACGCGGCGAACGCTTACAACTGAATCTATAAAATTTTTCTCTTTACGCTCTTGAACCATTCTATTCCTATCTACGATTATAAGCTCAATCCACCTTCGCGCAAACCTTCAGCAAGCGCTTTAACTCGGCCATGATATAAAAAGCTGCCACGATCAAATGCTGCACGTTCAATGCCTTTGCTTAAAGCTCGCTTGGCTAATTCAATCCCAACCGCTTTAGCTATTGCTTTTTTATCACCCTTAAAATCACTCAATTCCAATGAAGAGCAGCTCGCTATTGTTTTATGCGCATTGTCATCAATTACTTGACCATAAATCTGATTCAAGCTGCGGAAAATTGAAATCCGCACTAATCCACTTGCTTTTATTGCCTTGCGCACACGTTGAGCTCGTTTCTCTGTTCGGTGCTGAATTTTTTTTACTATCGACACGCTAATTTCCTCACACTCTATTATGCTGCTGCTTTTGTTTTACCAGCTTTGCGAATAATTACTTCACCAGCTAACTTAATTCCGGTTCCCTTGTACGGCTCAGGTGGTCTCAGCGCTCGAATTTGACTGCATACCAAGCCAACCGATTCTCTATCAGCACCTTCGACAGTCAACAATTGGCCTGTTTTGTCGGTTGAAACGCTGACATCTTCTGGAAGAGCAAATGGAATTTTATGACTATATCCAAGAGAAAAAATTATATTTTTTCCTGAAACAGCTGCTTTAAAACCCAAGCCGGTAATGCTTACCTCTTGCTTGAATCCTTCCCCCATTCCCTTCACTATATTTGCAACAAGTGCTCGATGAAGTCCCCAGAGCATCTTGTTTTTTCTTGTAAGTTGATCGCAGGTAATTTTTAACTTCTTATCAACCATCTGCGCTTTTAACTCGCTTGGCAACTCATGCGCACCCGATCCTTTTTTTCCTTTGATATTAATACTGTTACCTTGAATTTCAAGAGTAACACCGCTACAATCAATCGGTTTTCTTCCAATTTTTGACATAAGAGTACCTTTACCAAACTGTGCAGATAACTTCGCCACCTACAGATTTTGCCTTCGCTTGTTTTCCGTCCATGATCCCTTTATTGGTAGTAAGAATTGAAATCCCTAAATTACCAATCACCGGTTTCATGTTTTTTGCCTTCTGGTAACGGCGCAAACCAGGTGTACTGATGCGAGTAATTTCATGAATTACTGACTCACCATCAACATACTTGAGATAGACTTTAATTTTTTTGTGCACAAGCTCTTCATCAACAATTTCAATATCCCTGATGAAGCCTTCATTTTTAAGGACCTGAGCAATTTCAAGTTTAATTTTTGAAAATGGGGCAACGACAAACCGTTTTCCCAAGCCACATCCATTACGGATTGTAGTTAAAAAATTACCAATCGAATCAACTGACATAATTATCCTTCACGATGCCTTACCAACTGGTTTTTTTCACACCAGGGAGTACACCATTTAATGCATTTTTTCTAAAACACATACGACACATCATAAAAATACGCATATAAGCACGGGGTCTACCGCACAACTTGCATCTATTTCGTTGTCGTACTGCAAACTTTGGCGTTTTTTCTGACTTTTCAACCATCGCTTTACGAGCCATGTCTTACCTCACTTCGCTTTACTGTGACGGAATGGCATGCCAAAACTCTTGAGTAATGCAAGCCCTTCTTTATCATTTTTTGCTGTTGTATGAATCGTTACGTTGAGACCACCAACATGCGAATCAACGCTGCTTTCAGCTTCAGGAAAGATAGACCATTCTTTAATTCCAGCGTTATAATTGCCTCTTCCATCCAATTTAGAAGAAAGCCCCTGAAAATCTTTTACCTTCGGTAATGCCAAGTTGATAAAACGATCCAAAAAATCGTACATCATCTTACCACGCAAGGTAACCATTATCCCCAGCGGCATCCCTTCGCGAATCTTAAATTGCGCGATTGATTTACGCGCCAAAGTTCTCACCGGCGTTTGACCAGTAATTTTTTTAATTGCATCAGCAATTGTTTTAAGTATTTTGGTATCTGCAACCGCCTCTTTTGCACCAACATTAACTACAATTTTTGAAAGCTTGGGCGCTTCCATGATATTTGTAAGCTCAAGTTCTTTGAGCAACTGAGGACGAATTTCTTTCTTATATAACTCTTCTAAACGAGCTGTGGCCATTGAAAACCCTTATAGTTCCTAAAAAGCTTCGTCGCATTTATTACAAATACGAACTCGCGTTCCATCTTCAATCAATTTAACATTCACACGAACTGGTTTACTGCAAGCAGTACATATCGGCATTACCTTTGAAGCGTCAAGATATGATTCTTGTTGCTTAATGCCACCAACTTCGCCTTGTCTGCGCGCTTTCACGTGCTTGGTAATAATACCAAGATCTTTAACCATTACTTTACCTTTTTTTGGCAAAGTTTCAATAACTTTTCCTTTTTTGCCTTGATCTTTACCTGATATAACAACAACCGTATCATTTTTTTTAAGACGCATCATAAGCACACCTTCGTTACAAAACTTCTTGGGCTAGCGATATTATTTTTGGATAACCTGCACGAACTTCACGAGCCACAGGTCCAAAAATACGTGTCGCAATTGGTTCATTATCTTTCAAAATAACTGCCGCATTATCACCAAAACGAATATAGCTTCCGTCTGCACGACGAACTTCTTTAGCGGTGCGCACAATTACTGCATCAACAACATCACCTTTTTTTACCATCCCGCCGGGGATTGCTCTTTTTACCGCACATTTGATCGTATCACCAAGATATGCGTAACGTTTACGGGTACTTCCCACAATGTGAATACATTGCAACTCTTTTGCGCCTGTATTATCTGCTACTTCAAGATACGATTGTTTTTGTATCATGTTCGAAAACCTTTTCTTCTTGCACTATGCTTGTGATGAAACAATGCGCTCTAAATACATATATTTAGTCTTAGAAGCGGGACGACCTTCATAAAACTCAACAACATCGCCCACACGCGCTTGTTCATTTTCATCATGAACTTTATATTTTTTTACGGTCTTAATTACTTTGTGTACCGTTGGATGCCGATGTGTTCTTTCATGCGTCACCATTACGGTTTTGTTCATTTTATCCGAAACAACCACACCGCGTAGAAGCTGCTTCACTTTTTGTTCTGTTGCCATTGTTATGTGCCCTTAAATCAATCAACTTGTGCTGAGATTTGACGCTCAATAGTCAATGCTCGCGCAATATTTTTTCGTAATCTTGAAAATTGTGAATAGTTTTTCACTGGCTGAGTTGCAGCGCTTAAGCGAAGTCCAAAGAGTTCAGCACGCATCGACTCAATCTGTTTTTTTAATTCATCAATGTTCATATTTTTAAAATCAATTTTATTTGTACTCATTGATATCCGTCTTTCTGACAAATTTAGTTTTCATGGGAAGCTTATAAGCAGCTAGTCGAAAAAGTTCTTTCGCTTCTTGCTCTGGCAGCCCCTGAATTTCAAACATAATTCGCTCACGCTTAACTGCGGCAACCCAGAATTCAGGATTTCCTTTACCCTTACCCATACGAGTTTCAGCAGGTTTTTTAGTCACCGGCTTATCTGGAAATACTCTCAGATAAAGTTTTCCGGTTTTTAGTAATCCACGTGATATCGTAACTCGTACTGCTTCAATTACTTGCGCCGTCAAACGCGCAGACTCAACTGCTTGTAGTCCATATTCACCGAACGCAATCTCGCGCGCACCCTTAGAACGACCTTTTAGTCTTCCCTTTTGTACTTTACGATATTTAGTTTTTTTGGGCATCAACATAATTTATCTCTCATACTTGTTACTGTTGTACTTCACCTTTACAGATCCATACTTTTACGCCAATCATACCGTAGGTTGTTTTTGCTTCAGCAAAACCGTAATCAATATCTGAACGCAAAGTATGCAAAGGAACCTGACCAAAACGTTCCCATTCTGGACGAGCGATTTCGGCTCCACCTAAACGGCCAGAACAGCGAATTTTTATACCTTTAGCACCGCCACGCATTGCTGAACTTACTGCTTTTTTCATTGAAGATTTGTAACTTGCACGTTTCTCAAGTTGAGCAGCGATATTTTTAGCAACCAATGTTGCATCAAGTTCAGGTGATTTAACTTCTTGCACCGAAATTTCAACGTTTGTTTTTTTCAAAAGATTTGCAACATCTTTTTTTAACGATTCAATATCTTGGCCACCTTTACCAATGATAACACCTGGACGGGCAGAATGTATTACAACCTTTATGCTGTCATCGCCTGCTTTTTCAATTTCAACACGCGCAACTTCAGCATTGTTAAGAAGCTTGCCAAGTTCACGTCGCAATTTTATATCTTGAAGCGCTTGTTCACCGTATGAACAACGGCGCGCAAACCAACGTGCGTCCCAATCTCTGTAGACACCTAATCTAAATCCGTTTGGATTAACTTTTTGACCCACACTGTACCTCTTAATCGTTAATACGTTCCAAAATCACACTTAAATGGCATTGTCTTTTACGCTGAATATTTGCACGTCCCATTGCACCGGGCTTAAAGTAGCGAACAATTGGCCCTTCATCCACGCGCAAATCTTTGATCATGAGCTCATTTGCTGGAACATTCTCACGATCTTTAGCATTCGCAACTGCAGATACCAACACCTTTTTGAGCGGAACTGAACGTTGTGTTTGGTACGTTTCAAGCCAGTAGAGTGCGTCTTGCGCATTTTTCCCTCGAATCACATCGGCTAAAGGACGCAATTTATAAGGCGAGTAACGTACAAATTTAGCTTTGGCACTAAACTGCATTTTTATCCTTATCTGCAAAATTAAATTTTTTTTGCTTAACATCTAATTGTATTATTTCACTTTACCTTAATTATGACTCTGGGGCAACTCCCGCTTGGCGCTGTCCACTATGAACTCTGAATGTTCTTGTCGGTGAAAACTCACCCAAATAGTGGCCTACCATGTTCTCAGTAATAAAAACTGAAATAAATTTTTTTCCATTATGAACCGCAATTGTTAACCCAACAAAATCAGGAATCACCATGCTGCGACGCGACCATGTTTTGATCACATCTCGCTTTCCTGACGTTTTAACTTGCTGCACTTTTTTTAAAAGTGACTCGTCAACAAACGGTCCTTTTTTAATCGATCTTGCCATCGGTATATCCTATTACCTGTTATTTACGTCTCTTTAAAATCAATGGATTCTTTCTGCGTCTTGTTCTGGTACCCTTAGCTCCCTTACCCCATGGACTCATCGGATGTGAACCAGATTTCGAACGACCTTCACCACCACCATGTGGATGGTCGACAGGGTTCATAGCCATACCGCGAACCGTAGGACGAATCCCTAATTGACGTGTTCGACCAGCTTTACCAATGACGAGGTTTTTATATTCTGCATTGCCTAAAACACCAATCGTTGCCCAACAGTTCAGATTGATCATGCGCATTTCGCCAGAAGGCATTTTTAATGTTGCATGATTCTCATCTTTCGCCATGATTTGAGCGCTCAATCCAGCACTACGCACCAATTTTCCACCACTTCCTGGCGTTATTTCCACATTGTGGATCATAAAACCAACAGGAATATTGCGCAAAGGGAGGCAGTTTCCCACTCGTGGATCAACGTTTTCACCAGCAACAATGCGATTACCAACTTTGAGATCTTGGGGCAATAAAATATATGTTTTCAAGCCATTTGCATACGTTACCAAACCAATTCGAACGTTACGATTTGGATCGTATTCAACTGCTACAATTTTTCCTTCAATATCACGACACATACGCATAAAATCGATCGCACGATATTTACGCATTGCGCCGCCACCACGATGACGAACTGTAATACGTCCGTATGCATTACGTCCACCATGTTTACGCAGACCGCTTACTAACGATTTTTCTGGAGTTTTTTTCGTTATATCTTCGGACGTTAAAAAAGTTTGAAATCGTAACGAAGCGCTTCTGGGTTTTCTTGTTCTAATCGCCATTGATTATCCTTGTTATTATTCAGTTCCAGGCACAGACTCTGCCATTCCTGGCTGACCAGTTTCAGCAACGGTTAATGAATAGCCTGGCTTCAATGTTACAATTGCTCGTTTGGTAAGTTTACCTTGCGTTTTTACACGCTTGAAGGTACGAATCTTACCTTTTCGAACCACAATTCTTATCGATTCTGTTTCAACATTAAACAATTTCTTCAACGCCTGCTTAACAAGCGGTTTATTAGCGTGTGGATGCACTTCCAACACAACTTTTTTTAATTGTTGCATTAATCCAGAAGCTTTACTACTTACCACTGGCCTGCGAATCACATCGTAAATACTTAGTTCCATGTGGCCACCATTTTCTTAAATATATCTAAATCTTTTTTCAAAATAACCCATTGATATGAGCGAACTACATCATATGCATTAGGCGCATCAAAGAAAACAATGTGAACGCCTGGAATATTTGCAAACGAAGATTGATGGATTACATCATCAAGAGACAAAAAAATCGTAATTTTTTTGTTTTCTAATTGCGCATTTTTTAATGCTTGAGATGCAAGAGCTGTCTTTGGAGCATCATTTGAAAGCTGCCAATCGAGAACCCCAATTCTGTTGTTTTCTACATATTCCCAAAACAACGAGTTGAGAACACCGCGTCTAATAGACTTAGTGACGCGCAACGTTCTCACACGCGGTTGAGGACCAAAGGTAACACCGCCACCAATCCATAATGGTGAACGAGCAGATCCTGCGCGAGCGCGACCGGTGCCTTTTTGTTTCCACGGTTTTTTATTTGAATAACTTACTTCAGATCGGTCTTTGCAACCAACCGTTCCTTGACGCCAATTTTGCAACAATGCACGAATACAGACGGCAAAAGCGGCTTTGTCGATTGAACGTTCTGATACTTCAGGGAAATCAGACGCTTTCACAATCTCTAACAAAGCATTTTCAACAGTCGATTCGATTTTTTTTGCTCTTTGAGCACACATAATTTTCCTATGCTTTTTGCATGAATACCAATGAACCAGCTCCACCGGGAACTGAGCCCTTAATTAAAGCAATCTGTGCATCCGACTCAACGCGAATCACTTCTAAGTGTCTCATTGTTCGTTGATCACAGCCCATTTGTCCTGGAAGCTTTTTGCCTTTAATAACACGACCTTGCGATCTCATGAAACCCATGGATCCCGGCCAACGACCAAAACGTGGTCCGTGACTGGCAGAACCACCACGAAAACCATGACGTTTCACTACACCCTGAAAACCACGACCTTTGGTAATACCAAAAACGTCGACTGTTTTTCCTACTTCAAGAACCGCTGCTGCATTAAATCGCTGTCCCACTTCATATTGACCAGCCTCTTGCAAAGCGATTTCTTTTGAAATACGAAAATAGGTATTCTTTTTTTTCAGCCACTGAGCTTCAAACGACTTTCCGGCAAATCGCTTACGCAATCCGCTTATTTGCAACGCTTCGTACCCATCGCGCTCTTTTGTTTTAATTTGCGTTACAATCCAATCGTTCAAATCGATTACTGTAACAGGTACAACGGTATTTTTTTCTGAAAATACCTGGGTCATCCCAATCTTGGTTCCCCACACACCATTCAACATATTAAACCTTTTCCGTTAGCAAATTTCTACGTCAACACCAGAAGAAATGCTTAATTTCATTAGCGCATTCATCGTTTCTTCTGAAGGTGCAACAATATCAACAATGCGCTTGTGCGTTGTCAGTTCAAATTGCTCACGAGACTTTTTATCGATATGCGGAGATCGCAAAACGGTAAAGCAGCGACGCTTATTTGGCATAGGAACAGGTCCCACAATCTGGGAACCTGTTCTTTTTGCTGTCAAAACAATTTGTTTAACTGCTTTATCAAGCAGTTGGTGATCATACGACTTAAGTGCTAAGCGAATTTTTTGTTTCTTCATAACAACCTTACTGCGTATGATTACTTAATAATTTCAGTTACAACACCAGATCCAACGGTACGTCCGCCTTCACGAATTGCAAAACGAAGATCTTTTTCCATTGCAATAGGTGAAATTAACTCAACCGACAACTCAACGTTGTCACCAGGCATAACCATTTCTCGTCCAGGGAGTAATGTTACAACACCAGTAACGTCTGTTGTTCTGAAGTAGAATTGAGGACGATATCCAGTGAAGAATGCACTGTGACGTCCACCTTCTGCTTGAGTCAAAATATACACTTGTGCTTTGAATTTTTGGTGAGGATTAACTGAACCGGGTTTAGCAATAACCATACCACGCTCAATATCTTCTTTCTTGGCACCACGAAGCAAAATACCAATGTTGTCACCAGCCTGAGCGTCTTTCATTTCTTTTTTGAACATTTCAACGCCGGTTACAACCGTCTTAATTTTTGTACCAAAACCAATAATTTCAACTTCATCGCCAACTACAACACGACCGCGTTCAACACGACCCGTTGCCACCGTACCACGACCAGCGATAGAGAAAACACCTTCAACTGGCATTGAGAATGGCTTATCAACTTCACGAGTTGGTTCAGGAATGTAGGTATCAACAGCATCAAGTAATTTTTGAATTGCTTGATAGCCAAGTTCACCTGCATCACCAGAAAGAGCTTTGGTTGCTGAACCGCGTATTACGGGAACCTTGTCACCAGGGAAACCATATTTGCTGATAAGTTCGCGAACTTCTTCTTCGACCATATCAACCATATCTTTGTCATCAATCATATCAACTTTATTAAGAAAAACGACCAACGCAGGTACGCCAACGTTTTTTGCAAGCAGAATATGCTCACGTGTTTGAGGCATTGCACCATCAGCTGCAGATACCACCAAAATAGCTCCGTCCATCTGCGCCGCACCGGTAATCATATTTTTTACATAGTCAGCATGGCCAGGACAATCAACGTGTGCGTAATGACGCTTGTCAGTTTCATACTCAACGTGCGAAGCTGCAATCGTAATACCGCGCTCTCTTTCTTCAGGAGATTTATCGATTTGATCGTAGGCGGTAAAATTTGCTAAACCTTTTCCTGCTAAATATTTAGTAATAGCAGCGGTCAGGGTTGTTTTACCATGGTCAACGTGTCCAATCGTTCCGACGTTGATATGTGGCTTTTTTCTTTCAAATACTTTTGACATTATATGGTCTCCTAAGACTAGGTCCTGAAATTATTTTTACTATTTTTTCTGAACTACTGCTGCTTCAATGTGCTTTGGCACCTCACGGTAAGCCTCAAACTCCATCGAATAACTTGCTCTACCCTTGGTCATTGAACGCAACGATGTCGCATATCCAAGCATTTCACCAAGTGGAACTTCGGCATTTATCACCTGTGTGCCAGCTCGATCATCCATGCCCAGAATACGCCCTCTTCGCGAATTTAAATCGCCCATTACATCGCCCATATATTCATCTGGCGTTTCTACTTCAACCTTCATAATAGGCTCAAGTAGGACTGGCGAAGCTTGCGCCATACCACTCTTAAAAGCCATAGATCCAGCGATTTTAAACGCCATTTCTGAAGAGTCAACATCGTGATATGAGCCATCGTAGAGTGATATTTTCAAATCAACGACCGGAAAACCACCAAGTACTCCAGAATTAAGCGCTTCTTCAATACCCTTTTGTACACCAGGGATAAATTCTTTTGGAATTGATCCACCGATAATATCATCTTCAAAAACAAATCCTTTGCCGCGCTCAAGAGGCTCGAGCTTGACCCATACGTGTCCGTACTGACCACGACCACCAGATTGTTTGATGTATTTTCCTTCTGAATCGACCGACTTTTGAATCGTTTCTTTGTAGGCAACCTGCAATGTACCTTGCACCACTTCAACTTTATGTTCACGTTTCAATCGATCGACGATAATTTCTAAATGCAGTTCACCCATACCAGAAATAACTGTCTGACCAGTTTCTTGATTGTAGGAGAATCTAAAAGATGGATCTTCTTGCATCATTTTGCGCAAAGAGATAACCATTTTTTCATAATCACCTTTGTTTTTTGGCTCAATAGAGCTATCAATAACCGGTGCTGGTACATCAATAGATTCAAGCAAAATAGGATGAGTTTCGCTGCACAACGTATGTCCCGTTATTGCATCTTTAATACCAACCGCAGCTGCAATATCCCCTGCTTTGACCGAATCAATTTCTTCACGCTTGTTTGCATACATTTTAACCAAACGACTTACGCGCTCTTTGGTGCCAGTGTTTGCATTGTACACATATGAACCAGCCTTAATTTCGCCCGAATATACACGAATAAATGTAAGAACCCCAACAAACGGATCGGTCATAATTTTAAATACTAATGCAGCCAATGGCTCACTAACATCAGCCTTACGTTCTTGTTCTTCATTGGTACCAGGAACTTTTCCGATAACTGGCGGTACATCAAGCGGTGATGGTAAATAGTCGTTAACCGCATCAAGAAGCAACTGAACACCCTTGTTTTTGAACGCAGTACCGCAAAATGCCACCGCGATTTCTTGCGAAAGAACACCTTTACGAAGCGCAGCCTTAATTTCAGGCAACGTTATTTCTTGGCCATTCAAATATTTTTCAGCCATCTCATCATCAAAATCACATGCTTTCTCAACCAATTGCGTGCGCAATTTTTCCATCTGCTCAACATGCTCAGCTGGAACTTCAGACCAAGTAACAGTCAAACCGTTATCACCTTCGCTAAAAGTTGCGAGCTTACGTGTTAACAAATCGATAATGCCACTGAATTCATCGGAGAAACCAACTTGCATTTGGGCAGGCACAGCATTCACATGAAGTTTTTGATTAATATCATTAACAACACGCAAGAAATCACCGCCAACACGGTCAAGTTTGTTCACAAAAATGATGCGCGGCACTTTATAGCGACGAGCCTGTCTCCATACTGTCTCTGATTGAGGCTGAACACCCGCTACGCCACAAAACACGCCAACCATGCCATCGAGAACTCGCAATGAGCGACCTACTTCAATGGTAAAATCTACGTGACCCGGGGTATCAATAATGTTAATAGAGTGGCCCTTCCACATGCATTTTGTTGCAGCAGAAGTAATCGTAATACCACGCTCACGCTCTTGCTCCATCCAATCCATAACGGTTTCACCTTCATGGACTTCGCCCATCTTATGTGTTACACCGGTATAAAAAAGAATGCGCTCAGTTACTGTTGTTTTACCAGCATCAATGTGTGCAGCAATTCCGATATTCCGAAATTTTTGTAGTTCTTTATCTTTACTCATAAAACCCACCCTTGTTACCACGCATAATGAGAGAATGCTCGATTTGCTTCTGCCATTTTATGAACATCAAGCTTTTTCTTCACTGCATCGCCACGTCCTTCAGACGCTTCGAGAAGCTCATAACCCAAGCGGTCACCCATTGTCTTGTCTGAACGTTTTTTTGCAGCATCGATAATCCAACGCATCGCTAATGCACGACGACGCTCTGGGCGAACTTCTACTGGAATTTGATACACACTTCCACCAACTCGACGAGGGCGAACCTCAATTGCTGGGAAAACTTGGTCAAATGCTCGATAGAATGTTTCTAATCCTTTTTCTTGGTTATTGCCAGCCTTCTTTGCAATCAAATCAATCGCATCATAGACGATTTGACGAGCAACGCCTTTTTTTCCTTTTAACATGATCACGTTGATAAATTTCTGAATCAATTCTGATCCATAACGCTCATCGACACCGATTTCACGTTTTAAACTTATTAATTTTTTACGCCTTGCCATGAATTAAATCCTTCTTGCTTACTTAGTTGGTCGCTTAGCACCGTATAATGAGCGTCCTTGCTTTCTGTTTTCAACACCTGCAGCATCAAGAGCTCCACGAACAATGTGATATTTAACACCTGGAAGATCTTTTACCCTGCCACCGCGGACCAATACTACAGAGTGCTCCTGCAAATTGTGACCTTCTCCGGGAATATAAGCGGTAACTTCGATTCCTGTTGAAAGCTTAACACGAGCTACTTTTCGAAGTGCTGAGTTAGGTTTTTTAGGCGTTGTGGTAAATACACGAGTACACACTCCACGAGCCTGAGGAGCGCCCTTAAGCGCCGGACTTTTAGATTTATCGGTCACTTTGTGTCGTCCAAAGCGAGCAAGCTGATTTATTGTTGGCATACAATCTTCCCAAAAAAAAATTAATCAATAACTTGTACTTTATTACTAATCGTAGACCCAAAAATGAAGCGTCGGGCGTGTTAATTCTCTGCTTATTTTGTTTTGAAACATTTAAGAATTATTACTAGTTTATCCTTTCTCTGACTTTTTTCAAGTGGAATTGATGCGCAACAGATATGATTTTCATCGTAGACGGACGCCGCTAATCATGCTACCGTTTATGGTACCGAGAAATTACTAAAGACTTTACTGTTGACAATCACTATTGCGCAAAATTCTCTTTAAGGAGCTGAAACATGGCTATGGCACTTATTTCATCAATTGCAGCATTAGCACACCATCTTTTTTTTATTGCAGTTGGCATTATCGGCATAGGGTTTTTAATCGGGTTTCACGAACTCGGTCACTTTATGTTTTGTAAGCTCTTTAGGATAGCTACCCCCTCTTTTTCTATTGGGATGGGCCCTCGATTGTTCACCAAAAAAATAGGCGATACCGAATTTGCTCTTTCTGCTATTCCGCTTGGCGGCTATGTTGAAATCGCGGGTGCAGCGGAAGTTGGCCAAGGAGAACAAAAACAAGCTCACCGCTCCGATCAATATTCATTTGCAAAGAAGCCTTATTACCAAAAAATGTTAGTAATGTCCGGCGGCATACTCTTCAACCTTATGTTTGCCTACATTGCCCTTTCGGCTCTTTATTTTGTAGGAATGCCCAAATCAGCTCTTTTGTACCCGGGAAATGCATCCACGGTAATTGCTTCTGTTGAAGCCGAATCTCCTGCAGCAGCCGCTCAACTACAATCGGAAGATCAAGTAATCGCCTTTAATGGCACGCCTATTGAAAAAGCTGAACAAATTATTGATCAAGTAAAAAACAACCCGAACACGCCTGCAAAAATCACCATAAAGCGTGATGGTGTAGAACAAGAAATCCCGCTTCATATTGGTCAACGCGAATTTCAACAATCAACGTATGGATTCTTAGGTGTAGATTTTGTTATTCCGCGTTACTCATTTTTTCAATCAATTACTATGGGCATTAAGGCAACGCATATCATTATTGGTCAAGTTTGGCATGCGTTGAAAAGCATTTTTACACAAAGAAATGTACAGCAACTTGGTGGGCCACTCATGGTTATTTCACAAACAATCAAGGGTGCTGAGCGTGGAGTCAAAGTATTTATTTTGCTACTTGCTTTTATCAGCGTAAATTTAGCACTTCTGAATATTATCCCAATTCCAATCATGGATGGTGGCCAAGCGCTTCTCTACACAATCGAAGCTATTTTGGGACGCTCGTTACCTGATAAAACACGGATGATAATCCATTATATTTGCTGGATTGCTATTTTGTTACTCGTTCTTGTATTGAGCGTTAAAGATGTTTTCCATCTTTTCTCGATAGGTTAATTGAGATAAATTTTTTGTGTTAGACAAATAAAAAAGGCCGTTTTTTTAAACGGCCTTTTCTTTTACTCTCTATAATTAATTCTTACTTAGCTGCGACTTGTCCTTGGTGGGGATGATCGTTACCTTCGTAGATACGTAATTTTTTGATAGCTGCACGGCCCATTTTTGACTTTGGCAACATGCGCTCTACCGCTTTCTCAATCACTCCCTTTGGACCTATATCTGTAGCAGAGCTCGTTTTAAGGCCCCCAATATATCCTGAGTAACGGTCGTATGTTTTTTGAGACCACTTGTTACCAGAAAATACAACATCTTTTGCATTGATTACAATAACATAATCACCGGCATCATCATGCGGCGTAAATGCTGGAACATGCTTACCATGGAGAATATCAGCAATCTTGGTTGCCAATCGTCCCACAATCATACCTTTTGCATCAAGAACAACCCACTTAGGCTGACGGTCTTCTTTTTTTAAGAAAAATGCTTTATTCATATCCATACGAACGTCCTTATTGACATAGCAGAAAAATCTGTGTGCTTTTTAGAGTAAAGCAAAAAAAGCCGCTGGTCAAATGTGTCTTGCACATTCTCGTAGCCAGAAATACCTTTTTTGATTTATAGTAAGCATACACTAATCATTTAATCATTAAAGGTTTTGTTATGCAGTTATCGTGGCTTGTTTTGCTTCCTCCTGTTCTTGTCATCGCTTTAGCGTTTATTACTCATCGCGTTTTATTGGCACTTAGTATCGGAATAATCACCGGATCAGCAATTGTCGCCGATTTCTCGCTCTACCAAACAGCACTTATTATTGCACAAAACATTCAAGCACAGTTTGAACTTGCAAATCTGTATACCTTTGGTTTTTTACTCATCCTTGGAGCACTGATTACACTCATGGGACACACCGGTGGCACCATTGCATACGGTAAATTAATAAAAAAAAGACTTACCTCAGGTAGTACAACAGAAACAGCTTCTGTATTGCTTTCATTTTGTTTTGCGATCGACGATTTTTTTAGCATTTTGACTGTTGGTTCTATTATGAAACCGGTCACCGATTCATTTAGAATTCCTCGAATTAAATTAGCATTCTTGATCGATTCACTAGCCGCACCACTTATTATTCTGATACCTGTTTCAACTTGGATAGCAATGATTCTAATGCAGCTCGAAAAGGCTGGAGTTTCAATCAACAGCTCTGATAAGCCTCTCATTTTAGAAGATCCATTTGCTTTTTATTTGCAGACAATTCCATTTATTTTATATTCGTTCATCATCAGTGCTTCAGTAATTTACATTGTGCGCTCAAAAAGCTCATGGGGACTCATGCACACACATGAACAAATTGCTCAAGAAACGGGAAATCTTTTTGGTGGAGCACCTGTCCCAGCATCAGCGATGACAAACCAAGCTGATTCAAAAGGGACTCTTTTAGATTTCATTTTTCCTTTGGCCTCATTGATTAGCTTTGTACTCATCACTATTCTCTACCTTGGTGATTCAAAACTCTTTGGTGGTTCAAATTCACTCAGTCAAACAATGCAACAAACCGATATTTTTTTGGCACTGTTAATTGGCAGTGTTACTTCATTCATTTTGAGTGTTGCACTCGCCTTGCTACGAAAAACGATAATTTTTGCCGGATTATCAGTACTTGCGCATGGCGGTTGGCAGCTCATGAAAGATTCAATTATTCTTCTCTTTCTTGCTTGGACATTCGGAACATTGTTAAAAAACGATCTACAGACAGGCGATTATCTTGCACAATTACTTGCTGGCTCAGTAAGCAGCGCATTTTTGCCTGCAATGTTTTATGTAACTTCACTTATAACAGCTATAGGAACCGGTTCTTCATGGGGCACTATTGCAGTATTAGTACCACTTGCAGTTCCACTGGTTACTTCGTTTACCAATATGACAACACCAACTTCCATCGATCAGATTCTTTTGGTACTTCCGGTTGTTGGTGCCGTTTTTGCCGGTGCTGTTGCTGGTGATCATGTTTCACCAATTGGAACCACCACCATTATGGCAGCTGCAAGCACACAAGCAGATTTGCAGGCCCATGTATATTCGCAATTACCTTATGCACTTCCTGCATTGTTTGCCACCTTCGTTGCCTATTTAGTTGCTGGGTTTTTAATTCCATATGGAGTAGCAATCGCTTGTGCGGCGTCGTTAGGAACAGGTATAACAATTGCCGTTATTCTCCTCATGATCATGAATTATCTGACCAAAAATCGCCAAATTTGATATAAATACCCCCTCATTGTCGATTTTATCAGTTCTGGTAGAATGAATACAAATGAACATGTGGAGGAATATATATGAAATATCGTCGTTTATTAGTGGCATTTTTACTCGGTACTGTATTAGTTCAAAGTAGAAATGGTCAAGCAGATTTCAAACAACAAGTTACACAAAAGATTACGAGTGCTCAAAATTATCTTGCTCATAAATGGTTCACACCAAATGACAATGATCCGCGCGTTGCAGCGATAGCAGCAATCGGTGCAGCTGGTTCAATTATGGGAATTTATAAACTTTTCAAAAGCAAAAAAGTATCGAGTAAACTAGTTGCTGCGGGTTTCGTAGTCGGCTTTGCTGCATTGGCACTCGGCTCAAAAGATGTCATTGCGTTCTATGAAAAATTTAAAGCCGCAAATAGCTAAAAATTTATTTCACAACCTAAAAAAAGCGGTGCCTTAAAAAAGCATCGCTTTTTTTTTAATTTTCTTGCTCTTCCGATTCTTCACTCGTCGATTCATTGCCAGTTGCATGTGCCATTGCTAATTCAACATCATCGGGTGATTTGGGCAAATCTTCGCTCAAACAAATAGCTTCACCCTCAACTATCCAATAATTATCTTCTATACGAATACCAATATTTTCTTCCGGAATATAAATTCCTGGTTCTATGGTAATCACATCATTTGGTTGCAACGGTTGTGTATAATCACCAACATCATGCACATCAAGGCCAAGAAAATGACCAATGCCATGAACAAAATAGTTGTCATACCCATGTTTTTGTAAAAACTTCTGGGCACAATGAATCAACGATTTTTCAGGATTATCTTTGTTGGCAATCCACATACCAGGTTGCGCAAGCTGAGCAATGTATTCTTGCGTTTCCAGAACAATCAAATATAATTCCCGTTGCCGCTTGGAAAAAGTACCCGATACAGGAAAAGTTCGCGTCAAATCGGCGCAATAATAATTATATTCCGCACCAATATCAACAACAACTAGCTCTCCAGGCTTCATTGTTGCATTGTTTTTATTGTAATGTAAAACAGTCCCATTTTTTCCTGAAGCCACAATGCTTGGAAAAGCAATCGAACAGCCGCGCACCGTAAACATATACTCAAGAAGCGCTTGAATTTCATACTCTTTTTTGTCGGGTCCGATTGCGCGTGCGACTGCATCATGCGCATCTATGGTTACATCAATTGCTTTGTAAATGTATTCAATTTCTTGGCGCGATTTTGCACGGCGCATGCGCGCGACCAACGGTGAAATATCAATTAACTGTTCATTGAGTCCTGAAATTAGCTGTGCAATTCGCTGCAAAATAAAACGTTGTTCAACATACCCAGAAGCGGTTTGAGGATTGAGGGTGTAAATTGGTCGTTTATTTTGCACATAATCATTCAGAATTACCAATAAATTGTGATATTGATCTTTGGTAAAGAATGGATGGCATTGGTATCCTTTACACTCTTGACCGAGATACTCAATTTCGTCAAATCCAAATTTTTCTTTTTGATCCGCAAAAACAGCCGACGATGCCCATTTCGCACGTTCTTGCGCATAGTTAGGAACAAATAGGGTCGTACAATTTTTTTCTAAATCAATCATTAATGCTGATGCAGGTTCTTCTATGCCGGTCAGATAATAGAATGAACGTTCTTGTTTGAATACAGAATGTGTCTCAAACGCCCCAAACAATAAAATTATGCCTTTTTGTGCGCCGGCATACTGCTCTTTAACTAATTGTATAAGCTGTTCTCGACGATTTTTAAAAAAAACCGTATCATGTTTTTCAATAATCGGCATAGAATTCCTTGTGAATAGTGTTAATTAACCACCTTAATTTTAGTGTACTGAATTACATGAAAAAAACCTACTTCAGTTTTGCATCACTCTCCCTGCTCAACTTACTGACCTTATTTTCTGCACATCTTCATGGAATGGAAAACAAATATAATCATGCGATCGGTTTTTTTATCAGCACAACACAAACTGCTACTGAAATTTATGATATTGAAACACTCGAAAAGAAATCTGCTATTTACCATGATTTTCTGACCACATTACTGAGTAAAAAAAGTAATCATCTCTTTGTTCCTTACAGTCTCTGGAAAAGATTTAGCAAAAGAAATTTAAAGGCTAAACGATTTTTTTACCATAATTACTCAATCACCCAACCTGCATCACAAATTAAAATAGATGAAACTGGAGCTTTTTCGATTAATGAAAAAACAAATCAAATAAATGTATCAATCGAAAATGAAAATAGCTCTCACATGAGAAAAAAACTTACTACTGTTCTCTCGTTTAAACAAGATGAATGGACATGCTACGACACAATGCTCGGACTTGTTTATGTAAAAAAAAATGGCACTGCTCGCACTATCATAAACACTAAAACATTTAAGCATATGCTTGCACCGCTTTATTACAAACTTCCCGAAGCAAATTCCAATAATTGGATTGATAAATTAAACAACTTTATTATCAGTCCTCAAGAAAAACCGTTGCTTGTATATTTGACCGGTCACGCAAATGACATTGATAGCGACTATCCTCGAATTGCTGGTATTCCTGAAAACAAGATCCGTGAAATCTTTACCTACTTTTTTTCACACCATCCAAAAGCAATCATCGCCATTGATTCTTGTTGTACACCTATGCACCGACTCACAAGAGCAATTGAGCTCAACCAATTCACACCATGCACTTTAGCTACAACTATGCGAACCAATGTTGGATCCTTTTCATATGAACCAAAAATCAAAGAATATATTCCTTCAATCAGCAGCCGCAAACGCAAACTTGAACTCATTCAATCTACTCCCGAGGAACAAGTTGGCGGGAAATTTAACGATTTTTTAGAAACAATTTACCCTATTCTTCTTCATGAACCGAATGAAAAACATCAACCGAGCATTGAACAAGCGCTGATTGAACATGAGCGACTCAACGTACGAGACTACCAACCATCTCTTATTTTGGCCGGAAATAATGAAGAGTTCCCCTATCCAAATATCGACCAGATCGCAAAAAAGCCCAAAATAGAACCCTAAATTTATTGCTTTTTCAAAGCTCAATTTTATACACTAGATAGTAACCAAAAGGAGCTGTACATGAAGAAATTAACAGCAGTAGTACTGTTTTTGTCGACAATTTTTATAGTTAATGTTCCTTCTTTGCAAGCAGTCAATTGCGAAGAATGTTGTAAAGATGGACGATTTGTAAATCGTGAATGTTGTATTCAATGTAATGGGTGTTTACTTTCTGGACAAGACGGTTCAGTACGAGAATGTGCCGATTACCCAGAGTAAATTTAAAACGGACGTCGCTCAGACAACGCTTTAAAAACAGTTACGCGATCCATATACTCCAGCGTAGAACCGACTGGAACACCACGAGCCAAACATGAAATTTTAAGCAAGCAATCTTTCAACTTCGAAGCAATATATGAAGCTGTTGCTTCACCTTCGGGTGTTTGATTGGTCGCTAAAATTATTTCTCGCACCGATTCGTTCACTCTTTTTATTAATGGATCAATTGTCAAATTTTCAGGACCTATACCATTAAGCGGGCAAATTGCGCCGCCAAGAATGTGGTACAATCCTTGATAGCCTCCAGTTTTTTCAATTGCCATTAACTCTTGCCACGTTTCTACTACGCAAATAACCGATACATCTCGTCGCTTTGAATCACAAAACGGACAGGTTCGATCCTTTTCTTTCCAAACAAAACACGTTTGACACGCAACTACCTGCATTTTTGCATCGATGATAATTTTACACAGTTGTTGTACACGTGCTTGATCAAGCATTAAAAAATAGTGCGCAACGCGGTATACATTTTTCGATGCCAAATACGGAATCTGCTGCAATTGTTTAACTAACTGCGCAAGTGCGGGCACTTGATCAATCATGCTTCATAACTTTCATCAGTTGTGCTTGCGCAACACCCAAGAATGTACTCACCACCGTAAAGAGCGCCAATCCACTTGAAAAACTAGAGATAAGTGCTGCAATTAATAATGCCATTCCAATCGATGAAATTCGTTGCTTTGCATCAGATACTGCAGGTGAATGTAAAATCATACCGATTGCCACTAAAATTGGCAAAATATAGTATGGATCACGTGCCGACAAATCAGGGATCCACAAGAACGGCGCTTTATACAACTCAATCGAATTAGCAAGAATAATGCTCAATGCCCAGAATATTGGTAATTGTAACAGCAACGGCAAACAGCTCGCCATTCCTGGCATACCATATTTACGCACCAACTCTGCACGCTCATGTGCTAATGTTTCTTTATCATGTTTGTATTTTGATTCAATATAGGCAAGTTTCTTTTGGTACTCTAATCGCAATTTCATGCTTTGCTCACCACGCCAGGTAAATGGTAACAAGAGCAATTTAAGTAAAATAGTCAAAATAATAATTGCCCAACCATAATTGTGCACAACGCCATAAATCAAATCAAGCGCACGCAACATTAATTTTGAAAGCGGTTTTGAGATGAACGAAAAGAAACCATAATTGAGTGTTTGCTCCAAACGACTATCAACTTGATTTATTGCATGATCTTCTTTTGGTCCCATATAGAAAGTCAATTTCCATGAACTATCGGTGGTAACTTGTGGTCCTTCAAGAATTGCAAACCATCCTTCAATATCTACCGCTTTAAAGTAACCACGTTGCGTAAATTGCTGTTGATCACTTACCATCGCATGCGCAAAGTAGCGATCTTGTGCACCAAAAAGTGTCGGCCGTGACCAATATGATGAAGCTGTTTGGGCATCACGAGGCAAAATCAAAATTTTATTTCGATCATCGTTAGCAAGTCCTGTTACGGCATCTTCTCCAGCAAGCTCAGGTACCAGTGGTGCTGGTATGAAAATACGTGCTTGTTGTGCTGCTGCACCAGGCGCGACTTGAAGAGCAAGTTCTAAATCGATGCGATGTTCATGTTTAAACACACTAAAATTCTTGAACAGAGCACCACCGTTTATGGAAGCTTTGTAGCTTAATGTGTACATTTGTTCAGTTTCTTGTTGATCTATCAGATCAAAGACATACGGTGTTTGCTGATCAAGTGCAACGAGAAAACAACTTTTTTCACGATCGGTTGCTGCTGGAGGGAAAACGGTGCTGAACGATTGTTCTTTGCCACCATAGTTTCGTGTAAATTCTAAACGGCGCAATGCGGCACCGTCGGTTGAAAACTCATAAAGGGCGTGATCTGTTTTGAGTGTTGTTACAACCGGCTGCTTGGTACTTTTAATATCAACAAAATCAATTTCCAAATTTAACGGTTTGTACATTTGCATATCGGTAGATTTAGGCGCACTAAATCGTTGCCCGGAGCGTGCTATTTCGCCAGTGTCTGAACTCGTGTACCGACCCAAAAAATATTGTAAAGCTGCTGCAGTAATTACTGCCAATGTGAATGCAATAAAAATTTCTCTAAATTTCATCTATGATACCTTGACCCAAAACGATAGTATTTGTAAGCATTTTTTTGTTAGTGTACCAGATAAGAAAGAGTTCAGCTACTCAAAACAAGTGCATTGGGTATTAAATTCATATAAAGGGATGTATTATGAATAGGCAAAGAAAACAATATCGAATTGGCCATGTTGCCAAAGAACTCAATGTGAAACGATTTGTTATTCGTTTTTGGGAACGAGAGTTCGGTTTAAGTTGTTCGCGTTCAATTGGTGGCCAGCGTTGTTATGAACAATATGAAATTGAACGATTCAAACGAATTAAAGAACTTCTTTATAGCCAAGGTTTTACCATTGCTGGTGCAAAAAAACTACTTGAAGAACAAGAACCGCTTACCAACATTACTGCATCTGCAAAAACAAGTTTTGTAATTCATCAAGAACCAAATGCTCTAATTCCCGAATCTATTACGCAACAAATTGCGTTACTACAAAAACAACTTATTAAATTGCGTGAACTGTTATAAAAATATGAAACCGCCTCGCACTGCTCTTTTTATTTTTCATCGTGATCTACGGCTTCAAGACAATACCGCATTAATTGCTGCTGCACAAAAATCGACAACTATTATTCCCTGTTTTATTTTTGATGAACAACAAGTTGGTTCTTACAATAACTATCGCAGCAAAAATGCAATTCAATTCATGATCGAATCTCTCCAAGATCTTGATAACCAAATTAAGAAAAAAAAAGGACGCTTATATTTTTTTTCCGGAAAAACGCTGCAGATTGTTGAACGATTGTTGAAAACTGAAAAAATTGATGTAGTTTTTACCAATCGTGATTATACGCCATTCAGCATCAAACGTGATGAAGCACTAAAAAAACTTTGCGTTCACCATAGAGTTGAGTTTGAGCAATGTGGTGATGCATTGTTGCATGAACCAGAAGAAATTCTCAAACAAGATGGTACACCGTACAGTATTTTCACCCCATTTTTGAAAGCGTCGCTTTATCATCCGGTAAAAAAACCACAAAAATTACCATCAATTCATTTTTATCAAAAAAAAATTGATGCTGCATGTACTGCAAATGTGATCTATAAAAAGATTATCCCAACTTCAAACAAAAAAATTCATGTGCACGGTGGCAGCAGTAATGCATTGCGTATTTTAAAATCGCTCAAGCAATTTATAAATTATCAAAAAGAACGTGATTTTCCTGCGCTACCTACCACTGGACTTTCTGCACATTTAAAATTTGGCACCGTTTCGGTGCGTCAAGTTCATCACGCACTGAGCACAACACTCGGTGTACATCATCCATTGGTGCGCCAACTCTATTGGCGTGATTTTTTCACCCATGTTGCCTATCATTCACCATTCGTATTTGGTCATGCTTTTCATAAAAAATACGATACATTACCATGGAATGCTGATAAAAAAGATTTTAACCGGTGGTGCACTGGAACAACCGGCTTTCCCATTGTTGATGCAGGCATGCGGCAACTTAACACCACTGGATTCATGCACAATCGAGTGCGCATGATTGTTGCATCATTTTTAACGAAAGATTTGCATATTGATTGGCGCTGGGGTGAAAAATATTTTGCCCAACAACTAGTTGATTACGATCCATCAGTCAATAATGGTAATTGGCAATGGAGTGCTTCAACCGGATGTGATGCGCAACCCTATTTTCGCATTTTCAATCCATGGTTGCAGCAAAAAAAATTTGATCGTGATTGCGTGTATATCAAACGTTGGATTCCTGAATTAAAAAATCTTCCATCAGATATAATTCATGCATGGTACAAACAATGCACAAAATACACCATTGATTATCCATGCCCAATGGTTGATCATCAAAAAGAAAGTACGCGTGCAAAAATTATGTACCGAGATGTAAAATCATGAAAAAACAATATGATGAAGTGATTCTCATTTTTCCGCATCAACTCTTTGAGCATCATGAATTACTAAAAACAGATCTTCCGCTTATTTTGTGGGAAGCACCTCATTTTTTCACGCGATTTGGATTTCATAAAACGAAATTAGTTCTTCATCGCGCAACAATGCAATTTTATAAACAGCATCTTAAAAAAAACAAACATACCGTACTCTATTGCTCATTTAATGAATCAATAGAAAAAATAATTAACGCACATAAAATAAAAAAAATTAAGTATATCGACCCAGTTGATACGATCGTTGAGAAATCGCTTAATAAACTATGCAAATCACTCTCAATCAAAACAGAAAAACATGAAACACCTGCATTCATGCTTTCTGACAAAATCGTTCGTGAAACGTTTAAAAAAGCGAAAAAATCGTTTCGGTTGTATCCTTTTTATGTACAGCAACGTAAACGTTTTTCGATTCTTGTGCACAAAAATAAACCAATTGGTGGCAAATGGACATTTGATGTGGAAAATCGAAAAAAAATTCCAGCTCACATAAAAATACCACCCGCATGGAAACCAAAAACAACTCCGTTTGTTAAAGAAGCAATGAGCTATACACAAAACTGTTTTGCAAAAAATCCGGGTAGCATTAATCAATTTTGTTATCCGGTCACTTTTAATGACGCTCATAGGTGGTTTGATGATTTTTTACACAAACGATTTGCCTTTTTTGGTGTTTACCAAGATGCCATAAACCAGGAACAGCCATTTTTATTTCATTCAGTGCTTTCACCGTTGCTCAATTGTGGATTGCTCACCCCACAATTTGTTGTTGAAAAAGCAGTTGCGTATGGCCGCGCACATTCGATTGCGCTTAATTCCATCGAAGGGTTTGTTCGACAAATTCTTGGTTGGCGAGAATATGTACGCGGTATCTATATCATGCATGGTGAAAAACAGAAAAAAAGCAATTTTTTCAAACACACCCACAAACTACCTTCATCATGGTGGAACGCAACCACTGGCATCGCACCAATTGACACCACCATACAGAAAGTACTCACCTATGCTTACGCTCACCATATTGAACGGCTCATGATTCTTGGCAACTATATGCTTTTACACCAAACCAATCCGCAAGATGTCTATAAATGGTTTATGGAACTTTTTATTGATGCTTATGACTGGGTAATGATTCCAAATGTGTTTGGCATGAGCCAATTTGCTGACGGCGGCCTGATGATGACAAAACCATATATTTCGTCCTCAAACTACATTCGTACCATGAGCACAACATTCCACAAAGGGGCGTGGTGTGATCAATGGAATGCTCATTACTGGTTTTTTTTGTACCGCAATAAAAAAAAGCTCGCACACAATCCCAGAATGGCAATCGCCTATCAACAACTCAAAAAATTAGATGCAAAAAAACTTAAGCAGTACATCCAACAAGCTCAATCACTTTCTGTTTGATCAGATAGATTAGGCTTTCTGAATGACATAAGATAACTTTTATACGGTTTATTATCATATTTTTGAAGTTTCTTAAAACCTCTTCGGCTGCACCAATCCTTAGTTAACAAATCTGTTTCGGGAATAATCAGCTCAACCGAGCGTGGAAATTTTAAATCGTTACGAATCGCTTGATAGAGTATTTCATAAGCAGCATCGATATCTTCCGGTTTATTTAAATGCCAAAATGCAACAGAAAAGCGATCAACAAAGGCATAACTACCTAGGTGCCGCGCAGACTGAATGGTTTTGTAGCGCGCAAAACCACATTTTTTTTCATTATTTAACAGAATACGATGTTTAACACCCGTTTTGACTAATCCTATTCTCTCATCAAAAAAATCTTCGGTTTTATCAGCTACTCCTCCTTTTGCAACGCAAAACTGAGAGCCCTCTTTCTGTTTTTCTGAGGAAATAACGATTTCAGCACTCTCACGTGGTTTTTTTACACGCGATTCTTCAGCATCTCCCATTAAAAAATTCATTAAAAATGCCGGCACAATAAGTCCTAAGCCATCAACCATATTCATCCCCCTTTTTTTCCTAACAAAATAATTTACTCATCCTTGTGTTCAATCCGAAGAGAATAATCGTTAAATTGTCCATTTTCAGCACTCTTTTTAAAACCGTTGCGTTCAAAGAATTTCATCGCTGTTTTATTTTTTTGGTCAATTCGCACCCAAATATGATCAATTTCTTTTTTCTGCATCTCGCTTAGCATCTCTTTTAACAATCTGCTGCCGTAACCTTTGCGCCGCTGACCTTCTTCGATAACAAATGCTTTGATACAACATATTTTATCAAATTCAATGCACAAAAAACTAGGCTCAACCTTAATATAATGCACAAAGCCAATAATTTTTTCATTCGTACAACAAATATCAGTATTAAATTCAACCGTGCGTAATACCTGCCACTCATTCGTTCCACTATTCGAAATGGTCATTTTGATTGTTTTTCTCGTTGTTAAATTATCAAGAACTTTCTTTCTATTTGAATCTAGTAAGCTCATAACGTGCTCATAATCTGCCTTGCCATATGGCCGAATACTCAAAGTCTTTGTTGTTGTTTGCATCGCTTTTGTTACCACGGTAAACAAAATTAGGGGGAGAAAAAAAACATTTTTGTAGCGCACCATGTGCTTCCTTTTTGAATCGGTATTATTTTTTTTAACGAGCTAAATTTTCCCCAGTTTATCAACGTTTTTTCAATGTGCAAAACAAACAACAATTTGACAGTATTTTTCTTTGAATGTATCTTAAAATGCATCTATTAACTCACAAAAATGGTTCGTCCATGCAGTTCTGTGAATATTTCTTTTCTTTCGTTCATATCTTTCCCCGCGGGGTAGAAAACTTTTAATAATCGAGCACTTCGATTATCAACTCTTTACCATAATTGTTTTATCTAGGTATTTTCAAAAGAAATCATTCTCCATCGATCTTTTTAAGGATTGTAAATCATGAACAGTGCGTATCTCTTTTCGTTTATTGCTTATTTTGCGTTCTTTTTTGGTGTCAGCCTTTATTTTTATCGCAAAAACCGCAATTCAGGTGCATTTATTTTAGCAAATCGCTCAGTGAGTTACTGGGTAGCTGCAATTGCTGCACAAGCAAGCGACATGAGTGATTGGCTTTTTATGGGTTATCCAGGACTCATTTATGGCTGCGGTCTTTTTTATGGGTGGGTTGCCATTGGATTAGTTGTTTTTATGTTTTTAAACTGGCACTTTATTGCTCCCCGCTTGCGCATTGCCACCGAACACTATAATAGCGTTACACTTGCCTCATTTTTTGAGCGCCGCTTTGAAGACAGTTCAGGATTATTGCGCCTCATGACCGTTTTTTTTACGCTTTATTTTTTGAGTTACTATATTGCTGCCGGACTCATCGGGCTTGGGCGTCTTTTCCAGTCCACTTTTGGTATTGCGTATGATCACGGAATCGCGATTAGTATTTTAATTGTGGTGGTTAATATTTTGATTGGTGGATTTGTGGCCGTTGCATGGGGCGATATGTTCCGCGGTCTCTTTTTGGTTGTTATGATTTGCATTGTACCACTTTTTGCCTGGTGGCACCTTGGCAGCAGCTCAACACTTTCATTTGCATGGATGGCGAATCAATTTGTCCCAGATTTTTCATATGCAACCGTAAGCCAAATTTTAATTTTATCAACCGGTTGGGGGCTTGGTTATTTTGGTTCACCGCATATTTTGATCAATTTTATGGGCATCAAACAACCTGAAAAAATTTACCAAGCAAAATATATTGGTATCACCTGGCAAATAATTGTTCTCACCGCAGCCACCATTATTGGTCTACTTGGCACCCAATTTTTTGCAACACAACTTCCAAACAGAGAACTAGTGTACATTGAAATGGTAAAAGAACTCTTCCACCCACTGTTTGCTGGACTGGTTTTGTGTGCAATTGTGGCAGCTACCATGTCAGTGATGACCGCACAAATTTTGGCAACTGCATCAAACATTTCTGAAGATTTTATTAAGCGAATCATTAAGCGACAACTCAGCGCACATGCTTCACTATTTATCATTCGTGCATGCGTGGTAATTTTACCATTAATTGCTTATGTTATTGCGCGTAACAGTACAAGCACTATTAATGATTTGGTAACCTATGCGTGGTCAGGTCTTGGTCTTGCATTTGCACCTACGGTAATTGCAGCGCTCTATTTAAAACGCGCAAATAAATTTGGTGCGATATGTGCAATGCTTTTTGGCGGTGTTTTTGGAATTGCATGGCCACATCTTAATTTGAATTTCATGCCACTTGCCCCTGGGTTTATTATCGGATTGGCTCTTATTTTTATTGTTTCTTTTTTCACTTCATCTGCGCGCCGCACTGCATAAAGGAACTCCATGATTTCGTATCACGATTTTGAACAAGTTGATATTCGTGTTGGTACTATTATTGCTGTTGAAGATTTTCCTGAAGCCCGCAAACCGGCCTACAAACTCACCATCGATTTTGGTCCAACAATTGGCATCAAAAAATCTTCTGCACAAATTACGCAGTACACGAAAGATTTTTTATTGGGAAAACAAATAATTGCGGTCGTTAATTTTGCACCAAAACAGATTGGTCCATTTATTTCACAAGTTTTGACCCTTGGTGTACCAAATTCAGACAAACAACCAACACTCTTGATCCCGACGCATCAAGTACCAAATGGTGGTAAATTATATTGAACTCATTATTTTTTTGATACATTAAACTCACTGTACTTTATCAACATGAGGGATATTAATGTATCATCGCAAAAAAATGCACATTCATTTTGTCGGAATTGGTGGCATTGGCATGAGCGGGATTGCTCAAATTTTGAAAAACCAGGGGTATGTTATTTCTGGTTGTGACAACGATTTGCAACAACAAAGTGTTGTCGATTTACTCGCGAGCGGCTGCTCAGTTTATCAAGGAAACAATTCACCACTTTGTCATGATCCTTCCATTGATACGGTTGTTTATTCTACAATGATTCGTCCCGATCACCCTGAATTAGTTGCTGCACAAAAACGTGGTATTCCAACTATTCGTCGCGCGCTCATGCTTGCAGAACTCATGCGCACCAAATACAGCATTGCAATTACCGGTGCACATGGTAAAACAACCACCACTTCTCTCATTTCACATATTCTCATTGAAGCACACATGGACCCAACGGTTATTATCGGCGGCCATTTAAAAAATATTTCTGCAAACGCGCGTTGGGGCACCGGCGATTTTTTAGTTGCAGAAGCTGATGATAGTGATCGCTCCTTTTTGCATCTTCATGCCACCATTGCATTGGTTACCAATATCGATCTTGAACATCTTGAAACGTATCGCGATCTTGATGACATTAAAGATACGTACAAACAATTTTTAAATAATTTACCATTTTATGGCTGCGCAATTTTGTGCACTGATGATGCGCACACACGTTCAATCCTTCCGCTGCCACATTTAAAAACAGTAAAATATGGCCTTGATGATTCCGCCGACATTTATGCGCATGATGTTGTGCTCGATGCCGATTCGTCACATTTTGCTGTTTCGCTTAAAAATCAGAAAAATCCACTCGGTACTATTCAGTTTAACATGCCAGGAAGACACAATGTGCTCAATGCACTTGGCGCAACCGCATTAGCACTTCACTTGGAAGTTCCGTTTGCATTAATTGCTCAAGCACTTTCAACATTTAAAGGCATCGAGCGAAGATTTAGCTACAATGGTTCCTACCGAGGCGCATCAATTTTTGATGATTATGGTCATCACCCAGAAGAACTGCGTAATACGTTGCTTGTTGCTCGCAAACGCGCGAAAAATAAACTTATTTTGGTGTTTCAACCACATCGCTACACAAGAACTCACAAATTGTGGGATTGGTTTGTGCAAATGCTCATCGATAGTCCGATCGATGCATTGATTATTACTGATATTCATGCGGCATGCGAAGACCCAATTGCCGAAATTACGAGCGCCAATTTAACAAAAGCGATTGCGCAACGCAATCCCCGTTTTCCACTTTTTTATGCACCACTTAATGATTCGTTTAGCGCAATCACCAGAATTCTTGAAACAATTACTGAACCGGATGATCTTATTTTGCTCCAAGGTGCCGGTAAAATTAATAAATTAGCAGATATTTTGAAAGAAACTGATAGTGCAGTAGCGCAAAAAAAATCGGTACACATAAAAAACAAATCACTATAAAGGGCAGCTATGCTTAAGAATAAATTATTGTTATTACTCCTGTTAAGTGTGGTAGGGCAACCCTATCAAACTCAATGCATAGGATTGGAAGAACTTAATCCACTCACTTGGAATACAAAAACACTGGTTGCTGCTGCCGTTGGCACGTGCATTGTTGGCAAAGTCGCCTACAATTACACCTATAAATTAATGCAAAAAGCAGTTCCTGAAAACCAAAAAATACCAATTTTTTATAATGATGGTTACAATATATCTTTGGATGGACTGGCACCTCTTGTCAAAAAGGTCCATCCATTTGATTCAACAAAATATGCGGGCGCACAAAACCTCATCAAAAAAGAACTTAACCTCTCCGATCATCATTTTAGATCACCTGCTGGGCAAGTTTCCACTCAAGATTTATTAAAAGTCCATGAAAAAAAATATTTGGATGGATTAAATTCAAAAGTGATTGCTGGCATAACTGGCATTCCTTTAATTAGCTATCTACCAAACTATTTATTGCAAAGATGGATACTAAGTCCAATGCGATT
>CAZUJC010000001.1:0-66885 GCA_964620245.1 uncultured Pseudomonadota bacterium | reverse complement strand
TCGGCTTCGTATCCAAGTATTACGGTGGTTGGTAAAGAAAGTGATTCAAAAAGTTTTGTTGTGTAAAGAATCATTTCTTGTCCACAGAGTCGTTCAAGAAGTTTTGAGCGGCCGGTATTGAATCGTGTTGATTTACCAGCGGCTAAAATAATCGCTTGGATAGTCGATGTATTCATCCCTGCTCCTTTATTGATAACAGCATGTTTCATGATTTTCTACAGACAATGATGGTGTTGATGTGAGCCAATCGTAAAAAGCTTAGACGCGAGCCTATTTAATTGTCAATTTTCATCGTGTATTGATTAACAATAAGCAAAAATCTTTAAAAAAAACGAGAATGGGGTATTATAGAGAGCAAGCCTCGTTATAAAAGAGGAAAAAAGATACGCTGGCGAGATGGCTGAGTGGTCGAAAGCGGCCGCCTCGAAAGCGGTTATCCCATTAACGTGGGATCGGGGGTTCGAATCCCCCTCTCTCCATAATTAATGCAAACACAGATGCACATCGAAAAAAAATTGGGATGATAAACGAATGATGCACGTGCCAAAAAAATTCTTATTTTGTATTTTCATCATATGCTCGGTCGCTGGTTTAAAAGCAATGGTGTATGACAATCGCTATTTTCCACTCTACCCACATATTTATTCAAGAACGAATGAAAAATGTACGTATCTTACCAGTGATGCGTTTATTTTACTTGGTCACAATGCAACGCGTGATGAAGACACGGTAATTGGTATTCCAGAAATATTTGGGGTCTACGATTTTACTAAACTAGCAAATGCGGTTGTTTTGCTTGGTAATCCAAATCCGCTTGCGCCAGATTTTACCAACCTGACAGAAATTATTTACAACATGAGTGGTGCAATCGAAGCTCAAGGTTTTGCGTGTTCATTTGAACACCGATTCACTGATCATTTTTGGTTAGGGGGCAACGCTTTTTTCATGCATCTTTTTTCGCGCATTAATTTTAGAATATCAGATGAAACGATTCGTCGTTTTGTGCTCACCAACGATCAGGTTGCACAATTAGATGAAATTAGGCGGCAAACGCAAGCATTTCTTGGTTTTGATGCGCCTAAATTCAGCAAGGTAGGTTTTTCCGATATCGATTTGTATGCACGGTTTGGTAAGATTTGGGAATATGTATACAAATTAC
This sequence comes from uncultured Pseudomonadota bacterium, assembly GCA_964620245.1. Lineage (GTDB taxonomy): Bacteria > Babelota > Babeliae > Babelales > JACPOV01 > JACPOV01. Next base: position 65,726 of record CAZUJC010000001.1, on the reverse strand, counting down.
GAAGAATTGATGCTGGTGGGCGGGTTGGTGTGCTGATTAATTCTGGATTAACTCGTGAAATCAACAATCCGGCTTCGCTCCCTTTTGGTGGAGATGGTTTTTTTGGATTATATATTGCGGGCGACACCGAGGTTGAGGTTAAAGAAGATTGGAAAGTTGGCTTGAATGTGCGCATCAGCAAAAGATTTGGGCGAAAAGTCAAAGAGCGAATCGCCATAGCAGATGAGCAACCACTTTTTGGAGCCGTCATTGGCGATGTGCGTATTTCTCCAGGATTTACGTTTATCTTTTCACCATTTATTCGTATCGAAGATATTCGTGAAGGACTTGGTGGTCAATTGGTGTATACGGCTGTTTTCCATTTGCGAGATTCAATAAAAGATGCACGCGCGAATCCTGAACCGCCAGCAACGCTTCAAACAGCACGTAGATTTTCAGATTTTAATGCAGAATATTTTAGTGTGTATGCGTTTTATGATTTTGCACGTGTACGCAAGCCATATTGGTGGGCACCTATTGCGCAATTGCGTTGGGATATGCCAGTTTCAGTTTTAGCGGCAAAAAATGTAGCAAAAACACAGCGAGTATCTTTAGGATTGTTATTTAGTTTTTAACGGGCAAATGAAAAGGTGGGCATACGATGAGATTTTTTCCTGCAAAAAGATTATTCAGTTATTTCTCGACCGATCTTGCAATTGATTTGGGCACGGCAAATACCTTAGTTTATGTACGTAATAAAGGTATTGTGCTTGATGAACCATCGGTGGTTGCAATTAATGCAAAAACAAATGAAGTTCTGGCTGCCGGTCGCGGTGCAAAAGAGATGCTTGGTAAAACACCAGAAAGTATTGTTGCTTGTCGGCCAATGCGCGATGGGGTGATTGCAAATTTTGAATTGACCGAAAGCATGTTGCGTTATTTTATTCGCAAAGTTCATGGCAATCGTCGCATGATGATTAGTCCGCGCATGATTATTGGTGTTCCCTCAGGAATTACGCAAGTTGAACGACGCGCTGTTGAAGATTCGGCAAAACAAGCAGGCGCGCGCGAAGTGTACACTATTATGGAACCAATGGCAGCAGCAATTGGTGCAGGACTTCCAGTGCAAGATCCATCATGCAGCATGATTGTTGATATTGGTGGCGGTACAACCGAAGTTGCAGTAATTGCACTCAAAGATGTTGTGTTTTGCCGATCGGTGCGCGTTGGTGGTGATGAAATGGATCGCGCAATCGTTCAATATGTAAAACGAAAATACAATTTACTTATTGGCGAACGAACTGCCGAGTTGATCAAAATTCAAATTGGTTCAGTAATGCCAGATTCAACTGCTGAAACAATGGAAGTAAAAGGTCGCGATTTAGTGACCGGTGTTCCAAAAACGATCGTGCTGACCAGTGCAGAAGTTCATGAATCATTATTAGAAACAATTGCAACGATTCTTGATGTGGTGCGTGTCGCTCTTGAAAATACACCGCCTGAATTATCTTCAGATTTAGTTGACAAAGGCATTGTGATGGCGGGTGGTGGTTCATTGTTGCGCGGACTTGCACAGCTGATCTCAAAAGATACAGGACTACGGGTTACTTTAGCAGAAAACCCGCTCCTTTGTGTTGTTATGGGAGCGGGCAAAGTTCTTGAGCAACTTGATTTCTTCAAAGAAGCACTCTTGAAATAATTACGATAATTTTTGGTTATTGTTATTATTATCGTCTTCATTTGATCTTGATTTTTTAAGTTGCTTTGGATTTGAATCTTTTTGTGCTGAAAGTGTTCTGATTTTTGGCTCTGTCAATTTACGGATGAGCTTTTTGAATTTTGAGCCCGTCTCGTTTTCATTTGTTGATTTATCTGGCGAAGTATAATGAGTAATTTTTAGTTTGTCATTTTCAAAGATATGTTGTTGTGCCCAGTCAAACTTTTGAAAATTTGTTTTTACGAGCTGCTCTGTAATCGTTGAAAGGAGTTGAAAATCTCTTTCTAAGTTGGAATCAAGTGAGCTAAATTTCTTTTTTTTGTTACTAGTTGAGTCGCTGTACAGACAAAGTGCATTCCATGCTCTGTTATAGAGAGCTTCTTTTGCTTTTTCATCCTGCGTATAATCAGCTAAATAAAGTGCTGAAAAAGCTGCTTGAAATGCTATGTTAGGAATGCCGTTATTTTCTTTTTTTTCTAATTTTAAACGCAAAACGTTATACGTCCCAATACTTTTATTTGTTACCGCTTCATCGAATCTTTTTTTTGCTTCTATAAATTGATATGTATCAGCTTGATAATTATTAAGCAAAGGGAAGTGGTGAACAGCTGAACATAAATTATCAACCGACTCGGTTGCTTTAGACAAATTTCTCCAATGTGCATCGTGCTTGAGAGTATTAACAAAGTTTGTTGCCGCGACTATTTTTTGAGTTCGTTTTTGTATAAAAAGATTTTCTGATTCTCCGTCAATTTTTGATGAGTAATCCATACAGTTGAGTGCTGTGCAAAATGTGGCAAATAATATAAACAAATGGTGATAGTACATAGAAACTCCTATTAAAATAAATATAATTACATCAAGAAAAAAAATGCGGCGAGAAAATTTCTCGCCGCTTGTGTAAGTATACCTATTTTTTACTTCTATGCATTATTTCTCTTCTGCTTTTGATTCTTTTCGTATTTGTTTTGATTGTTTTTTGAAGTGTTGTGATGTTTGGCTTCGACGTGGGGACTTTTGCAAGTATTCTAACCAAGTACGCGTTTTTTGTTTCCATTGTTCTCGTTTGGCTTGATTTTTTTCCGCATCTTTCTCGAGAACTTCAGGGTCGATTGACAATAATACGTTGCTGAAACCCATGGTTAGCTTATTGTGATCTTTGTTCAAGTTGTCATCAACTTTTTGTTTATAGTGGGCAAGGTATTTTTTTGCTAACGAACCAAAGTCGAGCGCATCTTCGAGGTATTTCAGAAGATTTTTGAATCGTTTTCTTTTGTCTTCGACCTCTTTCTTGGCAGCGTTTAATTCTGCGAATTGAACAGCATATTCTTGCGCATCCTTTATAGCATTCGCTTTTAGTTTTTTATCAGCGATATTTTTATCCATTGTGCGTATTTCGTTAATTTTGTTTTCATCTTGAAGTATGAGGTTTAAGTAGATAAGTGCTGCATAGTTAGCCAAATACAGTTGATGATTATAAAAATTTGATATGGTCTGATCCAAATTAACATTTTTTTCAGCAACAAATTTTAATTGCTCTTTCCAGGCGCCCGGCAGCAACGCTGTATGCAAATTCAACAATGGTTTTTTTAATGCAGTGGTTGCATCATATTTTAGCTGGTTGAAATCGCTTTTAATTTTTTTTAGATTTTTACTATCATTTTCGGATAAATTGTCTGCGCTAACTTGTTCTATGCTGTGATCAATTATTTGCATGAGTTCGTTATTCGTAGCAATTATTTTTTTGATGATTTGTTGATGTGATAGTTGCGCTAAAGCATTTTTCAAACTCGCATTACCAGTTTTTAGTTGGCTTAATTTTGATGTTATTGAATTTAAAATATCGGATGCGGTTTGGTCGCCCAATGTAGCGCTTGATGATTTACGCAGTATTTGCTCAGAACTGACATCGCCTTCTTCCATTGCATGCGTTAATGGTGATTGTATAAAAATGGAAATGAGGGTTAATAATAAAAAGAACAATCGACTAAAAAACATAGTACACCTCTTTTTTTATTTCTTTTTTTGGAGTTTAGTAATTAATGATTTTACGGTTGGTGCAGTGTCTAAAGATGCTTGCCAGAATTGCGTTTTCTCAATTACGTGCTGACGTTTTTGCTTGTTAATCAGTGTGCCTTTTATTAATGCTGATGGTTCAATAGCATCTATTTGTTCACTTAAAGAAAAGGTCAACTGCGTGTGATCTTGTTTTAATGAATTATCAGCACTAAGTTTATAAAGACTGAGATATTTTTGGGCAAGTGTGCCATAATCGACTGCATTCTCAAGATAATTCAACAAACGTGTGAGCAATTGGACATAATGTTCAACTTTCTCACGTTTTGTGTGCTGTTGGGTAACATCTTGCAATAGATAAATATCTCCCTGAATGGATTCAGTTGGTTCATTTATTTTGTCTTGAGCATATGCGTTAAATGAATGTTCGATTAAATTGAGATAGACGTGCGCTAAATAGTTTGCATCGTACAATCGATCATTAAAATAGGTAGACAGAAACTGTTCGACTTTGTCTTTAATCTCTTTTTTGCTTTGTTTGTCTGATGATGCTACCTGTGACAGAAGGAGATCTGTCCAGTTCTCAATCTGGAACTGTTTTTTCAACGTTGCCAACGGCGCAGCGAGAGAATTTTCAATCAATCGGTGCAGCTCGTCATAGTGTTTCTGTATTTGCATCATAAGTTTTGAGCTTAATCGTGTTTGTGTTTTGAGCTTATTTAGAATGCTTGTTGCTTGATTTGCAAGTTGATCATTTACTACAACTAATCGACCAATCGATTGTACTGGATCTTTTTTTGAAAGAGCTTGCTCTAGAAATCGAGTGTTTTGTCGTATTTTTTTGAGTAGAGTACTTAACTCTTTTAAATAATCTTGTTCATTGTCGCTTAAAGAGGCCACATCACCTTGAATTGAACTATCACTTGATCCTGAATGAGAACGCTCTGGATACTCCATGCTCAATAGGCTGCTTATGGGTATAATTGAAGCTAGTGATAGAAGTATAATGGTCGATCGGTGGCTAAAAAACATGTACTACCTATTTTTTTGGTCGTTTTTAGTATAATTTAGTCTTATATTAAGCATATTTTGTTTTCTAAATAATTTACTATTAGTATATATGAGCACATTTTGTTATTTCAAGATTTAAAAAAGGATTCCATGGTATTTGTTGAAGGAATAGCGGTCAAGAAAATGTACGGGCAGCATTTTTTGCGCTGGCAAGCGGTGATCGATCACATGCTGGCATCTGTTATACTTGATGAAAATTCGTCCGTTTTTGAAATTGGGTGCGGTGACGGATTTTTAACAAAATCGATTTTGCAGCAACCACTCAAACAATTCTGGGTTTTTGAAATTGATCCTGATTGGGCACGATTCGTGCAAAAAAAGTTTCCCGATTCTCGCATGACGATTTTCCAAGAAAATATCTTGGACATCGATTGGTCACGTTTTGATGAAAATAAACCATGGACCTTGCTTGCTAACTTACCCTATCAAATTACATTCCCAATTTTACATATGCTCCATAAAAACAGAGCAGTGCTTAAAGAAGGAGTAATTATGATTCAAGAAGAAGTAGCTGAAAAAATTTTAAAAACGCATGGACGTGGTTACGGTTACCCATCACTTTTTTTCCAACATTATTTTGAATGGAAAAAACTTGATAAAATACCCCCGCAAGCATTTGAACCACCACCAAAAGTTGATTCACGGCTTCTTTATTTTAAACCCAAATCAGTAGTGGAGCGAATTAAAAACGAAGAAGAGTTTTGGCAATTTATTAAATTATGTTTCAAGCAACCGCGAAGAACATTAAAAAATAATTTGCAGCAAACGCATTTTGATTTAAACAAAATTCCTGAAACTACTCTTGTGCTGAGAGCTCAGCAAATGAGTATGAAAGATTTACTTAATTTGTGGAACGATTTGAACGGGTAGCGCGCGCCGCTTTCTTTTCATTTTCATGATCTATTTGAGCGCGAGCTATTGCTTGTTGGACTTTTTGACCGTACAGCTGTGGATGATAATTTATTGGCCTGCACGCTAACGCATCCTGTTTAAGCGCATTGAGTAAATAATCCGGTAAGAATGATGTTTGTATTGTTTTTTTAATCGTACTGCCACTAATCATCATAAATTCATGATTTGAATAGACTTCAATCGATGTATGAGTGCCATGCAAACGTTCATTTGCGATTGTTTGCGCAAAAAATGGTAAGCACACTGTAGCTGGAAGCGGATTCAGCGGAAAGTTGCTTCGATAGCTTGCTGGTGACCAACCAAATGACCACAATTCTGTGTGTCCCGGATCGGCGTTGCGCATGCGTGATCGGTTAATTTTTGTGCAACCATTTTTATGAATGGGGCATGTTTTCTGTGCAAACACTGGGCGGCGGAACTTCATTTGAATTTGAGTCAATTTTTCAGGTAACGGATTTTTTGCAGTCGGGTAAAATGCACGATCAGAAAAAAAGCGATTGAATCCAAAGCAATCAAGCGGTTGAACGCGATCACCATACGAATAAAAATGATCAATCTTCTTAAAAAATGGTCGTTTGATTAAATCATATGCTGACGGAAGCACCGGTACGCCAATGAGCCACATTTCGTCAACCGAAAAAAAGCCAGAATCAAAAAGTGCTAAATGGAGAGCAAACGTGCCGCCATGGCTGTAGCCTACCATTCTGATACGTGGCTCATACCCTTGTGCACGTGTTGTTGCCACTAGATCATGCAGTTTTTTATAAAATAGTTCCGCTTCAAGGTTCCACATATATTGGCTTAATAATCCAGACCACCCAAAGGTGTAATATTCATGCTGTGGCATGTTTGGATTTGCAAATTTTGCTACGGTGTCAAAAGCACGTGCAAAAACAGATGCAGCAGCGCCAGGTTCGGTTGAATTGATATTGACTGGCAAAAGTCCAACCTCTTGCATTGCGTGATATTTATAAAAAAAGTCATCTTTGCGCATGATTTCAACAGCGCGTGCATACACCGTATTAGCAATATCATCCCGCATGAGCCTAATGATGTTATGGACATTCAGATGCGGTTTGACACTAATTATGCCATGGACAAAGATGGTAAACCATTTTTCACGCGGTGCAGGTGAGGCAGATTCCATAGAATGCAATGGCACAACTAATGATGCACAAGCGAAAATAAGGATAAAAAGTATAATTCTTTTTTTCATGCAAAAATGGCCGTTTTTTGGGTTACTAGGCTCCTTTTTCACTTTTTTGTGTGCAGAATGTGCAAATAGCACGAAGTTAATGGAAAAGTGCCACTATTAATTATAATGATAACAACTTTTTTTGATGGTTTCCACCCATTTTCTTACACAATTCGCATTTGTAGAAAGATTGTTCCAGAAAGTGGATTCTTTCCGTAACTTTCGACTAAATCGTGAGGTATAAAAATAACCGAACCTAATGCACCGATGCCAAATTCAACATGATGGCACACTACCAATTGATAGATATAACCAATGGTAAGTTTGCCAACGTTAAAAACCTGCGAAAATCGTGGATCAGGTTGAGCAAAAAGCTCATCTTTTTGTACAAATTCGGTGCGGCCAAAAAAATAGTGTTTATCGTGAAGATCAATGGTTGTTTCAAGTAGTAATGCATTGGTTGCAGTACCAGGATGTTTTTGGTTTCTGCCCCAGCAGCCGGTTAACTGGCCCTTGAACTTGTTGTGCACGAAATTATAGCTGCATGAAGCGGTCGAGCGTGTAATATTAACATCTGGTTCTAATTGTTCGGGTGATTTTAAAAAACCGATACTTATTTGTGCCGAAAGATCTGGCGTTGGATTTATCGTTACGCGCATTGAAAATGAATCAAATCGCGGGCGTTCAAAATCATAGCGATGTTGATCTGGTTCGCGACCGGTAAAAACAGAGGCATCAAATTTGAGCATGCGCCAAATATAACCAACGGTAAAAACACCAAATTGAACATGCGTTGAATCAAGCCAATGGTGACTAATTGGTGCCTCAGGATTGTAGGTGCCACTGTAACGCATCATGTAAACTGGAGGCCCCAGGGCAGGTTCTCCTGGCAAACCGAAATAGAAAAAAATTGAACTCTGTTTATTAATCATTATTGTTTGAACAATGGCAAGTTCATTAAATAAATCGTGCGGATGTTGGCGATCAATAAGTGGAGTAACACCGTTTGCGGTTTCACCTGTTTGCAAAAGTAAGCGATATCCTTTTTTTCCGTTTAATGGATCGAGTGAAAACATCGCACGCGCAGCAAATGTGTAATGTTCACCAAAATCGCGCTGTGCAGTTGCCATGAACATGCTTGTGCTAAAAATTTGATTTCCGCCGCGTGGGCCGCTTTGATGAGTAAAGGCAGCGTTTAAAAAATCATGCGTCATGAATTGCCATTCGTTGTGCGCAAAATGAATCCCATCCATGGCAATTGATTCTGGTTGCCAATCGGTGCCAGAAATTTCTCGTTCCATTGGATAACGCCCATACATTCCGCGCATCAGGTGCTGATTTGTATGAGTGCTGGGTGTTAAATCATCAAGAGTACGATCGTGCATTGACATTTGTTCATGATGCGATGAATGCAGTGCGAAAAAAAAATTGAGAATAAAAAAAATAAAAAAATGAAAATAGTTATTCAATCGAACTCTCCACATGTTTTTTGTTTCACGATAATATAGTGAACGCATATAAGTAAAGTATGTATGCGTTGTTTAAAAAAAAATTAAATTTCAAAAATTGGTATACCATAATGAAAATAATCAAAGTGAAACAATGGTGTTTACTATTCGTTGCTCATCTTATTTTTTTTCGATGCGCGGCTATGGAATACGGAAATAATCAGCTAATTAAATTTGGGGAAAATGATTGGAAGAATATTCGTATCTCAATTGAAAATTGTGATAAGACATCATTTGTGAATTTGCTAAATGCGAAAACTGCTGTTGACAGCAACACCATAGAATTTTTATGTACCAGAAAAAATTATATTGGTGTAGTTCGCAAAGAAATTAGCTCAGAAAAATTTGAGCAGATACAAAACATTATCCAAACGAATCGGGGAATGGAAGATTACGAAGAAATGGCAAAAGAAAAATACAAAGACGAAAAAAATCGGTTAGTCTGGTTTCGTATGAAAGAAATAACGTCAATGTTTGCTTTGGTAGGAATACCAGTGGTTTCGATATATGCATCTTGGAAATCATGCCAGTACTTCGACAAACATGATATGGGCTTTCTTGGTTTAGCATCGTTTGCAACAATGGGTATATCTGTTCTGATTTGGTATGCCCAGTTATTTCATTTGCCCCCAAGATATATGGCTTTTAAAATTAAAGATAACGAATTCGTCAAAAAAATTAATAATGCGCAAGGCATTGTGATTTTTTTTGAAAATATTAAAAAACTTTCAGAGAAAAATAAGAAACCAATTCAAGAAAAAGAAGCAGGGCAGTAGGAAATATTATTCAGAAAATAGATCACGCAAATCACCAAAGCACTTATATATCGCAAAGATCGCAGTTCCAACAATAGCGAACGCAACACGATTTCTTGCTTTCTCGCGTTTTACTTCTTTGGTTATAATGCCGTGCTTATTGATAAGATATTGCTGGTGGTTTTGGGGTAATCTTTCAAGTTTTTTTTCATCATCTGGATTTTTAGTAATATCAGTGTTACGACGGTATTTCAAAAAATAATTGTAATTGTTTCGGTTATTTATATTTTGAGAAAGTGCGTTGATTGTTTTGTTCAATTCTTCTAATTGTTCTTTAGTTTTTTGCCGATTTGCATCGTCCTGCAGTATCTTATGTGCAAGAAGTTGATTATGTTGAATTTTTATGGACTTTTGTTGCAATTGTTTTGCAGCTGTTATATCACGGGAAAACTTTGATACATGAGTCGGCTGATTTTGTTGTGCTACGGGAATTATTTGGTTAGGTAATGGATTTGCAGTAATTTGTTGTTGATTGTTTGCTGCCGCAGAAGAGTTTTGGACGTGATAAACAATAGGAGCATGGTTTTGATTAACAGCTTTAATCGAGCCAACTGCAAAAGCTAGGACATGAATGAGTAGAAATAATGTCTTTTTCATAGCTTTGTTCCATTTTATTAATAAAATTAAATTCTATTAATAGGATACCATTTCTATGAAAAATTACAATCAGAAATATTAAATGAGATTCGGGCAATTTTAACCTTTTATTATAAAAAATGGACAGCTTTAAAGGGATTTTTGGCGTTTTTTAATAAATACCGGAATTAACGCGAGCAGTCCTAGGCAGATGAGAGCAAATAAGAGAGGAAGCGACAAGATATCGCGCGGCGAATTGATGGTACCAATTTGCTTGCCGGCAAACGTATAAATAAGGGTGCCGGGAATAATACCGATTGCGGTTGTCCAAGCAAAAGTGGTCAGTGGGATTTTGGTGAGGCCAATAATGCTGTTAACCAAAAAAAATGGAAATATTGGAATAACGCGGACCATAAGTAAATAATAACTTCCATAATGGTGCAGTTCATGATTAAAATTTTTTAATCGTAGTGCATATTTTTGTTGTATTGCGTTGCCCAGCAGATAGCGCATTACCAAAAAAGTAATAGAGCCACTTATTGTCGCAGCAATAACAATAAAAATGGTAGCTTTAAGAACGCCGAATAAAAATCCTCCAGCGAGCGAAAACATAGCAGCACCTGGAGTGAACAATGTTACCAAAATATACAATCCAATAAAAATAAGTGATGCGCGAAGTTCATTGGTTTGCACTAAGTATAAAAGTTCATCTTTTTTTTGATTAAAATAGGCAAAACTTAAATAGGAAGATTGATGTGCAAAATAGATGCCGCAGCTAATAACAATCAGTAAAGCAAAAAGAGTAATTTTTTTTCGACGGGATAATAATCTGCTCATGATATTTCTTCGCTTACTATTTTAAAAGGTAACTTCAAATGTGAGGGCAGTACGAAAATCAAATTTTGGCTGATTTCCGTAACGACTTTGGCCAATGGGAACCAAAAAACTGCCTTCAACTAAAAATCCTTTCCACGTTGCACTCAAAAGTGGTCCAAAAAAAAATACTTGGCCACCAGTGTTTTGCAGAGTGATATTGTTGAATTTGTCTTGCTCAAAAAGAATACCAAATAATTGTGCAATGCAATAGCAATGGAGTGGCGATTTTTTATTAAAATGAAATTTGGGACCAAAACCCATTTCAAAAAAATAAAAATTTCCATTTTTAAAATGGCGCCGCGTATTGGTGACGAATGCCGATGTCTTGTAACCCATATACCAATGTTCCGAGGAATGAACGGTCGTAAATCTACCTACAAAATCAAACGATCCGGTGCCAGTATTTGGAATAACTCGCGCATTGCCACTAGGAAATTGCACGCCAACCATGATGTTTGCTAAGAAATTTGGTTGATTGTAAATATTAAATGAAAGTTCAACGCGCGCATCACTAGCTCCAGCTGAATGATGCGGGCCTCTTTTGAATGCGACAACAACCGGAAAACCGATCTGAACGCCAAAAAAGTCACTAAATGCGTAAGATACGATTGTTTCAAGAAAAAACAGGTAATCCCGCTCGATTCTATAATAAACTGCCGATTCGCGCACACTTGTTTTTCCAGCTTGGCGGGGAATTGTTTTACCAATGTCTGGTAATGCTAAGCCAAAAGCCGAGCTATCTTGTGCAGGTTGCAGAGCATGAGCACTATTAAATTCTACGAACAGTGAGCTCAGAAAAAAAACTGCGCAAAAAAAATAATAAGTGAGCATAATAAATTAACTGCTAATAAAGTTATTCAAGAATTGCATCACAAGCTTGGGCGGTGGTTGTGCACTGTGTAATACACCGTAAACAAATTTCGATACATTCTTCATGGCCGATGCGACATTGTTCAGTTGTGCTTTCACATTGATCGATACAATTTTGACATGCTTCAATACATGCTTGATACAAATGACGATTTTTTTCATCAATCATGAGTTGTGTTTTGCACCAATCGATTGTTTTTATGCACGCATCGATGCATAAATTATTTTGTTTTACACATATGCCAACCGCTTGTGCACATTCGGGGCCATTGTTAGCGCTACATTTATCAATCAGATCTTGGCACGCAGTAATACATTTTTCACATTGATCGATGCAATTATTTAAAATATCAATTCCATCACTGGATAATTTGTGCATACAATGCTCCCTTAGTATCTTATTATCCCGTTTTCTTATTTACTCTAGTGAAATAGAAGATGATTCGTCAACCAAATTGATCTGCGTATCTTGTGTTTTTGGAAAATATTTTTGTAGATTGAAAACAATGATTGAAAAGGAGAAGTGAATGAAAAATATATTCAAACATTGTGTGATCATTATCTTGTTCATTGTAGCTATTACTTGCACTGCGAACAATGAGATGCAAAATAATAAATGGGTTGTTGTTGGTGCTGGGCCAGCCGGTATCGCGGTGATTGGGTTGTTACTCGATTTAGGCATTGACCGTAAATCAATTGTATGGGTTGATCCTGAATTTGATGTTGGTAGATTAGGTCAATATTATGAAACGGTGCCAGGAAATGCACCAACAAAAATGTATGTTGATTTTTTGACCGCATGCCAGGTGTTTGGTGAATGTGCACCCACTATGATTGATGAATTGAAAGCAATGGATCAACAAGCAGCGTATCCTCTCAATGTTATTGTTCGACCGTTGCGTGTGATTACAAAAGGGTTGCTTGAAAGAGTTGGTAGTGTTAAAGGAACACTGAGCTCTTTGCATTTCAATAATGATTTATGGAATGTTGGTGTTGAAACAGTTGGAGATAAACAATTACATGGGTTACAGGCGCGTTTTGTGGTGCTTGCAACAGGATCACATCCAAAAGATTTAAATTATCAAAATAAACCAAAAATTCCTCTTGATCTTGCATTGAATAAATCCATTTTAGCTTCACAGGTTAAATCAAATGATGTAGTGGGTGTTGTTGGCAGTGCTCATTCGGCGATATTGATTTTAAAATATTTATCTGAATTGCCAGTCCGGCATATTGTTAATTTTTATTTAAAGCCAATTGTATACGCAGTTGATATGGGTGGTTGGGTGCAAAATCAGAATGCGGGACTCAAGGGAACAACGGCAGAATGGGCAAAAAACGTGTTAGAGAAAAATCGCCCAAAAAATTTAATACGTCTCAAAAATACACCACAAATTTTGCGAAAATGGCTGCCATTATGCACTAAAATGATTTATGCGGCAGGATTTGAGCGCAATCCCCTACCACCAATCAACGGTACAGCCGAACTTATTTATGATGATATTTCGGGTGTTATAGGACCACGATTATTTGGCATTGGCATTGCATTTCCCGAAAAATATAATTATCCGGATGGCAATGTAGAATATCGTGTTGGATTGAAATTTTTTATGGAATATGCACAGCGTGTAGTACCTGAGTGGATGGCATGCAAAGGTTTTGAACAAACAGTAACGCGTTTCAGCGGTATGGAATCGTTGTTCATGATCGATGTGCTTTAAAGGAAAACTCATGGCTTTTGAAGCGGCAAAACGTTTTTTTTACACGTATGGCATCCTTTTTAAAGCGGCTATCAGAACAACAGCACAGCTTGTCTTTGGTGTATGGAAAATCTCCAAATTACCGCACCCAATTGTGACGATCTTTGGCGGATCCCGTTTGGGACAAGAAACGATATATGCGCGTCAAGCCCACGAGCTTGCACACAAACTAGTGGAACGACATATTTCGGTAATCACGGGTGGCGGTCCGGGAATAATGCAAGCGGCAAATTGTGGTGCATTTGAGGTGATTAAGAAAAATAATACTCGTGCACGGACTCTTGGCATTACGGTGAGTGGTTTGGGAGATGAAAAAATCAATCAATGTGTGTTGGACGATTATATTGTTACCGATTATTTCTTTGCGCGAAAATGGTTAATGATTAATTATTCGGTTGCGTTTGCGGTATTTCCTGGAGGTTTTGGTACGTTGGAAGAATTATCTGAAGTGCTTACTCTTATGCAAACAAAAAAATTGCCGAGTGCACCAATTATTTTAATTGGGTCGGCGTACTGGCGACCGTTACTTGAATGGCTGGGAGAGTATGCGGTTAGAGAAAACTTGGTAACTGAAAGCGAAATGCAGCTCATTAAAGTGACCGATGATATTGACCTAGCTGTTGAGCTGTTAAAGCATTGCTGCGACGAATGTGAAAGAATGGAGCGTGAAAAAAAAGGAAAAACGAGTGAGTGAATTTTCTTATGTTCATGCTCGCTGGCGGTTGTGGCGATTTTCCGTACCAATCATTACTGTTTTTGGCGGAACACATGCTGAACACGATTCGTTTTTTTATCAGCAAGCATTGGCGTGTGGAAAATTATTGGCACAGAACAATGTGGCAGTAGTTTCAGGTGGTGGTCCAGGTATTATGGAAGCGATATTGTGTGGCGCTGCAGCACAGGGAAGCACAAATCGAGTGCTAGGAATAGGTGTGGAAAAAATTGATGAAACATTCAAATCAGCGTGCGGGTACAACACAATTTTTGTTCCTTCGTTTGCAGCGCGAAAAAAATTACTAATTCACTATTCGAGTGGTTTTATTATTTTTCCAGGAGGAATTGGTACACTTGATGAATGTGCAGAAACGCTCAATATGATGAAGATTGGATTGGTTAAGCGCTCACCGGTGGTACTTGTTGGGTCTGCTTATTGGAGTTCTATGCTTGAATGGTTTGCGGTTGGATGCAAAGAAAAATTCATTCGATCAGATTTGTGTAATATTTTGATGGTGACAGACGATATTGGGCAAGCAGTGCAAAAGGTAACTCAAATTAAACCAAATGTTTGAGGAGCTCATCCAAATTGAGTTCTTGATACGTTTCAATAACATGATGCGCTTGGGTTAATCGAGTGCGATCTTTTGCGGTATTGATTCCAATGCAAAGCATGCCAGCTTTCTTGGCCGCAGCAAGACCGTGGGCAGAATCTTCAATTGCTATACAATGCTCAGGATTGACGCCAAGTTTTTCAGCAGCGTGCAAATAAATTGCAGGATCGGGTTTGCCCAGATTATTTACGCGTGATATGGGATAAATATGTTCCCCGAAAAGGCTTGTGAGTCCGAGAGCACGGTCAGTTACTGCAACCGTTTCGTCATGCGCATTTGTTGCGACGCCACTTTTTAGATTGTTTGCACGTACTTTAGCATAAAAATCCAAAAATCCTTCAACAAATTTAACTTCGACACCATAAAGAGTGTTAGCGCGAAGTGCTTTTTCATTTACGAGTACTGAAAGAGCATCGGGCAGTGAAAAATGATTTTTTATGAATGTGCAGCTTTCATGAAGCGCAAGGCCACATAATTTTTGCTGTAGCTCGATCTCAAGTTCAGGCGAAACAGTGATGCCACGTTGGTACAAAAGTTCTTTAGTAGCTCGTTTCCAAATATGTTCAGTGTCAATAATGGTGCCATCGAGATCAAAAATAATGGCGTGATATCGATGAATGGTTTTTGTTTCGATGTTGTCCACCGTTTCTCTATCAGTTATACTAGGTGAGTGTGTTTTGATTAATTTATTCATTTTTTTATACCTTAGGAGTAGTTATGTTTCATCGATGCTTGAAAGCGATCGGTGCTCTGAGTGGTACTGTTATTTTACTACAAATAGTCAGTCAGTTTAAAGTAAATTGCGTTTTTGGTTCCCAAATTGCGATTTTTTCTGGTGTTAATTTTTTCGGTCCATTGTTGAGTATCTGGCTAGGTATGCCACTTGCGGCGAGCCTATTGATAGGAAGAGCGTTCATTAGATATTTTTTCATGGGCAGTTCTTTTTTCACTCCTTTAGTATACCACATTCCAACAATTTGTGCATCTACCTACTTTATTCCCGGAAAACGGCTTTTTAAGATATTTGTTCCCCTGGTGTGTATGTTGTTGTTCGTTGCTCATCCAGTGGGAAGGCAAGCGTTTTGGTATAGTGCTTTTTGGTTGATACCAATGGTGCTTGCATTTATGCCAAATCGTTCTTTGTTTTTGACCGCACTTGGCAGTACGTTCACCGCCCATGCAGTAGGTTCTGTTTTGTGGCTTTACTGGGTTGGGATAAGTGCTGAAACTTTTGTGGTTTTGATGCCGATTGTTCCGATTGAAAGAGGAGTGTACGCACTTGGTATGGTTATTATTCATCGTGGTGTGAATTATCTTTCTCAAATTACAACTCATTTACGTGCAGCACGAACTCAAACAATTGTTTGAGTGTTGACATGCAGCTTAGGGAAGGTGTGTATGAAACATTTGGCAATTATCATGGATGGCAATCGGAGATGGGCACGTTTACGTGGACTGCAACCATGGCTTGGACACTCCAATGGTATGCAAGCGGTTAAGTGTGCGATTGAGTTTTGCTTAAACAAAAAAATTCCGTATCTTTCATTGTATACTTTTTCAATCGAAAATTTGAGGCGATCTGAAAACGAGCGTTCATATTTATTTGAGCTGTTTGCCAAGAAAGCACAGGAATATACCCAAGATTTTATTAAAAATGGTATTCGCGCCAAATTTATTGGTGATCGATCTCTCTTTCCTAAAAATTTGATCACCATTATCGATCAACTTGAGCAAAAAACTGAAAACGGAACTCACTTGCAGGTTAATTTTCTTTTTTGTTATGGGGCGCGGCAAGAAATTGTGCATGGTGTGAAGACTTTACTTGCTAAAGTAAAAAATGGTGAACTGTCTGAGAGCGATATCACTGAAGAAACTTTCAAAAATTATTTGTGGACAGCCGGTATGCCTGAACCAGATATTATTATTAGAACTGGTGGTGCTAAACGAATGAGTAATTTTTTGTTGTATCAAGCTGCCTACAGCGAATTCTATTTTTTAGATTGTTTTTGGCCAGAAATTACGCAGGGCCATTTGCAAGCTGCCTATGCCAATTTTGAACAATGTCAAAGGAATTTCGGCGCATGAAACAAGTAACGATGATTGGTGAAGGAGCCTGGGGAACTGCAGTTGCCACGTTGCTTGCGTATAATAATATTCAAGTAAATTTGTGGTGCTACGATGAAAATGTGTGCAACGAAATCAAAAAAAGCCACATCAACAATCGCTATCTACCCGAAGTTATTTTGAGTGCACGAATTAAACCAACGACCGATTTTGCCAAAGCGTTTGCAGAAAGTGAACTTATTTTTGAAGCAGTTCCGGTGCAATACATGCGTTCTGTTTTAGAAAAATGTAAACCGCATGTGCGATCAGAACATAAATGGATTGTATTGAGCAAAGGAATTGAAAATAATTCTCTTTTGCTTCCTACACAATTAATTGATGAAGTAATTGGTAAAAGTGCTCATAAAGCGGTGCTGGTTGGACCAAGTTTTGCGCACGATATTGCGATGGAGCAAATTACCGGTGTTACGTTGGCGGCAAGCGATTGCGAATTTGGATTGATGGTGCAAAAACTTTTGGCAAATAATTTTTTTCGGCCCTATTTATCGCTTGATGTAATCGGTGTGCAAATTGGTGGTGCTCTCAAAAATGTAATTGCATTGGCAATTGGTATGCTCGATGGTGCAGGTTACCGTGACAATGTCAAAGCATTTGTGTTGACACGCGGTTTGCATGAGATGATGATTGTATCTCAATTTCGTGGTGGCAGGCCTGAATCGATTTATGGATTATCAGGCGTAGGTGATGTGGTCTTGACCGCCATGGGAGCACGAAGCAGAAATCGTGAAGTTGGCAAACGAATTGGCGCAGGTCAAACACTTGAAACTATATTACATGAAACTGGCTACATTCCAGAAGGTGTTAATACTGCAATTTCGGTACATCAATTGATCGAACAATTTTCTCTTGATTTGCCCGTGTGCAGGGGTGTGTTCGAAGTTATTATGCGTGGAAAAAAAATTGAGACGCTCCTGGCCGATTTGATGAATCGGCCATTGGAGCAAGAATGTGTTATTAAATAATTATAAATTCTCTTCTTCGACCAATCCTTCTTCTTGTATTCTTTTTAATGCATAATCTCCCAAATTGCATAATTTCATTTGTGCTGGGGTTTGTTTTTCTTCGACAGCTTTTAGTAAATTTTCATTTTTAGTTATTGTGTCCAAAGCTATTTTTTTTAATAGTTCCGACTCAGTTCCAAAAAAAAGTTTTGCGAGTGCATCATTAGAGTTAATTATTTTTAATAATTCTAATTGTTTTCTTTGAGCAGAATTATTAGGTTCGTACACTTTTAATTGCCGAAGTGAATTTTCAGCTTCAGTAAGCATTTCTGCAGGAATGGTGAGTTTATTTTCCTTACAAAAAAGAATTAACGCATCTACTAATTTCTCGGCCGATTTTGGATCGATACTATTTATTTTGTCGAGCACAGACAGAGGATATTCATCTGGAAAAGGGAGAGTGCTTATTCCAGCTTCAATTATTGGCACCCCTTGTGGTTGCTGTTGAGGCATGCCTCCAAATGGGATCCCTTTTATTGGTGGCATTTGGATTCCATGTACTGCAGGAGCTAGCAAAAAAATTGGAAATAATAGTGCTGACAATTTCATAAAATATCCTTTCTGTTAAATAAAAGAGGGCAGCTATACTGCCCTCTTTTTATGTGTATTGTGTTTTTTTAAGTATTATACTTGTGGTTCCATTTCAGGCATAGCTGGCATTTCGGGACATGCTGGACACACATCATCGGCGCACATTTCAGGAGCAGCTGATTGTTCTTCCATTGGATTTGCATTTGACATACTAAAGAAAACTTGAACTTGCATTTTGTTATCTTGTGAAGCGAATGTCATCAATTTACGCATTGTATCCAAAATAAGATCCATTGTCATTTGACGATCGGAACATTCTTGGCACATTCTCAAGCATTCTTGTGTGCAGCGAACGCATTCTGCGCGAGTTTCTGGGCTACAATCATCTTGCATTTGAACTGACATATTAACTTGAATAGATTTTACTTCTTCGGGAGCTATATTTTCAATGTTCATTGAAGGTGCATTTTCAGCGCGAACTCCATTGCTCATTAAAGCAAGAGCAATAATTAAGAAATTATTTTTCATACGATCTCCTTGGAAAAATAAATGAATACGTGAATTTTATTGTTGTACCAGACCTTCTGATAAGAACAAAAAATAGTATAGCACATAGAGTCGGTTATTCAACCAAGAATTGCATGGTGTGCAGACTATTAATATCTAAAATCGATCCAGCAAGAGGTTTTTGTTCGACTATGGTGTATTTATTTTTTGTACCAGAAAGTGCATGATTTTTTGCATGCATAACAAGCGGTTTAATTTGATACAACTCAAGAGCAGAAAGTGCATCATTGACCGATACTCCAATGAATGAAGGTATAATCATTAATGAAGAACTTGGTGCAGCACAATACAACATAATTGATCGGTCATTTATTGATTCTCCAAAATCAGGTGATTGAGCAATGCATATATTTGCAGGTAAAAAACTAGGAACATAATAGATATGTGGAGTAATTGAAAGAGCAGCGCAACAACTTTGAGCGCTTGCAAGAGAAATACCAACACAATTTGGTGCTGGAATGGAGCTAGTTTTTTTTGAAATAACACAAAAAACAGATTGATTGAGCCGCATTAATTTACCAGCAGATGGTAGTTGGCTCAAAATAGTTCCATGCGGAAGATCGTTGTCTTCTTTTTGGGCAAGTATACGAAAATTAAGATGGTGCTGTGCCAAAATCAGCGTTGCGTTGGCAACTGTTTGGCCGATGAGAGCTGGAGCAGCTAGTTGTTGTTGACCGCGTAAAAATGAAAGTGTTGTATAGCCCAGAATGAAAAAGAGAAAGGGAAACGTCCATAAAAATGATTTGATTTTCACAGGAAGCACTTGGATAGAAAAGGTCCACTTAAGGCGATCAATAAGCCGGATTCTGTTGCGGATATAAAATATCCACATGACAACCATTTCTCTAGGCGACATACCCGCACGTAATAACCGGAACGAAAACCGTTCGTGCCTATTTTGTCTTGCTCCAAGCAGGGTTTGCCCCAGTGCTATTATTGCTAATAACACGTGTGCGCTCTTACCGCACATTTTCACCCTTACCCTATTACAGGCGGTTTTTTTCTGTGGCACTTTCCATGGGCTTGCGCCCCCCTTAATTTCTAAGGTGCTTTTCTCGTTTTGGAGTCCGGACTTTCCTCTTGCTCATCTGGTTAAAACAGCAAGCGATTGTCTAGATTGCCTTAAATGGACCTATATTTCAAAAGAATTCGTACACTTATAAGAGTAACAAAAATTTGTGCAATTGTATAGACCACAAGAGTCGACTCAATCAGCCACAATGGTTGGCAAAACGTGCGAAAAATTAAAAGTGAGCTGACACTAAATGCATAGGGAAAGAACTCAAGAGAATGATTAATAAATGTCAAAAATGGCACAATCCATAAAACTGAAGACATGAGCAAAGCGGTTGATTCTCCACTCGAACCAATGCTAATAAATAGCTCCATACACAAAACAGTAAATGTTATGCACAAGCGCGTAATGGTGCTATGCGAAAAGAGTGCAACCGAAAACAGACACCACACTAATTGTACAATAGGGAATGCGCATAAATGCCATGCACATAAATCAATTAAAAGAAATACCAAAAGCATGCTGTAAAAAAGTGGTGCTAAACAAAAGTTCAACATATTCTCCCTTGTGTAAGAAGCTCTTGAATGGTGATTTTATATTGACAAACGAAGGTATTCAAGTAACTTTGTATTCGAAATGAAAAACAATTTATATAGGGAGTTAATTTTATGAACAAAAATTTCGTATTAGCAGTTCTTTTTTCAGGTATGATGTTCGCTGGTTCAACCTGTGTGTATTCTATGCAAGCTGATCCTAATACAGTTACACCACCCCAAAATACATCAACAGGGACTGGTCAAAAAATTGAACAAAAAGATAATTCTGCTGCTGAAAAAAAAGATGTAGCATCAACTCTTTCACTCGAAAATATTTGGAATAATTTAAAAACCAACCGAGTAACAACTCATGTTTTGGCAAATAAAACCATCTACGGTGGTGTAGCAGTAGCAGTTGTTGTAGCAGCTTTAATTTACAAAACATTTGTTGCACAAAACGATGACGAAGAAGAAGCGCCAACAACAATGCGCAGTGCAAATTACAAAGCAAGTCGCTAATTTTTTTGCAAAAAATAAATTTATAAAATTTACTAAATAGGCCGTAGCGATACGGCCTATTTTTTATTACCAAATGTTTACTCATGTTTTTTCGGTTTTTTTCGTATCTGATTGGTGTTCTTTTTTGCTGCTTCGCTTTTTTGCTTGGTGTCTTATTTTTTTTTCTTATCTATCCAACTATTGATGTTGCTTCATTGCAAAATGATATTCAAGCGCGCCCGTCAATTGTGCTTGATGACGGAGGCAACGAATTAACACGATTTCAAATTGAGCGGTGCGATCCAGTAGAATTTGCTGCAATTCCCGAACACGTGATTCAAGCATTTTTAGCGGCAGAAGATCGTTCATTTTTTCATCATGCTGGTATTTCATTTCGCGGTATAGTTCGTTCATTGTTTGTGAATGTGTATTACGCAAAACGAGTGCAAGGTGCAAGTACCATTACACAACAGCTAGTGCGTTTACTGTATTTTGATTCGCGAAAAACATTTGTGCGAAAAATTAAAGAACAAGTGGTGGCAATTCTTCTTGAACGACAATTGAGTAAACATCAGATCATGGAACTGTATCTTAATCATGTTTATTTTGGCTGCGGAATTTATGGCATCGGTGCAGCTGCTAAGCGATTTTGGGGCAAATCGATTGACCAACTATCGGTTGATCAAGCAGCCGTATTAGCAGCAATTATGAAATCGCCACAAAATTATTGTCCACTCTTGTTTCCGCTTTCATGTCAGCACCGGCGCAATGTTATTTTGAACTCGATGTTGCAGTGTAAATTTATTTCACGTGAACAATGCGAACATGCAGTAAAACAAGAAATTGGTATTGTTGATCATTCAACAATGAATGCACCGCACGCAAAAGAGTGGATTCGCTATTTTGTTGAAAAAGAGTTTGGTCGAGACACTTTGTATCGTGGTGGGCTGGTTATTCAAACAACATTGAACAGTGCCATGCAAAAAGGGGCGGTCGAAGAATTTAAAAAACATATCGCACAATTACGAGTAAAAATGATGCCCGAAATTGATGGTGCGCTCATATGCATGCACGTAAAAAGTGGTGAAATAAAAGCGTTGGTAGGTGGGTATGATTTTGCAGTTTCGCAATTTGATCGTGCGCACTCTGCGTACCGACAATTTGGTTCAATTTTTAAACCGTTGGTTTACGCGGCAGCTCTTGAAAATGGCGTACAATTGTTTGAGACCGAAGTTGATGAACCATTTGAGCTAGTGCAAGAAAATAGTGTGTGGAAGCCGGATAATTTCTCAAATACATTTAATGGACAAATGACGCTTGCTTATGCGCTTTCGCATTCTAATAATATTGTTACGATCAAAACATTGCTCAAAATTGGCGTGCAAAAAGTTGTCAATGTTGCACAACGATTCAATTTAGCAGCAAAAATTTTGCCCTATCCTTCATTGGCGCTTGGGTGTGTTGATGGAACGCTCAAAGAAGCGGTCGGCATGTTTAATGTATTTGCAAATAATGGTATTTATGTTGAACCGCATCTAATTCGGTGGATAAAGAACAGTGTGGGCACAAAAATTTGGAAAATGAAAATTGAACCCAATCGCGTGCTGAGTTCAAAAGTGAATGATCAAGTGGCAAAAGTGTTGGGATTAAGTATGGAGCGATTAAAAAAACGATTTCCTGATGTTCTTGATTGCTCAGCAATTGGTAAAACTGGTACGCATGATAAATGTCGCTCATGTTGGTTTACTGGTTCAACACCGAGCTATACAACAGGAATTTACATTGGTTGTGATGACAATCGATCTCTTGGTCGAAATGTTTTTGGCTCTAAAACGGCATTTCCACTGTGGTTACATGTGCAACAAAAATTACCAAACGAAAAAAAACAATTCACTGTTGATCCTTCATTACAGCAAATTACCATTCATGAAAAAACTGGAAAACGTTGCGCGCAAAATGATTTAGGAGCGATCGATATTTTTATCGATCGGAATTAATTTCAAGTTCTGTTTTGAGCTTCTAATTTGTCAGCAGCGGTATTAAGTTTTTTTGCTCTGCCATAAAGGCTTGGATGCGTGAGATCATAGAGGCTTGAATAGGGAGATGCAAAAATTTTTAGTGAAGGATATTTCGTAGAAAAATTTGCTTGCTGCACTTTATCAAAAGCTTCAAGCCCATTAGCCAATGCTCTTAATATTTTTGGATCTTTTGTGCGGTTAATCAAACCGTTATCTGCCTGATTTTCTTGATATCGTAAATACAATTTTTTTCCTATAGAAACGCAAGCTAATTTGGCCAATAATCCTGTAAACCGGTAATTTGTTAACGAGCCATTAAAAATGTATTTATTAAGAGCGAGCTCACCCAATTGTGCAACGCACAAAGCAACAGAAGGGAATATTACCCGCTTAAGCGTATGATTTTGTAAAACATGTTCAATTTCATGGCCAATAACAGCTTTGTAAAAATCAAAAGTTTCGCTGTTTGCCGTTTTGCCCCAAAAACTTTTATAACGTGAAAAATCTGCAACAGAAACATCTAAGCGATCCGCTTCTCTTTTAATGTCCTCATTATGCGCATTAAGATGATTTTGGTTTAAAAGCTGAGTTTGATTATTTTTAAAGAGACGTGCCAATGTTAAGCGATCTTCATCAATTGGTAATAATAGATGATTGATGCCCCCTCTAGCGAGATTATTATTGTCACTTATAACATGAAGATTTTTAATGAATTGTTCATTGTGTCCAAGTTCATTAATAGCAACATCGTTAACAAACTTTTTAACTAAATTATCTTGAGGAAGAGCGCTCATTCCTTGCAATACATTTTTATCATGTTTGTACGAATATATTGCGTTCAATGAAGTTCCTAATCCAATTGTGCCATAAATAACATTTGCGAGACCGAAATTATTTGATATGTGCGCTATCTTGCTAAGAAACTGCATTGGAAGAATTGAAAAATGCATACTGAGCATTATTGTAAGTGTGCTGTAAAATATGGCTCTTTTTTTCATGTTATTTCCAAAGGGTAAATATTTCAATTATTTATTATTAATAAGTTTACAGTTTTTGCAATTTTAATCAATGGGTCAATCCTTGCACCGCACTCAAACGGAGGTGTAGGCTATCTGTGGATTTTAATGAAATCTGCAGCAAGGAGGCTGGTATGGTATGGAGAGTAATGTGCAGAGTGTTTCTGCTTGGGTTGTATGCAAGTGCTGTTTGCGCGGGTGGTCAGGGCCAGCAACAAGGGACCGATCAACAACAAGGAATTGATCAAAAATGGAGCGATCTTAAGGATAAATTTGTCAATACTGCGCAAGGTGCAGCCGATGGAGGGGTCAACTTTCTTAAAGGAATGGGGCAAAGCGTAGGGATAGTGACCGCTGATTATCATTACAGTTATGTCATTTGGAACGATTCAAATGTCATAGTTCTTGCGGGTCAACAGCGAGTTGTTCCTGCAATGGGTGCAAATATCTCTGAAGATTACGATAATGCGGCGCTCGTTGCTCCTTTTTCAACATCAGGAAAAACGTTCTTTAATCAACAGCTCTATTTTAATGTTGTGTTGTATGGTGATCCGGCCAATAACACTTTTGCAAAATTGACTCCAGCAACTGATCTTAATAAATTTTTAACGTTGGCGAGTGGCCAATTTGGTAATTTGCAGATTTTGTTTCGTCAAATTTATCCGTGGGCTTCAAATGATAATAATACCTATTATTACCGTGTTTATTTTGCCAAAGGACAATTGAAAGCAGAATATCTGGGAGTAAAAGCTGATACCACCGATTTTTTAGGGGTATTTTTTAACAATTCCAAACAAGATGGGCAGCTTGTTTTTGCAAAAGATGGCAAACAGTATACGGTAACGCTTGAGGTATTATCATTCAACTCATTGCAATCAACTGCAAATAATCCAACGTCGATTCGCCCTGGTCCTGGTGAAACACGTTCGTTTGTTTTTACCGCAGGTGGTAAGCCAGCAGGATCAATTCCTGTACAGCCAGTTGGTATTGGTAATGTTTCCTATAATGATGTAACCAAACAATATGACCCAGCAGGACCAATGTTGTACACCTATCAATTGTATGATGACACCAGTGGACCTGCAGTGAGTATGCAAGGCCTTTCGATTGGTAATTTCCCTCAACCGGTTTCGGGTAAAGTGCGTGATATTAATCCAGTAAAATGCCATGTGTGGCGGCAATCAGCTGCACAAGCTCAACAAGTTGCTGCACAAAGCAAGCAAGCGCCAGATCCTAATTCAATTCCATTTGATACGGCAGAATCGTTTTGGATGGTTTATAAAACTGCCGATTATCAATTGATGCAAAAAGTTGATGCTGGTAAAGTGATCGATTTTACGATTATTCGTCCTCAAATCAAAGAAAAAGAAGCATGGTTGTATGGTGTGGCACTGCAAACAAACGATGATGCACAGGCAAAAAAATTTCTTGATCGTTTGGCTTCGGGAAAAATTGGACAGGGAGCGGTGTATTCAGATGTTGGACTGGTTAGTGGCCAATTTGATTTGAGCAAATTGCAAGCAAATAGCAATGGAAAAATTATTGATGTTAATCTCAAAGATGCAACCAGTTCTGGAGTGACCGGATTTGTCCTGTTTGCAGATCGGTTTTTGCCAATTGGTGTTGATAGCTCCGCAGATTTTTATTATTATGTGCAACCGCCACAACTGCGCATGGATCAATTAATAAGTAATATGTATCTTGATGATAGTGATTATGTAAAAGATAGCTCAGGTGCGCTGGTGCTTAAGCCAGAAATAATGCAAGAACTATCAACTAATCTTATTAATTGGGTAAATAGTTACAGTAATGATAAAGTGAAAGTTGCGGCCGACGTAAAAAATTATTTATCACAAAAAGGAAACAAGAATCTTTTTGCGGCGATCGATCCAAAAACAAATGCGGTTGCAATTACCCCGCAAGGGCAACATATGCTTGATGCATTGTTGACCGGACCAATTAGTATTGCTAACTATCCGTTAGTGCGAAAAAGTGGTGTGAACTATTACGTGTTTGGGTTAGGTTCAAAACCTGATGGTTGGCCTTCATGAAATAGTTTAAGGCGGAGTGCACAATCAAGTAGTTCCGGATCTTTTTTCAGTTCATCTTGGCGAACTACGCTTACCAAATCTGGATATTTTTGTGCGAGAGCGACCGCATTTGCATATTGATGATTATCGGCGCATTCTTCGAGCGGAATAGTGATACACATTTTGTTGAAAAACAATAGTTCAAACAATGTTCCTGCGCCAGCACGGCACACCACAATGTCTGCTTGTTGATAATACGAATCAAGTTGATGATGATAATCAAAAACGTGTGCATTAATGCCTGCATCTTCATAAAATTTGCGCATATCATTGAGATGTTGTGTTCCCGTTTGATGAATAATAGTAAGTGGAAGCGATAATCTGTTTGGTAGTGAAAGCCATTTTTTAATAGTGGTGTTAATGAATACTGAGCCCTGTGAACCGCCAACAATTAACAGTGTCAGATTTTGTGCTGGAGAAAATAATTTTTTTGGATGGGCGCCTGTATTATTTGAAAATCGAATTGGATATGGGGTAAAAATACATTTAGCTTCCGGAAGTTTTAATTGAGCTTGTTCAAAACAAATAAAAATTCGTTGTGCAAAAAATGATAAAAAACGAACCGCTTTGCCAGGAACAGCATTAAGTTCATACAGCTCAATTGGGATTGCCAATAATGATGCAGCCAAGCAAACAGGAATTGAAATAAAACCTCCCATGCTGATCAATTTGTTTGGCCGGGTGCTACGCAAGATTGCGAATGCTTTTATGAATGATTTCAAAATAAACCAAAAAAATAAGGGATAGCGCCACACGCGCCATGTAGGAAAAGAACTAAGTTTGAGATGTTCAACACGGGAAAGCCATGGGTACTCTTCAGAAATTTTTTGATCAAGCATACGCGCTGAAGTGAAAAATATAATAGATCCTTGTGGGTAATGGTGACGGTAATTATGCGCAACGGTCAAGCAGGGGATACTGTGTCCTCCCGAGCCACCAGCAACAAAACAAAATGAAGTTTTCATCGAATGCCTAGTTGGTTTTTGAAAATTGTTGGTATTTGGTTTGTAATTTATCGCAATATTTTAAATGCGAAAACGAAATTGGTAGTTGATAGGGAGTTAAGGCCATCAGATCTGGTACTTTTTGGTACTGCTTTTGTTTATACCAGATGCGTGCTTGAGTGTTTAAAAAACCACGATTTGATTTGTCATGAGCAAGAGCAAGATCAATATATTTTTGTGCGTTAGTGAAATCTTTCTCTTCGGTTACATAATAATAGGCAAGCAGATGATAGGCCGGTGCAAAATGATATTTCAGTGATTGGCAGTTAGTGAGGGTGTCGATCATACTGTTCCAATCTTTTTTTGCATAGTACATGAGTGAGATTTGATACAGCAATTTTGCATGCATGATAGGGTCGTGCGTTACTGAAAGTGCATGATTGAGATAATAAAATGCGGTTTGCATGTCATCTTTTTTGAGTGAAATATCAATTAAATAAAAGAGTGGCAAGAGGTTTTTAGGAAACCGTTGCTCAAGCATTTGTAGAACATAGGTGATATGTTGTTTTTCCAATTGAGCTTCATATAAGAGATGTAATACGTGATACCAAAAAGGATTGGTGGGTTCGCGCACAATGAGTTGTTTGATTAGTTCAACCGCGCGGGCAGCTTTTTGTAGCGAACACAGAAGTTCAATTTTAAAAAGATGAGCTTGAGTGTTTTCTGGGTAGTGCACAAGATATTGATTGATAAAACTGAGCGCGATTTTCGGTTTTTTTTGATTATTCAGTTCAATTGCTTTTTTAAACAAATGATCATTGTAAGGTAATAAATTATTTTGTTGTTTCTTTATGATCAGATTTAAAATTTGCTGCTCAACTGCTTTATCATTACCAACAATTGAAAGAAAGTTGCGATAACCAACAAGCGCTTGATCGATTTTTCCTGAAAGCTCATTTAACAATCCAGAAAGAAGCCACCCTTGTTCAAAGTGTGGATTGAGCTCTAAGCATTTTTCGACGTGGACTAATGCGGCATCTTTTTGGAAAAGTTGTAAATGTATTTGAGCTTTCATGAAATGAAAAATGAAATGCGATGCTCGTTCAGGCTTGCTCTTTAGGTAACGATCAATTAACGCCAATGCTTCTTGGGATTGATGTGCGCGTACGTATGCTGCTGCACCATAATAAATGAGTTCAGGATTAGTACTGTGATTAGTAGCTAAAGTCATAATACGCTTATCAGCTTGCGCTTGTTTACCAGTTTGCTCAAGTGCTTTTACAAGAATAATTTGCAAATCAAGATTTTGTGGAAAATGCGCTTCGATTTGTGGAATAAGTGAAACAATTTTTTCAAATTGATTTGTATTAAATAAATGGTGTAAATAGCCAGCATAGATAAAGGGAGATGTTTCAGAGCGAAAAATTGCATCGTAACATTTTTGCGCAACTGGATGATTGTGCGTTAAATCGTTGTAATATGCCCAAAAATAGAGATGAAAAGGATTGGTCGGAGTATCATCTAAATGAGCGGGAGGTGTTGGGAATGTAGAAATGCAGTTGCCTAAGAGCGTGCAGAGCAAAAAAAAAGTAGTTAGGTGATGCCTCATTATCTCTCCCGTTGGCAACGAACTAAAAAATGATACAGCGATTGCCGCAGTTCAGGATCTTGGATAGTAGCCAGCGCATTTTTTTCAGTTACGGTTAGTGATACCTGTCTCTCTTGGGGCTTGCTTGGTAAGCTGACCACTATTTTCTTATTTTTTCTCTGCACAATCTGTTTAAAGCGTATCTGTTTTATGCGCGGCTGGTCCAGATTTTTGTTAATTGTTTCAAGAATTGTTGGAGAAATGAGGTAGAGTTCTTGCATCCAGCTCGAATTGAAGACACCCAGTGTTATTGTGTCATCACTCATTTTTTCAAGCGTAACATGCGTTCTTAGGTTGCCCATGATAGTATGCCATTGTTGCAATAGAGTTAGTTTCCAATTGTGCTGTGCAGGCAGAAGCGTCGTTAAAAATTTTTTAATTGGTACAGGCATGATTGATAACTATCATTTTAAAATGGAAAATGATGGAATTTCAGTAGAGAGTTTTAGTGTAAAAATTAATTTGTGAGTGATCAATTAAATGTACATAAATGTTGATTGAATGAAAAGACAAAATGCCGTATAGTATATGTATATTTTTGAATTATTTCATTTTTTTTAACAGAAGAAGAGATTTATGAAATTTAATTTGTTGACACTCATGTTTATGTTGAGCGTGTGTCCATTATCAGCCAATCCTCCGGTCATAGAAACCAATCCGCATCAATTAGCGCCAGTTAATAATCACAATCAGAATATTGTTAATGTGTTGACGGGAGCGGCAGTTACAAATAACGCATCTCCGCAGCATTATTCTTCTGAGTTTCCAGGAGCTGGGTTTGTGCCGCACTATTATTATAACAATACTAGTGCAACGCAGCCGCAAAACGGTAATGGACAAGTAGTCATAAATGCAAATCAGGCTGGGTAATTAAAAATAGTGAGCAATTCTTGCTAGAAAGAAAAATATGAAGATTATTTTTTTTAGTTTCTTTATGGTGAGCTGTTTTGAAGCATCGCACTTATTTTGTGACACAACGAGGCGTCTGAGTGGCAACGCTCATTTGGAACAGATGCTTCCAGTTCCAACTGGAAGTTGTGCATTTATGAATGGACATCATTCCCCTAATGAAGGAAGTATGGCCGTAAACTATAATTCAAACTCGAATAGTAATCATCATCAGCCTTCTCAAGTACCAGTGCAAAAATCAAAAAAGCCGGGGCAGTAATTTAATTAGTCCGAATAAAGGATGAGTATGAAGCATGGCAATGGGTATGAAATGTTACCGCATACGGCAGATTTAAAAATTCGTGTGTGCGGTAAAACGATCGAAGACGTTTTTCGTTATGCACTCATTGGTATGTTTCAAAGTATTGGTCCACAGGCTCGTGGGTGCGTGCGTCGCAACAATCAACTCATATGTCCTCAACTGCCAGTTGCGCGACCTATTTCAATTCAGTCATATAGTAAAGATGAGCTTCTAATCGATTTTTTGTCTCATGCTTTATATTTATCTGATGTTTATAATGAAGCATATCTTGATGTCACTATTCATAAATTTTTACCAACGAATCTTGATGCCACATTGCATGGCATTGTTATCGACCGTTTTGATGTTGTTGAAATAAAAGCAGTAACGTATTATGGATGTGCGATTGAGCAGAAAAATGGGCTGTGGATGGTGGAAATCGTTTTCGATATTTAGATAAAAAGGGAACTCATGCAAGCAATTGATCGATCTCAGCTGATAAAAATTGAACCGTATTTGTATGAAATCCCGCGCTCGTTTCGATCTGACATGCGCGTGCCTGCTCGAATTTTTGCAACAGAACGAATGTTGGCCGATATTGGTGTTGATCGTTCGCTGTGGCAATTGGTTAATATGACCACTTTGCCCGGCATTGTTGGTTATGCATTTGCGATGCCGGATGTTCATGAAGGATATGGATTTCCTATCGGTGGTGTTGCTGCGACAGCAATAGATCATGGCGGTGTTATTTCACCCGGTGGCATCGGTTACGACATTAATTGTGGTGTACGATTGTTAGCAGCAAATCTTGAATTTGATGAAATAAAAAAACGTCTTGATGATCTGGCAACTGCCCTATTTAACGCAATTCCTTCTGGGGTTGGTCGAGGCGGTAAATTAGTAATGAAAGAAAAAGAGCTTGGGCATGTTTTGGCTCACGGTGCTGGTTATTTGCTTGAAAAAGGTTATGGCGAACGCAGTGATATTGAATTTTGTGAAGAGCGCGGTTGCATGACCGGTGCAGATCCGGAACGTGTTTCAGAAAAAGCCAAAATGCGTGGCGCCGATCAACTCGGTACACTTGGTTCGGGAAATCATTTTTTAGAAGTGCAAAAAGTTGTTGAAATTTTTGATCAAGAAGCTGCTTCGATAATGGGATTGCGAAAAAATCAAATAACAATAATGATTCACTGTGGTTCGCGCGGATTAGGGCACCAAACATGTACCGACTATGTTCGCGATTTTATACCAATGATGCGCAAATGGAATATTGAGTTGCCCGATCGTGAATTGGTGTGCGCACCATTTAATAGTCAAGAAGGACAAAACTATTTTGCTGCAATGCAAGCGGCGTCAAATTTTGCTTGGGCAAATCGGCATTTAATTGGCCACTGGGTGCGTGAGAGTTGGCAAAAAACTTTAGGGGGCAGCGCACAACTTAATTTGATCTATGATGTTTCGCATAACATTGGAAAAAAAGAAAAACATGTTGTCGATGGCAGCGAATTGGAATTATTAGTGCATCGAAAAGGAGCGACGCGTTCATTTGGTCCTGGCCGCGCAGAACTACCGGCAAAATATCATGCAATTGGACAACCAGTATTGATTCCTGGAACGATGGGGACCGCTTCATATGTTTTAGTGGGAACAAGCAAAGGAATGGAGCTTTCATTGGGAAGCTGTTGTCACGGTGCTGGTCGCAAAATGTCTCGCATGCAAGCAAAAAAAATGATTCGCGGTTCGGCGTTACGTGGGCAATTGGAAAAACAAGGTATTGTGGTGCGTTGTGATTCTGAAGCAGGACTCGCTGAAGAAGCGCCGGCCGCATATAAAGATGTTGAGGAAGTTGTGCAGGTTGTACATAATGCACAGTTGGCACGCAAAGTTGCACGATTAGAACCGATTGCAGTTATTAAAGGTGGTTAACAGGGAGTAATAATGAAAGTGAGGACATTTTCATGAGATTGTTTGTTAGCATTGAGTTACCTCCAGCTCTTCGCGAAAAAATTGTTGAAATTGAAAATGAACTCAAACAACACTCTTGTTTTGAGGGTCGTTTTGTAGCTCCAGAAAATATTCACATTACCGTTGCATTTATTGGTGATGTGCACGTAGACCAATTGCCACGCATTCAAGAAGCATTGCAAGAAGTCGTTTTTGCGCCATTTGAAATCTGCGCTACGTCATTGACCATTCATCCATCATTAGAAAATGCGCATTTGTTGTGGATCGATGTCGTTTCGTCGCAATTATCGATTTTTTCGCAAGCGATTCAGCAATCCTTAATCGATTTTATCAAACTAGATAATCGTTCTTTTGCCGGTCATCTTACTATTGCACGCATTAAAAAGGTCACGGATCGCCAACAATTACAATTATATCTGCACAACACTCCGCCACTCAACGAATGTTTTATTGCACGCGAATTTTTATTGCGCAGTTCAGTTCTATCTGTTGACGGTCCAGTTTATTCAACGCTGGCTACGTATCAGTTGCGTGCATGAGCGAGTTGTTGATGTGTTTTTAAAAAAAGATTTTTCCAAAATAATTTACTACTGCCCGGCATTGGTGGAGTGTTCAATGCTTCTTTGAGCAACGTGCTCATGAGGTGAGATTTATTTTTTGATGAATCAGAGTGTTGGTCATGAATTGTTTGCTCGAGCCAATAATGTAACAGTTGATCAATGAGTTCAGTTGTTTCACGATCGGTCAGTTCGTGTTCGTCGATCAGTTTTAAAAAAATATCGGGATGGGCAAGATCTAACGCTACAAAAACGATAGCAACTGGGTGATTAATCAGAACCGATGTATCAGAATACAGAGGAGTAATTAAGCAGCGTGAGGCAATTGTTGGTAAAATGGCTTCAATTCGCTGTGTTTGTAGAATAAAATGATAACCGCGTGGGGGTTCTTCTAATGTTTTAAGAAGCCGATTTGCAGCGGCGGTTGTTAAAAAATCTGCTTTTTCAACCACGCAAAAAAAATAGTTGTTTTGCTCAAGCGTAAACGCGGTTTTATCAATAAGTAAATCAATTTGCTCAAGCGTATAGTGTGGGTTTGGCGTTAACCAGAAGAGTGCATGATGTTGTTGTGCCACGATTGAATCGCACACTATGCATGTACCACACCCATTATGAGGGCACCAGATCTGTTGCAAAGATTTTATGATGTATGCGCGTGTTTGGATTTGTGGGCCGATAAGTAAGTGTGTTGAATGATTAAGAAATGTGTTATTCATAAAACCAGTAGTTGATTATTAACGAGCCAATTTTTAATTTGGGTGAAAGCGCTGTTTGCAATAGATTTGGGCGAATCTGCACCTTCAAGAACAATTACCGCTTCGCTGTTTTTGTAGAGTGTTTCAAATCCAACAATTAATTTTTGAGTGAAATTGTTTGATTCTTTTTCAAAGGCGGTCAATGTTTCTGCGCGTTTGTGCACTCTTTTTTGCGCGACATCAGGGTGCGTGCGCAGATAGCAGGTGAGATCAGGTTTTCTATTTTGCATTGCCCATTGATTGACCGTGTTGATCATTTCAAGATCGACCCCTTTACCATATCCTTGATAGACAAGCGACGAATCACTCATGCGATCAGAAATCACCATCTTATTGTTATTTAATGCTGGGATAATAATTTCATTCATATGTTGAGCCCGGTCTGCAGCAAAAAGTAAAAACTCGGCAACGGGACAAATATCATAGGTGCGATGTTGCAACAATTCACGCAGCGATTGGCCAAGTTGGCTGCCACCAGGTTCACGTGTTTTGAGAACAGGAAGGTTTAATTGCCCAAAATGATCAGCAAGTTGATTGATCAAGGTTGTTTTACCCGAACCATCGATTCCTTCTACTGCTATTAAAATGCCACGACTCAACTGAGGCATATTCATCCTTGGGCTGTAATGTTTTTGATAAATCGTAAAAAAAACTTTATGGTAAGTATAGCGCAACTTCAGATCGGTGTCTTGTGCCTCATAAGGAATTTTAGGTATGAAAAAAGTAGTTATTAATCCTGGTTGCATTACCTGTGGTGCTTGTGAATTCATTGCCCCCGCAGTTTTTGAAGTAACCAATATTTGCCATGTTAAAAATAATGTTGATTTAAAAGTTCATACGCAATCAATTAAAGA
This sequence comes from uncultured Pseudomonadota bacterium, assembly GCA_964620245.1. Classification (GTDB taxonomy): domain Bacteria; phylum Babelota; class Babeliae; order Babelales; family JACPOV01; genus JACPOV01. Next base: position 31,795 of record CAZUJC010000001.1, on the reverse strand, counting down.
TGCTGTTCTGGCATGTCCAGTTGACGTTATAGAGTGTGAGGAATGAAAATGCAGCGGCGAACAAAAGCTTCATTAAAAAGATTTGAATTTTATCACGAAACACTGTTGGGTGAAAAAAGTTATCAATATGCCGGTAGCTTACTTCACTTTGCTGCAAACAAGTATTCGAATCGTCCCGCTTTAATTACTGATCAAGAGACCGTGTCATTTAGACAATTGTGTGCTCGTGCCGTTGCTGTTACCAATAAACTCAAAGCAATGAATGTGAATCCTGGTGATCGGGTTTGCATTGCGTTTGAAAATTCGGTTGAATTTTATGTAAGTTATTATGGTGCTTGGCAAACAGGTGCGGTGGTAATACCACTCAACACGTTTTTACATGAAAAAGAAATTCAGCACATTTTGGATGACGCGCAACCAGTTGTGGTGATTGCATCGGATCAGCTTGCTCAGAAAATACAATTGATTAGTAACCACATTCCACCCATGATTACCGAGTCGCAGTTGGCAACATTGCAACCAGCAAGTTCGCAGGAAATTGAAAGTTTAATAATACCCAAACGTGCTCCCGACCAAGTGGCAGCATTGTTGTATACTTCCGGAACAACGGGTGTACCAAAAGGGGTTATGTTGAGTTCGCGCAATATTCTTACCAATATTGCTCAGGGAATGGCCTCTATTGATGTAACATCTCAAGATCGCATATTTGGCGTTTTGCCACTTTTTCATAGTTTTGCACAGTTGGCGTGCGTATGGGGCAATTTTTTTGTAGGCGCTGCTATTGTTGTTGTGCCTAAAATTGATAGAAAATTGATTTTACAGGGATTGCGCCACCAACCAACAATTGTGCTTGGTGTTCCAGCGTTGTACGGCCTTTTTTGTTTGATGCGTTCAATTCCATTTGGGTCGGTTCGCTATTTTATTTCAGGGGGCGATGCACTGCCGGACAAAATTAGAATGGGGTTCGAGCTTATTTATCGGCGTAGGATTTGTAGCGGCTATGGCATGACAGAAACGTCGCCTTTGATTGCAATTAATTTTGATGATGAATTGTGTGCACCTAATACCGTAGGTGTTCCTGCCCCAGGTATTTCATGCTCAATTCGGGGTGATAATAGTAAAGAGGTATCGTTTGGTTTAAAAGGAATTTTGTGGGTTAAGGGTGATAACGTCATGAAAGGGTACTATCAAGATGAGCAGCAAACAAATGCTGTTCTTCAAGATGGATGGCTTAATACCGGTGATTGCGCCTATTTTGATAGATCAGGTCGTTTGGTAATTTACGGGCGCGAACGTGACATTATCAAAAACAAAGGGCTGATTATTTATCCCCAAGAAATTGAAAACATACTGATGCAGCATCCAGCTGTCATAAAAGTAGCTGTTATTGGTAAAAAAGATGAATCGATCGGAGAGATTCCAGTTGCATTTGTTGCACTTCGCGAAGCAGTTTCGGGTATAGAACAACAACTGAAAGTTTTGTGCTCGCAGCATTTAGCTCCGTACAAAATTCCACGTACCTTTTTTGTGCTGGACGATCTGCCCATGACCGCACTTGGCAAAGTAGATAAAAAGAAATTGCGGGTAGAGCTTTCAAATCAATCCATGAAAGATAGTAATTAGTGCAAACACTCAAAGTTATGCACATCATTTCCAGTTTAAAAATGGGCGGAGCTGAGACGCTTTTGTGCGATTTGGTTGAACAGCTGAATACAAAAAACATTCAACAGGTGGTAGTTTTTATTCATCCTGGGCCTATGATCGAATCACTCAGGACCTTGGGCATACCGCTGTATCATCTGCGTGGTGCTGTGTGCTTGTTTGATCCGGTTTTTTTTGTTCGTTTGTATCGGATTATCAAAAAAGAAAAACCTAATTGTATTCATGCATCGTTATGGGCGGCTAATGTGGTGGCACGGATTGTAGGCAGAATCACCAAAATTCCTGTTATTTGTGCGTTGCATAACAACAATGATCAAAATGGTACGGTTCGTAATATTATTGATGCGCTTTCATTATGGTTAGCCGATGAAATAGTTTCTGTTTCTGAAGGTATTGTGCGCACTATGGGTACCTATCGTTTTTTGCCCTCAGCGCGCGTCATGGTTATAAAAAATGGAATCGATGCTGCCGCAGTACGCGCACGTGCGCAGGAATTTACAATTGTACGCGAGCACTTGAGATTAGCCCGGGATCATTTTGTAATTGGGAGTGTTGGTAGGTTTGTGCCAGTTAAGAATTATCACTTTTTGTTAACGGTTTTTGCGCGCATTTTGCGGGATTTTCCTGCCGCTCGATTAGTGTTGGTTGGTAGCGGTCCGCAGGAACAAGAATTGCGTGCATACGCTGACAAATTGAACATTTCTAAGCAGGTACGGTTTATTGTTGACCAAAAAGCATACGGCTATTACCCGCTTTTTGATTGTTTTGTCCAAACATCTGCCAAAGAAGGAATTTCGGTTGCGCTTCTTGAAGCGATGAGTTGTGAGCGTGCATGCGTGGTAACAAACAGCGAGCCGATTCATGATGTTATCGAAAATAAAAAAAATGGGTGTATTGTTCCTGCACAAAGCGAAGGTGAACTGTATAATGCGCTCAAAATTATGATCAAAAATCGCTCTTTGCGTGAAAGCTATGGAGTTGCAGCACGGGCTCGAATAGAAAATGATTTTGCGCTTGAAACGATGGTAGATCAATATAAAAAAATGTATTATTCTTTTATCGATAAAAAAAATAATATTGCAAATTGATATAAAAATCTGTTACAACAAAAGAAGAAGACGTTTCGTGGCGTGGCCGAGGTGAAAAATTTGCTTTTTGCCTGTTGTTGGGGTACTCTTTTTTGAAAGATACTAAAAAGTTTTGAAGATGATAACCTCCATTTCCCCTGTCCACGACGTTCTGTCTGGATAGGGGATAATTTTTTGTACGTAGATTTAATGTCTAGTACACTTCTTTGTTGTGTATCCCCGTTCAAATATGATTGATGACGTATGGTGTTAAGAGATAAAAGCCAATGAAAGGGCAAGCGATGAATAATGTTTCTAAGATTTTGGTAGGTGTATTGTTCTGTGCCGGCGCTCGGCTAAATAGCATGGAGCAAAGGCAAGCGCTTACCGATATATTTATGAGCGCTTACAATAGTGGCCAAGTTGTTGTCAAAGCATATCAACCGCCACTTAATGGCTGGCCCAAAATCGGTTTCTTTCTAGATACAACTGGTGAAAAATGGGGTGTGTATGCGATACCAGGTCAACCAATCAATTATCCCTTGTTGACAAATTTGCATAATGAAATTCAGAGCATTCCTGGTATTTGGCTACAACACGGTGGCGGTTCGGCAGCGATAGGTGCTATACTGGTTTCGCAGCCACAAGTTTCATATGATTTTGTTGAGCTTATTGCAAATAAAAAGAAAAAATAAGCATCAATTAAATTATTTGATGTGGTACTTAGATATTTTTCTATCTAGGTACCACATTGCATTTTTGAGCTATTGGATGTTGCTTGTTTTGTTTTTTTCAAGCCACGCTTCGATTTCGTCAACCGTTTTTGGAAGTTCTGCGCTCAAGCAACGTACACCATCTTGTGTAATAACATAATTATCTTCAATCCGTATGCCAATTTTTTCTTCGGGGATATAAATTCCAGGTTCGATAGTAATTACATCGCCTTTTCTTAGAGGTTCTTCCCAATTACCAACATCATGCACATCTAAGCCCAGAAAATGGCTTACACCATGGGGTAAATGTGAATCATAACCACCATTTTCTTTTAAATAGTTGGCAGCAATGTGATCTAATGATTTTTCGGGTTCATTTTTATTGCGAATCCACATGCCAGGTTTTGCAGCAGCTGCCAAAACCTGTTGTGTTGCTAATACAAGATTGTAGATTTCTTTTTGACGCTCAGTGAATGTGCCGCTAATAGGGAAAATACGAGTTAAATCAGCGCAATAATAATCTAATTGTGCGCCAGCATCAATTAATACCAGATCACCATTTTGCAAAGTACGATACGATTTTGGTTGTGGGTGAAGAAGGTGAATAGTGTCGCCAGAGGAAACAATCGGGTAATATGCAGTTCCGGCTCCATCTTGGGTCAACACCGATTCAAATTCTGCTTTCAATATCGTTTCTCGCAAACCAGGTTTTATGATTGCAGCAACACTATTGAATGCTTTTATTGACAGGTCGATCGAATTTTGCATTTTCTTGATTTCGTAATCTGATTTTGTTCGGCGCATGCGTGCAACAATATCAAAAATATTTTCGACTGAGCTTGTCATTGCTGGCACGTGATTCATCAAATGGCGCAAAAAGGAAATATGTTCAGTGCAATGCCCTTCGTGGGCCGAATTGAGTGAATAGATTTTTTGTTTTTCTTGAATCGACTGTTTTAATGAATTAATTAAATTCGTAAATTCTTCTGCATTATTACACAATGTAGAGGTAGTGCCAGGTTCGATTGGTTTTCCTAAATAGACATAATCATCAAACCCTGCATTATGAATTGTTTCTTCTGTTATCAGTGGATGATCAGTCCATAGTAACGGGTCTCGTAAATATTGTGGACCAAAAATAGTTGATTTGTTGTGATTGAGCATGAGTATAAGGCCCGGATTTTCAAGACCGGTTAAATAATAAAACGAACTTTCTTGCTTGACTATTCGAGCATCATTATCAAAACTTGCAAAAAAGACGCATGGACCAGGTTCTTTATACTTGTGTGTAACGAGATTAACCAACGTGTTTCTTCGTTGTTTAAATTCAGCAACAACATTCTGTGAGTTATTCAAACTTAATTGTGTAAGCTGATTAGGCAGTTGTTTATTTTCCATAGTGAGCAGAGAAGACGAAAAAAAAGCGAACAACAAAAATTTTCTATTCATTAGATGCACCAATTTTTTTGAGAATATAATATTTGCTGGATCAAATTGTATCGATGCATAGAGAGTAAATCAAGATCATTAAAATATCTATTCAATGAAATTGATTGTAATAGGGAATCTTTTTTTGCAAAATTTATTTTGGTAAATCGTTTTGTGTGAGGAAGATTATGATAAAAAAAATTGTGCTGATGCTCATTGTTTTTAATGTTCAAGCAGCCGATAATTCTGATTCGATGAATCCCGCAGCGTATGCGGCAGCGCAGGCAAAAATTGAACAATCTCTTGCGCAAAGTTGGGTTCAAGCTGTTCAGCAATCACTGCCGCAAAAGAAATTGAAACAAACTTCACGCAAATTACCAAGACAACTTCTACCTGAGCTCAGAAACAAGCGGCTACCCAAAAATAAGTAGGTTTGTTGATTGAGTGCTTGGGGAGAAAAGAATGGCGAAAATAATTTTTTTTCTGTATTGCTTTGTTTTTTTAGAAATGAAAGCAATGGATGTTGATAAAAAAAAAGTCGCAACTGCGGGAGTTCTTGTTGATTTATCTGAACTGAACGATACGCAGATTTTTTTAAATTTTCTGCAAAAAGTGAAAAGGGATTATGATGGTAAAAAGAAATCTTGTCTTAAAAAAAAATGGTCAAAAAGCAGCAAAAAAATAAAATTAAAAGTTAGTTTTCGGCTTTTAGAGGTGGTGAAATAATGATGAAAATTAAGATTCTGTTAATTTTTTTGATTATTCAAAATTCGTATGCAATGGAGAGTGAAAAAGAAAGCAAGCGTTGGGAAAAAAATTCTGAAATAAGTTCCAAAGAACAACTAAGCCCAACGAGCAAGCAAGGAAATCCTGGACTTGTACCTGGCGCAATTAAGCAGACAGGCTCTCTTGAAGGTGAAGGTTTGCGGCTTAGAAAACCAATTGTTAAAAAAATAGAAAAATAATGAAGCGTCATTTTTTGTTTATTTTTTGTTGTACGACATTTGTTTTGTACTGCATGGAACATCCAGAAGAGATAGCGCTTATCTCGAAAACTAAATCAAATAATGTAGCATTTGATTTAATACACTTTCCAGCCAGAGAGCGCAATGTTTTTACCTGGAAACCATTGATAGAGTCAATGCGAGAAACAAAAAAAGTAGTTCAAGTTATTGCTGTTGATGTGCGAAGAAATTCACACGTAGTTTCTTATTATCCAGAAAATGAGTTCGTCCAGTGGTATTTCAAAAAAAAATCAGTTGATCACCTATCTACCGATGCTGTTGATCTTGATTCTCAAAAAACCATTGTTTCGTTTGCGCTCTATAATTATGACGCTTCGAATCATGTTTTGAAAAAGTATTATGACTCAACGAGTGCAAAATCGCCTGTTGTTAAGTGTTGTATATCAGCACTTATTGTAGGTCATGTTCTTTTATACAGTGCACTTTGTTACTGTGTAACTAAAGTATTGACCAAGGGATTTTAATAAAAATCTTTTGTTAAATAAGCGCGGCCCGAATCGCCAAAAAGCATGACAACCACTGCATCTGAAGATAGATTTTTGCTGTATTCTTTGCCTGCCCAAGCAACAGCGCCGCTGCTTGGTCCAATTAAAAGACCATGATTTTGTGCCATTGTTTTGAGCATTCCCAAGCCATCTTCGTCACTTACGCCAATAAATTCATCAATAATTGAATAATCAAGAACGGGAGAAGCGAAATCAACACCAATTCCTTCAATTTTGTATGGTTTTGGATTTCCATTCGTAGCGCGCCATGAATTAATGGAATCGAGTGCTACAACTTTAATATTTGGATTTTTTTCTTTTAAATATCTGCCAAGTCCGCTTACATGGCCACCAGTACCAACTGCACCAAGAATATGAGTAACGGTACCATTTGTTTGCTTCCATATCTCAGGTCCTAGTGAGAGATAATGAGCACGCGAATTGGCAAGGTTAAAATATTGATTGGGCATAAACGAGTTTGGTGTTTTTTTGTGGATTTCGACCGCTTTGCTGTGATAACTATTTGGATCTTCTAAATATGAAGTTGGTGGGCACATGACAACTTCTGCGCCATATGCTTTAATTGTTTGCATTTTTTCTTTGCTGATTTTTTCTGAAACGGAAATGATAACTTTATACCCTTTGAGTGCACCGATCATTGCGGTTGCAATTCCTTGGTTTCCAGAAGATGCATCGATCAATGTTCCACCGGGTTTTAACAATCCTTGTCGCTCGGCCTCTTCGATCATGTACAAAGCAGAACGATCTTTAATACTCCCACCAGGATTTAAATAATCAAGTTTTGCGAGAACACATGGTGGTGTGCCAAAATTAACTTTGACCAATGGCGTATTTCCAATTGATTCGAGTACTGTTTTGTAGTGCATACGATTCCTTAGGTGTCAGCGTCCCTTAATGCTCCACAAATTACTGCAAATGTTTAAAAAAGTCATCTAAAAATCGCGGTAAAGCCGAAGATGTTGTTGAATCATATATGATTGATCAAATGAGCGTAAATCGTCATGGTATGATACTAATTTTTTGTAAAGCTGTTGATTTTGTGCAAGTGTGAGCATTCCTTGAGCGAGATCTTGCCATTGTTTTTGTTTATATAAAAAGCCGTTTTCACCATTGAAAATAATATCGTGAATGCCGCCGGTATTGTATGAAAGTACCGGAAGCTTGGCAAGTCGAGCTTCAACAATCGCGCATGGCAATCCTTCCCAAAGCGAACTGAGTACAAAAGCGTGCCAATTAACCATGATCGATGTAACTTCTTCCTGCCAGCCATGTAATGTAATGACGTGCATTAATTGGTGATGAGCCACCCATTGTTCGAGCGCGGGACGCAAACTCCCATCGCCAATAATTTCCAATCTGATTGTTTTATTTTTTTGATATGCGAATTCAAATGCTTGTAATAAATCAAACAGATTTTTTTGTTTTTTAAAACAGGAAACGGTGCCAAAAATAAATCGGTCTGATGATCGCTCAAAATTATTCTTTTGTGCAGGAATATAAAATTGCTTGGTATCAACAGCTGCACGAATAATAGAATGTTTTTTTGAGAAATTCGGAAATAATCGAATGCCTATTTTTACATCGTGTGATGAAACGCAAATATAATGAGTTGTAATAAAACTTGTTATCAATTCAATCAGATAAATACTCAACCAAGCAAACCACGATTGATGCTCGTGAAATGCAAATCCGTGGACTGTATGAATTCGCTTTTGCACGCCGCAAAACCAGGCAGCCCATCGCCCGACGATTCCTGCTTTTGTACTGTGCGTATGAATAATAAGTTCTGGATATTGTTTTTTTAAGATTTTTATTTTTTGTACAAGTTCTTTAAAAGCATGCAGTTCATTAATGAACGATCGCCAACCAACTTCACGTACGAATGAAGAAAGTAACATGACATTTTTTTTTTGAGAGACCTGATTGGTTAAAATTCCCTGAGTACCAGAAATAAGAAAGCTTTGATGACCCTGAGACAATAATCCGTTGAATAAACTCAAGCAAACTTTTTGTGCGCCACCAAGTTCAAGCTTGGTGATAATGTACAAAACATGCAACTCCTTTTTCTTCATCCAGATTCTTTCGTATCAAGTGTGTCTGGTTTTTTTATTCTCCTAATTATTTGAGCAATACAATAAAAAGTGCTGTGAGCAATGCATAAATTGCTGCAGCATCAATGATTCCTTGGCTAAACATGCTTATTTGTGAAAGTGAAGAATAGGCCAACGGATTTAATGCCATTTGTTGGCATGCAGAGCTTGCCGTTTTACTGGAGTTGATGCCTGGAGCAAATGTTCCAATGCCAATGCACAATGCTGCACAAATTGATCGTACACCAATCAACGGATCGGTGCTTGATACATTTCCAAGTAAAATAAGTGAAACGAGAAATGCAAAAATGAGAGGTGTTTCAATAAATGCGCCACTCATGAGAGTGAACGGGAGAATATAACTGTAGGCTTTGCGGTTTGTGCCAACACTTTTACACGCGGTTCGAGCGAATCTACCAAGGCCAATTGATGGACCAATCGATCCAATGGCCATGCATAATCCTGATGCCATCAAAATGAGTCCAGCTTTGATAGTAACAATCGCTGTCAATTGAAAAAAAATAAAGAGAGAAACTATAAATACAAACAATAATGGTGTTTGGATGATTGATTGCGTGATTACCATCAAGTTGAGTAATTTTTGACTAAAAAAAGGCTGGCGAGCAATGGCAAAACAAGTTTCCTGAGTAGGATAAGCAGAAATGATCCCACCAACAAATCCGGTAATGCCCATACCAATAGCAATACCAAACTCTGCTAATGCAACAGGAAGTGTTGGTCTTGCAGAACCAATAAACAAAAGCATTAAGATTAAAATGAGTCCCAAAATGGGAGCGGTTTCAATAAGCGCAAGCCCAATTACTGAAGCGCGAATTATTTCATTTTTAGAAGAGGGTGCTATGTTGATTGCCTCAAGAGCTGCCTTGCTTGCACGTATGCTGCCAACACTTGCACCGATAGTTGTGAGTACAATGACGATTGCTATGCTTGAATAGTGCAGAAGTGACGGATCGATCATGCTAAATTCCTTCACCGTGAAGATCTTTTTGTATTGCCAGACTAATATAGGTTAGCGTGAGCATGGCAAATACGAATGCTTGAATAAGTCCCTCAAAAAGCCCAAAAAAGATAATGATAAGAAAATTGAGGCCTGAAAATAATCCGACGATTTCAGCAACCCAAATCATTGAAATTACATGAGTATACAAATCCATGATGATAGAACTGCCAAAAATGTTTCCAAAAAGCCGAAAAGCGAGTGAAATTATTTTTGAAAAGTGGCCAATGACATTGACTGGAAACATGATAAAAAATGGTTCTAAAAATTCTTCAAAATATCCCCACCAACCGCGCGCTCTAATCGAAGCAACTTCTTTGTAAAAAAAAGCAATTAACGCGAGCGCTATTGTTGTGTTTATATCGGATGTTGGTTCTTTGGTCCAGGGTAAAACGATTACCCAATTGCAGGCTAAAATAAATAAGAAAAGAGAAATAACCATTAAAAAATGTGGATAGATGAAAGTACCCATATTGTGGACAACCATCTCCATAAAATTTTTCACACCCGCTGAGACAAGATAGCGCACTATCGGTTGCTTGAAAAAAAGTAGACGACAAAAAAGCAAAAATGCAAAAAGTAAAAGCAGAACAATCCATGTGTTTACGATTGTTGAGCCGTTAATTTTGAGCAGATTATTATCTATACCTAACCAACCAAATGGGTTCCAGAGTGACGATTCAACTCCTTCAAAAGCTTCCATGCTGCGTGGCCTTTTTGAAAATGATCAACCAAAATGCAGTAAAAAAGGTTATTAATACGAGTATAGAATGAACAATCGAGGTACGCAATACATAAACAAAAAAAAGAGAGAGTGCCAGTAGGCGCAAGAAAGTGAATAGAGGTGCAAATGATGAGTTGCTAAACAAAAAGGCTTTTGCTCTTACGAACAAAAGCCCATACATTATTCCACTTATGCACCCAACAGCGATTGGTAAAACGCAGCTGAGAAAGTTCATGGATTAGATTTTCTTAATACCTTTGTGATGCCAATATTCTGCAACAATTGACGGAGAGCCTGTAATCACTACCAAACCATGGCGTTCATCAACAGATTTTTTTGCAGCGTCAAATGCTTCTTCAAAATTCTTAGCAGAACGGGCTTTAATTTTCAGACTTTTTACGTCGATTGCAATTTGTTCAACATCCCATGATTCAGTTTTAACACCTGGAATAGTGGTAGAAATTGGGCAGAAAATAACATTGGCCGAATTCTTTTTTGAGAAATAGCGCAGTAAACGCAAGAATTCGTCAACATGTAATTTGTTTTTGTCGCAGCCAAAAATGAATGTAAGCCCTTTGAGTGGACGTTGATAATGAAGCAAGCGAATACCAAGTAATAGATTCTTGAGAGCATCTATGTTGCTGGCATTATCGAGTAAAATCGTTGGCTTTTCTTTGTCAAGAAGCTCAAAGTGAGCTGGTAATGAAGTAGTCGTTTCTTTCCAGAATTGCTCGATAGTTTTTTTAGGGTTCATTTCATCGAACCGTTTCTTTTCAAGAGTTGGACGGCCACGTTGACCTTTAAGTTTTGCAAGCAAGCTGTTTTCAATATGTAGTGCATCTTTATTTGCAAAATTATCTACAAAAATTTGGCTGATGCGTTCAGCAAGTGCTGCACAACGACCAAAAAGCTGTTCGAACGGGTAACGTAATTGTGCGAGTTTACGAATTGGCATAGACCATTGTGCACCGATTCGTTTTGTTTCATCAAGCATTAATTGTAAATGTGCTTTGCTTTGATCTGCAGAAACAACATGGCTTGTTGATTTGCAAAATTGCATCAAATCTAAAATTTGTTTTTCAAGAACTTCTTCTTCAACAATAGTTGCATTATTTTGTGTTACACGAGTAATCGCAATAACGTGTGCAGAACAGATTGAAAGCGGATCAACAGAATTGCCCAGCGTTAATTCGCATAATGCAACGTCTACTTCCTGCTGTTTGAAATAAAGCAATGCCATAATGGTCAAAATATCAAGCGAATCTGCTTTAATATCATTTACTAATGCAGCGTTGATTACTTCGTTTGCAAGTTCAGTAAAATTTTTGTTGGAAATCGTTTCATTATTAAGAGAGATTCGCTCGTTATAGGTCAAAAGATGTGGGCTGTAAAAAGCGCCTACCTTTAATCCTTCTTCTTTGAGCAAATGAGCGGTAAAATTAATAGTAAGCCCTTTACCATTGGTACCACCAACCAGAATGGTTGGAACCGATTTTGACGGACTGCCAACTGCTTTATCAAGTGCTTTCACTGCAGCGACATTCTTTTCAGTTCGTGTTGCCAACCAGTGGCTATCGAGAAATTCAATTACTTCATTATAATTTCGCGTTGAGCCAGGCATTGTTCCTTTTTGAGGAACTTGTTGTTTGTTTTGATTGATCATAATTTCTCCACTCCAAACGGTGTTTTTTAGTTTTTCAATCGCCCTTTTTTATACAAAGGCAATGACTTGTTGGCCAGAAAAAATATATAACTGTAAATTATGCCAACATAATATAGATATTAGAATATAATATTCAGGAAAAATGTCAAACAATGAATTTTGGCTTAAAATCAGACTTTTTATTTACAAAAGATTAAAAAACTCGGATTGGTAGTCATTTTGATTACTTTGAAAGCAATTTGGCTATTTTTGATATAAAGGAGTGTTTTTATTTCCAAGTGCGCACAGTTTTTTCAAGCGATTATTGACTTGATCATTACTCATTTCGTTATGATAGGCATAGGACTAAGGGGCTTGGGGGAGAGGAAAAGTATGAAAAGGGTTACTCATAATGGGGGCTTTACCCTCATTGAATTAATGATCGTTGTTGCAATTGTTGCGTTCTTATCTATGGTTTCAATGCCGAGTTTTTTCCGTTTTTTAGCAAAAGCAAAAAGAACTGAAGCGTATATGAACTTAGGTAGTCTTTATTTAGCAGAAAAAGCGTATTGGGCTGAACATGGCAAATATACGGTGGTTCTCACTGGTAAAGATGGCGCAGGATGGCAACCTGAAGGATATGGTGGCGGTGGTGCCAATGAACGTTTTTATTATACCTATGGTTTTAGTGGTCAAGAAGGACAGTGCTGTTTTACCGGTAAATTGGGTGCCGTTTCAAGTGAATTAGGAACTACTAAAGCTGACGCTACTTCATTTCTAGCGGCAGCAGTTGGCGACATTGATGGCGATGGTGTTCTTGATAGGCTAACCGTAAATCAACATCATGATATTCAAATTACGCATGACGATTTGGCATAAAGAAACGATTAAAACAGTAGGAATGGTTATACTGTTTTATTTGGCGACAAGCCTGATGCATATTAGTTTGATTAACCAGCAATTACCACACAATTTAGTTAAGATGAACTGTTCACCAAAATATGGGTCCGATTTTTTTGGTTCGTGGAAACTCATGGCGGCCGATTGGTATTGGTTTTATTTTTTGCAACACGGTGTGGATCGCTTATGTGAAGCGGAGTGTGTTTCGTGGATTACATGGATTACTGAACTTGACCCTCATTTTACGAGTGCATATCGTTTGGGTGCTATTCATCTTCTTTTTTATCAACGCAATCCTGGTAAAACAATTTCATTGATCGAAAAAAGTTTTTCTTCATCTGTTAATGCAGCCGATTGGCGACTCTATGCCTATATGATGTATGCCTGTCAGTTAATTGAAAAAAATGAGCATGTAGTGCGATGGAAAAATGAATTAAAACGAAAACCATTTCCGTGTTTTTTATTGCGCTGTGATCTGCCTGAGCAGCCTCATTATTTAATGCAAAAATTTTCAGAGAGCTAAAAGCAACGATTTTAATTGTGATTGCCAGAGAACATAACTGATTGCACCAAAAGCTAAAAACGGACCAAACGGAATTTGAATTTTTGTAGTTTTTTTATCTGAAAAGAATAAAAAAATAATGCCGGACAATGATCCAAGAAATGAAGCGATGACGAGTGTAATCCACCAGCCATCGACTGCGATAAATGCACCGATCAACGAAAGAAGTTCAACGTCTCCTTGGCCCATACCAATTCGTTTTGTTAACCAATAGTAAATCGATGAAATTGCTAATAGAAACAGATAGCCAGTTAAACAACCCAAACTTACCTGGAGAGCGTCCAGTGGTATATAATGTAAATAAGAAAGCAGGTAAACCAGGGGTAATAAAAATAGGGTAGCAAATCGAGAAATCATGAAAGTTTCAAGATCGGTTCGAATCGTAACAAGGAGTGCAGAAAAAAAGATAAAATAGCCAGGCCAAAATTGAGGCTGAACGGTGCAGAACATTACATAAATGCTCAGTGCAGTAAATAACTCAATAAAAGGATAGAGCCAGGAAATTGTTTTTTTACAATAGGCACACCTTCTTTTTAAAAAAAAGTAAGATGCAACGGGAATGAGATGGTACCACGCGAGTTGATGGCCGCAATGAATGCACTGTGAGCGTCCAAAAAAAATTGATCCATCATGAATTAATCGATAGCCAACAACATTTAAAAATGAACCCCAACATAAAAGTAATGGAATCAGAATGATGGGGTTTAAAAAAATCATTTGTCGGTTTTTTTAATTTGTTCGAAGAGATTTTCCATTTTCTCTATTTTTTCATACTGCTCATCATATTTAAACATGAGGTCAGGGGTGTATCGCGCATCAATTTTAGCGGCAATAGATTTGCGCAGTGATGGTTTGTACAGCTTCAAAATATCCAGTTTTTCTTCAAAAAATGCTGGACCCTGCGGTGTGTAAAAATAAATAAAGCACATGCTTTTATCGGCTGATAAAGATACGCGACTCATATAGATATCGCGTAATCGTGAATCATCAATAATTGCTTGTAAAAAAAGCTGAGAGAGCTCGCGGAAAAGGAGCTTCTCTTTTTGTGCTTTTTTTATATCTCTTACTCGTTTTGATTCAAAAATGCTCATGGATAAATTTTTAAGTTAGATCAATTTTTGTGAAGCCATGCGAATGTAGTTTTGTTTGACGGCACGCATGAGACGTTTACGTTTTTTTTGAGTTGGTGATTCAAAATACACCACTCGTTTCATATCTCTTACGATACCTTCTCGCTCAATTTTCTTTTTTAATTGTTTGAGCGCTTTTTCTATATTTGCATTTACGTTGATAATAACATTAGCTTTTCTCTTACTCATCGAGAAACACGATCCTTTCAGGTCATCATTTAGGGGGTGTAGCTAAAAATGAAACTCATAGCCTCATTATAGTTTTTTTATTCCGCGCTGTCTAGGGCTAAATAATGGTTAAAAGGTGGCGATGATAGAGCCCAAAAATGAAGTGCTTCTGTAGGCATTGCGCTGAGTAATTGGCCACTGTGCAGCAATTCCTATAGTGATATTTGGAGTAACTTCGTAATTGAGAGCAGTATTAAGCACCTGCACGCGCCATTTTGATAAACACTCAACCTGTCGCGGGATAAATGCACTATCTGGAGTAATGAGCTCTATGCTATCTTCCGTGTGGTGAATGGCATCATATTCGGCATAAAATGAAACACGATCTATAAATCTATAGGCGTGGAACAACACACCAAAAATACTATTGTGTCCAGGTGACCGGCGAACTTGTGTTGAGAATGGAAACACGCCACTTTGAGTAAAATGGTTAGGAATTCTGAATTTGCTGATGGTCCGAGGAAAAAAGTGGGTATAGCCACCAAAAAATCCGAACTCAATGGTATCTTTAAAGTCTAAATGAAACCCGGCACTAAAGCCGACCGATGCATGTCCATCATTTCCAAAAGGAAGAGCGAATGCTTTTGTGCGATCTTGGACCTTGGCTATCGGAGCAGTCCCTTCAATTTGAACAAATGGAATAACAAATACGCGTGGCCAATATGAATTGCAATGATTTATTTCGTAAGCATGTCGCCACCAAACAAAGAAGCGCAGATCTTCAATCGAGTCTGATTCGAAATCGCATGTTTCAAGCCCTATTTGACTGAAAGTAAGCTGAGCTTCGGTGGCAGTCATTAAAAGCTGTTCAACTTGAGCTACAACAAGAGGTGGAAAGATAAAATCGGGAAGACTAACGGTTTGGGTAAGATCGATAAAATTGGTGAGTGTTTGCTTAATGTCAGCAAAACCAAACTGAAATGTTGCGCCAAAATCTTCAATTGGTTGAACAGAAATTTCAAATCGAACACCCGATTTTCGATATTTGAGTGGTACGGAGAAAAAACCAACGTTGCCGGTAGTGTCAGTAAGGACTTGATCGTTGGGGACCAAGTCATTGGGTCCTAAGCCTGGAAAGATAATTGTTTTTGCGCGCCCAAGCTCAGTTTCCGCTAATGTTTCGCCTGTTGGGACTGGTCCGTAGAGCATGCCAAGCATGTTCCATTTGCCTTCTAAATCGCCAAGAAATGCTTTTTGGCCGTCGAAATCTCTGCCAATATTAGCTTTTTGATGAAATGGGGTAATAGTAAAACTAAAACGATCAAGATGAGGGCAGGCATTGATGTCTTTCAAGTAATTAATCGTACCAAAAAGAAGGTAGTAGTAAGGATATGCAGTTGTATAAAGTGGGTATGGATCATTTTTCGTGAGCATGGTGATGCTTAAGGTTGTGTGATGCCATGCCAGGAGTGCAATCAGGCAAAAAAGCACCGGTGCGAAAAATTTCTTCATCACTATCCTTTCTATCAAAGCTTCTTGTTCCTTTATAGCACCTTTAGATGCAGTTCGTCAATCAGCTGGGTAAATTGGCTTAAAGAATGTAATATTGCTATGCTGCAATGAATGAATAGTTCTTTTAATTTGCAGGATATTAAATGTCGGTGTGTTTATATTATCAAGCCAAATTGGCACGAAGCCAAGTTTGGTTTATTGTAGGAATTTTACGAAGTTACGAACATTTAGTTTTTGAACGCACTGTTGATAAACAAAGCAGTACATTTGAATTTTTTGTTCCAGCTGATCTTGAGCATTATTTTCTTGAATTGATGCAACTATTTGAAAAACAGGCAATGGTGACCGATCTTGAAAAATTACCAAATCGGTTAGCTAATCAAGCCGTTGCTGTGTGATTTGCTATTTTACGGCGTTAATTCTTTCAAGAGCTTTTTGATGTCCAAGAAGTTCGAGCATATCATTAATGCCGTGCCCATGTGCAGTTCCACTTAAGAGCAAACGTATCGTCATAAAAACAATTTTTGGTGGAATCCCGTGCTGCTGCGCTGCATGTTTTAATTGCGCCATAAATTCATGAGGTGCATTAAGTAATTTTATGTGCTCATGAATAATTTTTAAACAATCATTCAGATAGTTTTCTGGAACATGTTCAAGCAATTTTTCACGTGATGAAACTGGTGCTACAAAATAAAATTGTAATGCATGTTCGGCATCTTTGAGTGTATGAATTTCATCTTTGATTGACGCAACAAGTTTTTCCATTGTTGCAGTATCGACCTGGACCGATTCAGGGTAGGTAGCATGCAAAAATGGAAGAATTTTTTTTGTGAGTTGATCAACCGTGAGGCGCACAATCCATTGATGGTTTACCCAGCGTAATTTTTCTAAATCATATTTAATTGTACTGGTGGTGTGCATTTTTTCAAAATTAACTGCACGTGCCAGCTCATCAAGCGGCATGATTTCGTGTTCAAAAGAGCCGCCGATAATAGCTAAATAATTGCAAATTGCTTCGGGTAAATAACCGCCATTGTGCAGATCACGCAAAGAAAACCCAAAATCGCGTTTTGAGAGTTTTTTTCCTTCACTATTGCAAATAATTGGCATATGCCAAAATAGAGGAATAGGCGCATTAAACGATTTATAGAGCACAACTTGATTTGCGGTGTTGGATAGATGGTCTTCTCCGCGAATAACGTGCGAAATATGCATTAATATATCGTCAACACAATTTACAAATAAAAAAGTAAAGCTGCCATCTTCGCGCGTGAGAGGAAAATCTGAAAAATTTTCAAGATCGAAACTAACCGATCCGCGTGCCAAATCGTTAATTTGTATAATTTCGTGCGGAACTTTACAGCGCCAGATGAACGGTTTATTGTCAATCAAAAGCTTTTCAATATCAATAGACGACAATTTCAAGCAGGTGCGATCGTAGCGAGGAGGTTGCTTGAGTGCAATTTGGCGAGCACGTTTATGTTCTAAATCTTGGACACTGCAAAAACAGCGATACAAAAGATTTTTATTGATTAACTCAGTTAGTTTTTCTTGGTAAATTGCACTGCGTTGCGATTGTAGGTACGGTGCGTCGGGGCCACCAACTTCTGGGCCTTCTTGAAATTTGAGGTTGAGCCAGGCAAGATCTTCCATTATAATGGCACCACCTGGATCAAAATTGCGATCAAGATCGGTATCTTCGATACGCAAAATAAAAGTTCCATTGTAATGTTTGGCAAATAAGTAATTAAAAAGTGCTAAACGTGCACTTCCTAAATGCATTAATCCGGTAGGGGATGGAGCAAATCGCACTCGTACAGATGATGGTGTCATGAAATTCCTTAACAATACGTATCTTGGGTACAGTTTACCGTTGTTGTCATGATGAGTCTAGAGCCTGAAATAAGCGTAGTTTGCTTTGACATTAGGAATTATGTTTTGCTAGGTTCCTTTCAAATAAATAAAAAAGGAGAAGGTCAATGAAGCAATGTTTACATATTACATTTCTACTCCGTGCACCAAAAAAAATTCTACAAACGGTAGTGCAAAAGGCTGCGCGAGATCTTGAGATTGAGGGAACTGCTCAGTCATCAGGGACCGAGAGTCTTACTATTATGATTGTTGCATGCGGCGTGAAAGAGAGATTGAGTGAGTTTATTGATATTCTGCACAAAGAAGCGGTTCAAAAAAACATTGAAGATCTTCAAATTGAGCCGTTTATTAAGGTTAAAGATTATCGCGGTGTTTTTAGAGTCATAGAATAAAATTGAGTACGGTAGTACAAAGAGCACGTTTTGGTACACTAATAAGTATTGCGAAATATTTTTGGGAAAACTGTGTTGTACTGCCGTGCTTTATTTTTTTATTCTATTATCTTTTTTTTTACAACCATTGCGCATGGGTATTCAGATCTGACAGTTCTTGCGCACGGAGAGTTGACGTTTGAGCAATTGGAGCAGCATTTCACACAACCGATTTTTGTTGAAAAAATTACGTATGAAACTGACAGTGTTTTTGCACAAGAAGAATTTCGGTATCTTATTGATTTGCCTGAGAACAGTTTTGTTACGGTTGAGCAGATTAAAAAAGCAGTCTTCTATTTAAAAAAGAAAAATAAATTTGAATCGATATTGTTAAAAATTGATCAGCAATCTGCTGTGGGATATCACTTACATTTTGCATTAGCTGCTTTTTGGACATTTCACAAAGTAAAATTCGATGGTGTATTTATTGGAAAAGATACGTATCGACACTTATATATGATGGAACAAGGTGAACCATTTGATATTAATAAACATCGACACTTTATCGGTGAAATAAAAAAAGAGTTGCGAGATGAAGGCTATTATGCAGCCGATGTAGATGATTATTTTTTATACGATTATCGCGCAAAGTTAGTGACACCAGTCGTTTGTTTAAAACCAGGCGTTCGTTTTTTGGTCAAAAATGTTTCTGTCGAAATTGATCGAGAAGATTTAGATGATGAACATGCTCGTTTGATAGACAAATTACGAAAACGGACAACCTATAAAATTGCATCAGCCTATTGTGCAACTCGCACAATAAATCAAGAGACGCAAGCTATTAAAGATTACTTAGCAAAAAAAGGATATGTTAATGCTCAAATTGAGCTTTCTACCTCTATTAACCAGGAAAATTATACCGTTGATTTACAATTCAAGGTAAAAATTGGTATTCAGCGCCGATTTGTTTTTTTTGGCAACAATTTTTTTTCAACAAAAGACCTGATTGAACAATGTGCAACATTTGGTCGTTCGGCTGACTTGGTACCGCTTTCATTAATTGTTGATGAAATTGTTGAGCGTTATCGCTCTAAAGGTTTTTGGCAAGTTGTAGTTGATGTTCAAGCAGAAGGTCAATGTTGTTTTTTTGTTATCAACGAAGGTGTTCGTGCACAGTTAGCAACAATTGATTTTGATGGCGTACAGCATACGACTCCAGAATGGCTACGCAAAAAATTTTTCAAAAAATTTAAAAAAGAGTGCTCTGTTGATGTTGATACTATAAAGCAGCGATTGTCTGAGATTATTAAATGGTATCAAGAAAACGGATTTAGCAACGTTGAAATTGTTCAACAACAATTCGTGCTTACAAATTCAGCACATAAGTATCGTTTGAATGTGAGTATCAGCGAAGGTGTGCAAACAATGATCGATCAAGTGTGCATAGATCAATTTGAACAATTGGAGCGTAGTGGGCCTTTCAAGGCAATTAATATGGGAAATTCGGTACCATTATCTCAAATGCTTTTGAATAATCAAAAAAAATGGTTACTGAACTATTTTCAACAGCGTGGCTATTTATCAGTCCAGCTGAGATATGAGATTATTTTTGATGGTGATTTGACCAAAATTGTGTGGCATGTTTCCAGTTGCAATGTTCAGGTTAAATTCGGTAAAACAGTACTACTTGGAGCAACAACATTGCCCTTTTCGCTTTTGCAAAAAACAATGAGCTATAAAAAAGGTGATCCATGGAACAAAGAGCAAGTACGCGCCTCATTTTTAAAATTAAGAGAACTGGAAGTATTTGAAACAATTTATGCTCACGGCGATACTGCACCTGAAGATGAGAAAGAAAAGGCGGTACTCCTAAAACTGATTCATGATGATCCCTATGAAATTCGAGTTCGCGCGGGATTTCAACAAGTGAGTAAAAATTTTGCATTTAGGAGCGGTCCTACTTATAAATTGGGTGGGTCTTTGTTGATTAAAAATCCGTTTAATTATGCTGATATGTTGCGTCTTGATATTGATGTTACTCGATTTTATAGTAATTTTGCAGGCGTTTATCGCCGGCCGTGGTTTTTAGGTTTACCAATCAACTTAATACTAAAAGGGTATAATAATACCTACATGCAACCGGTTATGCTTGGTCTTGCAAAACCCTTGTATCAAGCTCGTCAGCAAGGAGGAATGATTGGACTAATTTATAGCGCAGATAAACGCGAGTTGGCATTAAATGCAGGAATCGAATTTGTTGAAACTAATCATCTTTCGGTTGAGCTGG
This sequence comes from uncultured Pseudomonadota bacterium, assembly GCA_964620245.1. Lineage (GTDB taxonomy): Bacteria > Babelota > Babeliae > Babelales > JACPOV01 > JACPOV01. The sequence continues at coordinate 11,118 of CAZUJC010000001.1, read as the reverse complement.
CACAGGCAATCAATTTTGAACCGGTGCTGATTGATAAATTAGTTCCCTATGGATACATTGAGCCTAATATTTTTATCGATTGTCTTGATGACAAATTGAATCCACATTCTGGGTCGCTGACTGTTATTACAGGTAAAGGAATGGTGCCATTTGATAAAAATGGTGTGCCTTTTTTTAAATTTTTATTAGAAGAGGCGGTCTTTGTCCCATTGTGGCGTACGGTGTTGGGGTTTCATATACGGTTTGGGTACATTTTCAGCCGACAGTTTGAGAATATCATGCCTATTGATCGGTTTTATCTGGGCGGCGAAAATTCATTGCGTGGCTACGCGCCAGATTTGGCTCCGCCTTTAGGTTGTTTTATTGATGAAAAGGGAAGATCTTATTTAGTTCCGCAGGGTGGACGTTTTGTGTTTAACGCTAATGTTGAGTTTCGTTTTCCGATCATACAACGATTATGGGGAGCGGTATTTGAGGATATTGGTATTTTGCTTTCACGAGCACCAGTAAGCATCGTTGATGGTAACGCATTGCTTGGGTCAACCGGATTTGGTTTGCGTTATCAAACGCCAATTGGGCCACTGAGATTTGATATTGGCTGGAAATGGCGCAAAAGAGAGCCGGAAGAACATTTGTATTCTTGGTTTTTAACACTTGGATATGCATTCTAGAAGCTAAATTTCGTTGCAAAAGTCAGGTTTTTCTTGTGTTTCTTTTTTTGATTAATTGACAAAAAACCTTTATAGTGATTAGTACTTCTCTTTTTTTATATTTCGATGAATTAATTAAGGAATTTGTAAAATGGAACATCATCTAAAAGACCAGCACGATCACGAACATCATGATGGGACATTGATTGGCGAATTGATGTGCCATCTGCCCTATGCGATTTTTTCAGTGGCACTTGGTATTGTCGTACTGAGCTTGGTTGAGTTTTTTGGGTTGTTACGCGGTGATAGCTCAGTTGTTACGCGTGGTACTCATATTCTTTTTCATAGCTTTCACTTTGTTCACTTGGTATTTGCGGCAAGTGGTGCTTTAATCACATTTTCAAAATTTTCTAACAATTTGATGCGCGGTTTTTTTGTTGCGCTTTGTTCGGCACTTTTCTTCTGTACGCTGTCTGATATTATTATGCCCTATTTGGCCGGCAGGCTTTTAGGCGTTTCGATGCGCTTTCATATTTGCTTAGGCTCTGAGTTGCGTAACGTAGTACCATTTTTAGGTATTGGTTTGCTCAATGGGCTGATTATTAGTAAAAGTGGACCGCGCGCCCGCTCTTCATACACGGTCATTACTCATGTTGGTCATATCTTTGCAAGCTCGCTAGCAGCACTGTTTTATATGGTGTCTGAGGGTTTTACAAATTGGTATCCATATATGGGTCCATTATTTATCTTGTTAATTATCGCAGTTGTGATACCATGCACGCTAGCTGACATTATTATTCCGGTATTTGTTGCGCGGTCGGAGAAAGCATGACAAAGAGCATTCGGCTCGAAAACGTAAAAAAATCGTATGAAGGCGAAACTATTCTTGAAGATCTCACTTTAACTATTCCTTCAGGGCAATTTTTTGCGCTACTGGGGCCAAGTGGGTGTGGCAAAACGACAATTTTGCGATTGTTAGCAGGGTTTGAAAAAGTTGACAGTGGCAAAATATTGGTTGGTGATGAAGACATTACCGATGCACCAATTAATAAGCGTCGAATCAATACCGTTTTTCAAAATTACGCACTTTTTCCGCATTTGAACGTGTACGATAATGTTGCGTACGGTCAACGAGTCAAGGATTTACCGGCGGACATTGTTGAACAACGTGTTATTAAAATTTTAAAAACCGTGCATTTAGAACAGCACATCTATAAATCTATCTATCAACTTTCTGGTGGACAAAAGCAACGTGTGGCGCTAGCGCGTGCAGTGATAAATCAGCCTGATGTATTGTTACTCGATGAACCGCTTGCGGCTCTTGATTTGAAGTTGCGCGAAAAAATGCTTCTGGAATTGATTGAATTGCAAAGCACATTAGCTACAACATTTGTGTATGTAACGCATGATCAATTTGAAGCGCTTACTGTTGCTGATCAGATGGCAATTATGAATCATGATGGTCAGATTGAACAAATCGGAACACCAAAAGAAATTTACGAATTTCCGGTCTCGTCTTTTGTAGCCAAATTTGTTGGAACTACCAATTTGATGCAGGGTGTTGTGCGTTCTGTCGAAGGGCAAGAAGCCACGATTGAAATTGACCATTTGGGAATTTTTCGTGTATTTGTTCCAGAAAAAAAAGAGTCGATGGTTGAACGTAAATCAGCATTTATGAGTTTGCGTCCTGAAAAAATTTTGATTAGTAAAAAACCGGTAGATGGTTTTTCCAATCACGTAACCGGTACTGTAGAATCAATTGTGTATCATGGGCGATCGACACAATATAATGTGCGATTACAAAATGATTATTTAATACATGTATTTGAACAAAATGAAGAACATTTTGCTCGCGAAGTAATCGATTATGCAAATCAAGTATATTTATATTGGCAAAAAGAAAACGCGGTGTTATTGGAACGATGAGCACATTCCACAAAATTAAACTACTCTTTGCCACACAGCTACCTTTTTTCTTTTCCATTCCAGCATTGTTGTGGCAGTTTTTATTTTTGTTTTTGCCATTAGCAGTAATGATTTTTATTAGCTTTGTTGACCGGTCTGCACTGGTTTCATCGTTAATAATTACGCTTAAACATTACGGTCGAGTTCTTGATTTTTTACATTTGCATATTATTGCTAACTCTCTTTTACTCGGTATTGCAGTAGCGAGCAGCTGTTTATTGGTTGCGTATCCCGTAGCATATTATTTGGCGTTCCGTGCAGGAAGATTCAAACAGATTCTGTTGTTTTTTTTGGTGGTGCCTTTTTGGACCAATCTTTTAATTTTAGTTTATGCATGGTTTTTCATATTAGAGCGAGATGGTTTGGTTAATATGTTTCTTTTAAGGCTTGGGCTTATTAATGAACCAATCGGACTTCTTAATAATGTTTTTGCAATTGGCATCGTTATGTTTTATTGCTACGTGCCATTTATGATTATGCCGATTATTAATGCTTTAGAAAAAATTGATAAAAATTTGCTTGAAGCTTCATCCGATTTAGGAGCAACGCAACGGCAAACGTTTTTACGCGTCATTTTGCCACTGAGTTGGCCCGGAATTCGTACCGGATTTTTTTTAGTATTTGTTCTTACGTTTGGTGAATTTGCTATTCCGCTTTTGATGGGCGGCGATAAATATGTTTTTGTGGGAACAGCAATTTCATATTATGTTTTGAATGCTTTAGAACTTGAAAAAGGTGCCGCATTTACCTGCGTGAGTGGAATTGCATTGCTTTTAACAATTTTTGTTCTTAATTGGATACTCAAGCGATTAGTTCATCGCTGGTGAAAGGGTGCATACGTGTTGATGAATGAAGGATTTTTTTCTCGTTATGTATTGTCGCTTATTCTTGCAACTACATATGTTTTTTTATATGTGCCGATTGCGGTTCTCATAATTTTTTCATTTAATAGCGTTGTTTTCCCCTATACATGGCATTCATTTTCTCTCAAATGGTATTCTGAATTAATGCAATCACCCGTTATTTGGGATGCGTTCAAAAATTCGCTTATTGTTGCAACGGGTTCTGCTCTCTTAAGTTTACTTCTAGGAGTACTTTTTGTTTTTTATAGTGCTCAATCAAAAATGAAAGTTTTATTAACCTCTTTTTTTGCAAATCTCATGGTTCCAGAAATTATTTTATCAGTTGGATTGCTTACTTTTTTTACGTTTTTTGCTGTGCCATTAGGTTTGGTGACGCTGATTGTTGGACACACAATTTTAGGGTTGGGGTATGTTGTACCGCTTCTTTCGGGGCGATTTAAAGAAATTGATTCTAGTTTGATAGAGGCTTCTCTTGATTTAGGTGCATCGCTTAATCAGACGTTTATGAAAATAATATTACCTCTACTGATGCCCGCAATTATTTCATCAACGCTGTTGGTATTTATTATTTCGCTGGATGATTTTTTACTCTCTTTCTTTTTTGCAGGTAGCTCTGTTCAAACATTATCGCTGTATATTTTTGCAACTATTAGAACCGGTGTATCTCCTACTTTAAATGCACTTTCAACAGTACTTTTTGTTGTGAGTAGTTTTTTGATTCTGCTGCTTGCATCAAGTAAAATTCGCGCCAAGCTTTTTTGAGAGGAACTTGTGATGATACATCAATTGTTCAATCGATTTATGGTGCGCGGTGTGATGACTCTTTTTTGGTTTTTAATAATCTGCTGTTTTTTGTATGCACCTACGATGAAGTTTTTTGAAAATAAAAAAACAATTACGGTTCTTACGTGGACCGATTTGATCGATCCAGAATTGTTAAGCAAATTTGAAGCTACAACTGGAATTACTGTTAAATTACGGTTTTTTGAAAATAATGAAGAGCTCTTTATAAAATTACTTGCGGGTCGCGGTGAAGGTTTTGATTTAGTAATTCCATCAGACTATGTTATTGAGAAACTTATTCAGAACAGATTAATTAAACCGATTGACAGAACTAAGCTTAATTTTTGGCAGCGACTCAATCCTCATTTACTTAATCCCTATTATGATCCCGAAAATAAATATACTATTCCTTATCATTGGGCTGTCTATGGTCTTGGTGTTCGTAATGATGCATTTACACAACCGCCTACGCCTTCATGGAAATTAATTTTTGATTCAGCGGGGCCAGGAAAAGTAACGATGCTCAATTCTGCACGAGAAGGCATAGCTTTGGCTGCGTACTATTTGTTTGGCACTGTTGAGCAACTCAGTTCTGAGCAACAACGAGATGTATATTCGTTGTTATTTGAACAAAGAAAAAGAGTGGAAGCGTATGTAGATGGCGATGTTCGAGCCGATTATTTATTGCGTTCCAAGCAATGTTCAGTTGCGGTTATGGGCAGCGCATTTATAGTCGAAACGCTTAAAAGTGATTCTGCAATTAATTTTATTATTCCGCAAGAAGGAAGTTTCTTAGTTGTTGATAGCTTAGTGATAGCTGCAAATACGCATCGTGACAATGAAGTGTATCAATTTATTAACTTTCTATTTGAAGAAAAAATTCTTAAGCACCATTTTGATAAATATCCATTTATACCCGCAACTCAAGAGCTCATACCTTTTTTACAAAATGTTAATGCTCCTCAACAACTCATTTCTGCCTATCAACAAAATGTTGATCAATTGCATTTCTTTCGACAATTGATGTCTGAAGATACGATTAACGAACTTTGGATGGCGATAAAACTTTAGATTCTTGATTTTATAATTTCAAAATGATAAGTCTTGATTCGTATTGTTTTACTTTTTTCAAAGTAAAAAATTAAAAAGAGGAATATTTGTTACCTAAAAAAAAGACGTAGTATTCATAAAAAGGACGAGGAGTTATGAAGAATAATGCCAATCAGTTGGCAAAAAAAATTTTAATTGTGTTTTGTGCGATACTTTCCCAAAATGTACAGGGTGCGCCTTGTGCTGGCCCAACGGTGTTGTGGCATAACCTGAGCGATGGAGTCGGCTTTAGCTCTGGCGTGCTCACAGATGTTGTTGATCAAGATATTGATGTGATTGGTACCAATGCACTTGTAGATGGTATTAGTGTAAGAGCAAATACTTGCGATATTGTTGTTACCATTACCAATGGTGATGCGGTTATTACAGGATCCGGTAATCGAGCAGATGGTGTTCCAACAAATCCTGCGCGGTTGTATTTATTTGCCCCGGTTGGTCGTTCAATTACGTTTGAAGTTGAGAATGACTTGCTTTTCCGTGGAACTGCAAACGGTGCAAATCAACTTGATTTATTAGTGACCGCTTCGGGTGGTGGTACGATCAACTTTTTCATCAAAGGTGATCAACATCTTACCTTCAGTTCATTGCCAACAAGTGGTGGTACAAAATTCTATATTGCTCAGCAAAATGGTTCAATTCCAACTGTTTTATTTAGTCGTTTCCAACCACTTGGTACATTTGGTCCAGCTGAGCTTGGTCAAAATGCTGAAGTTCAAATTGGTGCTAAATCGTATTTAACGTTTATGGCTGAAACTCCAGTTGCCGCGGGCGCAACTGAATTGGGCATCGTCGCATTTGATCCGTCAAATACCGGAACGGGCTATTTCATTTTGCGTATTGATGATCAAGCATGTATGAACATAATGGGCCATTTAATTACGGCACCTGGCGGTCTTAATCAACCTAACTTTATGATTACTGATGTTGCATTAGCTATTCCTGCTGGTGAAGAAGCAACCATGCAGATTAGAAATGCAAATTCTGGAACTGGAACCCCTTCACTACTCACCATAATCAATAGCAATTTAACGTTAACAAATTATTTGCAAGATCCATTTTGTGATGGTTCTTTTGCAGTAACTGGCACCCAAACCGGTTTTGTGTTAAGTGCAAATGGAGAATTAGTACTACAAAATCTAACCTATCTTAATTATATTGGCACCAGCATAAATAAAGTTCCACAAGTATTTACTCCATTAACAGCGGTACAAACACGTATTCAATTAGCTATTGCAAATGGCGATGCAACGAGCGTTGAAGATTTTATTAAAGAACGAAATCCGTCAGCGTTTGTGGTTGATGGGAATCAAAACGGATTAGCTATTCCTGCAGCAATTCTTTTTGGTAGTCCTTCAGCAATCTACTTGCGCTCAGGATGTAATAATTTAGGTGAATTTGAGGAATCGTTTACCATCGGTGGTGATACAATTCTTTCGTTTACTGTTAACCCGGACGAAATGACACCCGGTGTTGGCAACCTGGTATTAGATGTTGAAGGGCAGTTGGAAATTAATGGCCCCATTGGTGGAGGCAACAGTGGCTTAAATGTGCTTTCACTTGCGGTAACTCCAACTGGCTGTTCAGTTTTTGCAGAGTCAACAGAAACTCAATTTCCTCAAAGAACATTTGCAACAGATGTGAATGGCAACTTGTTACGTTACAACAGTGGCGGCGTTATCGTAAATAATTTGATTACCTTTAATAATACATCATTGATGCATACTGATCAGAATCATATTATTCTTGAACGCGATAACTTGGGATCTACACCAATAAATTCTGAACCAACGTACATTGGTGGCGAAACGTTCGAAGTTTGTCTGCCTACGGAACAACCACGACCAACAATGGCGTTTGTTAATTCGTTTATCCGTTTTAATACAGGTGCAGGTTTTACTGGAGTTGATTTATATATTCCAAACGAAATTGATGGAAACGCAAGCACCTTTAGATTTTATGGTAATGGTAGATTGATTGATAATGCGTACGGTCGCTATGTTATTTTAGGAACAAACGAAGGTTCACTTTCCAATGGTGGCCAACTTATTAGCAAAGATTCACATTTAGATATTTTCCAATTAACAGCTCAAATTGATCCTTCTGTGCATAAACTTTCGCTCGATGTGAGCTCAAATAGCTCGTGCATAACAGAAGGTATTTCAACACCAACAGCGATTGCAAATCAATTTTCGGTTCATACTATTTTCTTGGGCAATGAGAGTAATATTTCGATCGGTACAGATGGCGATACGGGACCAGATGGAATAACGCTAGTTACAACGCCATCGGTATTAATACTTGGCGATTATTTCTCATTCGAAACGCATGGTGGCTTCTTGGGTTTGCCTGAAACAAGTGGCACAACTGGATCTGGTGGAATTTTCGTTGATAAAAACGGAACCATTACTATAGACCGCCTGGCTATTGCAAACTTCTCGACAATGGTAGTTCGAAGCAGAAATGGTGTAATTGATTTACCTGAAAATCAAGTCAATTTCCGTAATCGTGTTGGTATTACTCAGTGGAAGATTGATTTAACACAATCTGGTCAGCGAGTTCTGATTCCTGCATCGCAAGATTTATCAGACTTTACAATGGATTGGGGTGCAGTAACGAAGGACTATGTAGGAAGCAATAGCTTTGTGCCGTTTGAACCAGTATTCACACCGAGTGCTTGTTTCTGTCCACCAGTGACGCGCGCGAATTTGCAAGCGTTACCATCGGTTGAAGGTACCGTAAATCAATTCCAAATAAAACGATCACGAATCGGTGATCAAGCACATCTTCTTGTTAATGGTGGCAATATTCGTGAACTAGTGTTCTTACTTGGATGTAACACAGCCGAAGCGCCAGTTGGATTTATTGTGCTTCAAAATGCAGGACGTGTTGGATTGAGCACAGCTCATCGTAATGTTGATTCTGTTTCAGCATCAGTAGTTCTTGGCATTAATGGTGTGACATTATGTGCTAATGGTAGTGGCACAGTTGAAGTTAATGAAGATATAATTATCAATAACGTATGCCATATTGTTCCCGGTCCAGATTTTGCCGTGAACGGTCCGCAAACATTAACCTTCCACTCTGATGATCCAAAAGAGCTGCGCATTCTCAATACTGGTGTTCTTGATCTTTCAGGATTTACGAATCCAAATCAAATTATTGAGTTTGCAGGACAATTGCAGCTGGTGTTTGAACCAGGTGCCCGTATGATTATGGGTGGCGGCACGGTTGTCTTTACTGACAACAGTTCAGTCTCTCTTGAACGTGTACTGAATGTCGCAGAACAAATTGGCGCATCAGTTTCAGATCTTGATCCAATACGAGTTAAAATAAGCGGTAGTGGAAATATCATTTTGAATGAATCTGCCCAGTGGTTGGTTCATGCGAATACTTATTTGGGCATCGAAAATGACATTTCATGCACAACAATCACTACTATTAATATGACTCTTAACGATCAAGCTCGCTTTGAGGTTGGTAATGATGAAGAGCCGGGTGGTGTGTTCCAAGTAGGTAATACACTTCTTGAAGGCGAAGCAGTCAACTTTAATCTCTCAATTGATGGCATCGGTGCCGTATTCCAAATCAATAGACAAGGGTTTGTAGGATTTGGTGTGGGAATGGTGGCGCGTCCAAGCGGTATTCCAAACGAATGGACTGTTGGGTGTCTGGCTACAGTAGGAAATGTGACCATAAACGTTAATGAAGGTACATTCCGCCACAGTCAAATATTCTCGGGTAACTTTGACCTCGCTTCGTTACTTGCGGTTGGTCCTGGAACTTCGTTTACCTTTAATTTTGACCCGATAGTGTCAAATATTTTGGGTGGCGGAAACATGATCCAAATGCAAAATTGTATTAGTATTGAAGAACGCATTTCTGATTTTGTTCAAGAATTTATTCCAGCAGATATCATCATTACCTCAACAGAACAACAAGGTATTGAGTTAGCTGAAAAAGCGCAAACAGTACTGTCTCAAATTCTAGGAGCAGAGCAGGGATCTATTGTTGTTCCGGTAGATCAAGTTCGTCCATTGATTTTAGCGCTGCTTGAAACCTTGCTTAAAACTAATCAGCCACAAACGATGAGTGATGATGAAATCATGCGTGGGCGTGAGCTGATTGATAGCTATTGCTGCAGTCGTTCAGGTTTTGCGTCGCTTGATGAATCTCATCTTGTTGATTTGAGAACTTTACTGAGAGCTCCAAGTCTGGGTGTTCAATTGACACCAACGGTTACCGGTTATTCTGGTGTAGTAAATAGCTCACTCACCGTTGGTCTCTTTTCTTCAAAAGATCTTTTAAATGATGCGTCGCAACCGCCACAACCAACAGCAGTAACACCGACTGCATTATTTAATTATCTAGTAACACGAAATCATGTTTCATATTCATCACCAAAATCAAATGCGGCATTTACTGATTTGAATGTATTGTCGCTTGGTTATGTGATAAATAATGCAATTATACGCACCCCGTATACACGCTTTTTGAGTGGTGTATCAGCCGATCCGTTTGCTTACAATTATATCGCTGCTTCGGGTGCCGCTAATATTAATATTGATAATGGAACGGGCAACATTAATAATGTCGTTGCAATTCGTGGTTCGTAATTGATGCTAGATATTAAATTGAATTTTTCTTGTAAAGAAGGAGCAGAATGAAGAAACAGATTACCTGGCACCGCCTGATAATAGCAGTGCTCGTCGGGTTATCGGTTGTAACCGATTTAGTGGCTCGTGAAATTCGTAACCCCCTTGCGTTGCAATGGGGTTACTGGCATTATCCTTATCCTAGACCAAAAGATGAGGAAAGCTGCTGGAACGTAGATGCATGGGGAGCTGGTTATTTCAGATCCGCGCATCGTGCATTCAAAAATGCAGAAACATTGGATACAGAACCATTAACGGGCGTTATTTTTGGTTCGCCGGATTTTTTGGGGATAGATGCCTTTGCTCCTGGAACCATTGATCCGCTCAATCCGTTTTTATCAATTTCGGTTATTTCCCCGCGCATAAGTTACGATGAACGGGGCGCATTTTTTGGTCTGACAATCGACAGAACAGTCGGGTGTGAGTGTCAATACCGAATTGGTGTGCGTGCCGATATTCCGTTTCGTGATATTGGGGTAGAACTTGACAGTTGTTGTGCTGACTTTGAAGATGGTGATCTTGATTCGGTTCGTCGCCTTCAAAATGAACAAGTGCCCGACGAGAATGGAGTACTTCAAGTAGTACAAGATGCATTTGCTTATAGACTCGATTTCTTATCTGCTCTTCGTTTGACCGTAAATGCACCGCAAGAACCGCTTGTTATTTTTAACAATCCTGCAAATAATGACATCACCATGAACCAAATTAGGGTGAGTGACCAGAATAACAATCCTATTCATGTTATTGAGCGCATAGATGGAACTGTTCCTAATGCGCCTTTTACTTTAAGAGAAACGACAAACGTAGGTGGACAATTTGTTTTGGGCTTACCATTTTTAGCTGCTGATGGTTCAGGTGTTGCGAACAATAACCGTGCTCGCTTTAATCAATTAACCAATTACAATCCACTTGGAGCTAATGCGGTTAATCAGGCTCGCCTTTGGGTTGTGCCAACAGGAGCTACGGTAGGTACATTCGATGTAGTAGCGGATGCGCGAAATATCCAAACTGTTGTTGAACAATTAGTTCGCCAATTTCAATTTACCAATGCGGTCGATTTTTTTGTGCAAAACGGTTTTGATTTTAATACGCAGC